>CAVDZA010000007.1:0-70230 GCA_963613355.1 Bulleidia sp. | reverse complement strand
AATCGAGCACGTTGCCAGGTCATTATCAAAGAGAAGTTCATTCTTCTCTTTTTTTGTGCTTTATTTGGAATTAAGGTAAAATATTTTCTATGAATATAAGATCTTTATATCGAAAACTTTATATTGTTTTAATACTAAGTGGTGTATTAGCCATTTCTTTTTCCTATTTATTATTAAGTGGAAAAACCATGGAAATTGATTCTCCAGAAGCGTCCACTTCTCCAACTTCCACCTCGGAAATTAACACTCCTACTCCGATTTCTACAGAAACACCTTCACCTACACCTTCAAACACACCAGAAATCATTTCAGAAGATACTACCTCAAACGATTCGTTATTAAGGATCATAAATAAAAAACAAACGATTGAACCAGATTATGTTCCATCTGATTTAGTGGATGTGCCAGTCAGTCAATATAGTCACCAAAAACTAAGACAAGAAGCAGCTTCCTCGTTAGAAGAAATGTTCAAAGCAGCTAGTGATGATGGAATAGAATTATATTTAATTTCTGGGTATCGTTCATATACAAAACAACAAGAACTTCAGAATTATTATAGAGATACACTTGGCGATGTACAGGCGGATCGTATCGACTGTATTCCTGGTTCGTCTGAACATCAAATTGGTTTGGCAGTTGATTTAGGAACGGTTGATCACAAGTATGAGCTAGATACTGATTTTTCAAAAACAGAAGCTTATCAATGGCTTATTTCTCATTGTAGTGAATATGGTTATATCCTTCGTTATCCAGAAGGAAAGGAAGAAGTTACAGGCATTAAATTTTCACCATGGAATTTTAGATATGTGGGAAATGAGTATTCGACAAAGATTACTGAATCTGGTCTAACAATGGAAGAATATTTTCAATAATATATAAAATTTATGAAAATGAATATAATTTTTATGTTGAACTGAAAGCGCTTGTATATTAATATATAAGTAAGGAGTAATATCCAAGAAAGAAGGTTTAATAATTATGGCAAAGAATATTACACTATTTTGTTCTGCAGGTATGTCAACAAGCTTACTCGTAAACAAAATGAAAGAAGCTGCAGCTAAGAAGGGTGCTGACTATAACATCGCTGCTTACTCATTAAATGAAGTTGATAAGCATGGACCAGAAGCAGATGTTATTTTGATTGGACCACAGGTTCGTTTCGCATTAAGCAAACTACAGTCTCAATTCCCAGACAAGCCAGTTGA
The DNA here is from genome assembly GCA_963613355.1 of Bulleidia sp. Classification (GTDB taxonomy): domain Bacteria; phylum Bacillota_I; class Bacilli_A; order Erysipelotrichales; family Erysipelotrichaceae; genus Bulleidia. Next base: position 69,025 of record CAVDZA010000007.1, on the reverse strand, counting down.
AGCTATCGATATGAGAGCTTATGGTTTGATGGATGGTGCTGCTGTTCTTGAATTAGCTGAAAAGAAATTGAACGGCTAAGAAAATCAAAAAATGTAAAAAACGGTTTCTATCTTCTTGCATGGAAACCGTTTTCATATTATTATTTATGTGTTAAGTACAAAAGTGTACAAGTAAGGAGAATAACATGGAAGGTACAGAATTAATTGCTTTTAACATTATCGCAGCAGTAGGAACAGCTCGTTCCAACTATATCGCAGCTATCGACGCTTCAATGGAAGGTAACTTCGAAGAAGCTGAAAAGTTGATCAAGGAAGGTCAAGATGCTTATGTTGAAGGACATGATGCTCACGCTAAGCTATTAACACAGACAGCTCAAGGTGACAAGGTTATCATGGACCTATTACTCACACATGCTGAAGACCAGTTGATGAGTGCTGAAGGTTTCGGTATCTTAGCTGAAAGATTCTTAACTCTAAACAAGAAGTTAGCTAAGTAATTAAATTGGAGTTCATAAGAACTCCTTTTTTTGTTCCAGTAACTGTTATACTATATGTGGAAAAAGGAGACAAATATGGAACCATTACCAGAAAATTGGAATGAATTAACACATAAAGAAAAAGATTTATTCTTTTCTAGATTTTATTTTCGCTATTTAAGACCTGGAGAAGAAATTGGAATCTGGGATGATGTAAGTGATGATGTAAAAAAAGCATATGAGGAATTTTTAAAAGAAGATGACAACTGATTATTCAAATGTGAAAGCTATCTTCTTTGATTTTGATGATACGTTAGGCCATCGAGAAGAGTATGCATATGATACGTTTTATCGTTTATTAAAAACATGTCTTCCTAATGAAGATGAAGTGGAATTAGAATCTATTCTTCAAGACTGCATGATATGGGAGGAACAAGGAAATATTTATAAGGGACATATCGTAGAGATGTTAAATAAAAAATACGATATTACATTACCTTGTCCTGACTTTGAAGAATGGTGGAACGCTGAACAGTGGAAAGCGACGATACCTTTTCCTGATACGATCGAAACTCTAGAAAAACTAAAAGAAAAATATCAATTAGCTATTATTACAAATGGAGATAGTATCGCACAAAGGAAAAAGATAGAACACGCAGGCATTATGAAATTCTTTAAAGAAGAAAATATCTTTGTGTCAGGTGATTACGAATATAAGAAACCAGATACAAGGATATTTGAAAACGCAATGAAGAAATTGAATGTGTTACCTGAAGAAAGTGTATTTGTAGGAGATATCTTCGCTAACGATATCATTGGTGCGTATCGTGCTCATATGAAACCTATATGGATATGGACACATGGACCTAGAAAATGTACAGCTGATATTCCTAAAATTAATAAAATTAGTGATTTGTTAGAGATATTGTAAAAAATTGCAGTTTTTTATAAGTTAAAAAAAACACAAACATTTTTATGGTATGATTATTAGGCGAAAGTTGGAGGTCATATATGGATTTAGAAGCGATGAAGAATCACGCAAAGAATATCCGCATTAACATTATTAAAGAAGTATCCAATGCCCAATCTGGACATCCGGGTGGATCTTTAGGTGCTACTGATATTCTCACAGTTCTTTACTTTGATGTCATGGATTTCACAAAAGAGAATGCTCATTCTTTAGAAAGAGATCGTTTTGTTTTATCAAAAGGACATGCATCACCATTATTGTATGCAGTACTCGCAGAAAAGGGAATTATTCCTGAAGAAGAATTATTAACATTCCGTAAGTTGAATTCAAGATTACAAGGTCATCCAGATTTAAATGAATTAGATGGCATTGATATGTCAACAGGATCCTTAGGTCAAGGTACAAGCGCTTCTGTAGGTATGGCTTTGGCAAATAGATTAGATAAAAATGATCATCGTATTTATGCACTTGTTGGAGATGGTGAAGCAGAGGAAGGTCAAGTCTGGGAAGCTGCGATGGCTGCTGGACACTACAAACTTGATAATCTTTGTTGGATCATTGATAACAACGGTTTACAAATCGATGGTAAGTGTGAAGATGTCATTGGACCAGCTCCATTCGATACAAAGTTTGAAGCTTTTGGTTGGAATGTAATCACTGTTGATGGACATGATTATGAAGCTTTACATGATGCTTTTGAATCCGCAAAGAATTATAAAGGAAAACCTACTTGTATCGTTGCGAATACGATCAAGGGAAAAGGTGTATCCTTTATGGAAAATGAAGCAGGTTGGCATGGTAAAGCACCAGATGCTGAATTGACAAAGGTCGCATTAAAAGATTTGGAGGGTGAATAAGATGGCTAAGGCAACACGTGAAGCTTATGGTGAAGAGATTTCAAAGCTCATTCAAGAAAATCCAAAGATCGTAGTTTTAGATGCTGATCTAGCTGGCTCTACAAACAGTGCGAAAGCTGGTGCTGTATGCCCTGAAAGATTCTTTGATATGGGTATCGCAGAAGCTAACATGGTTGGCGTATCTGCAGGACTTGCGGCAAGCGGCTATATTCCATTCGCGTCATCCTTTGCGATGTTCTGTACTGGAAGAGTTTGGGAACAAATCAGAAATAGCGTGGCTTATCCACACTTAAACGTAAAGATCGTAGGCTCTCATTCAGGTATTACGGTCGGTGAAGATGGTGTTACTCACCAGGCGATCGAAGATATCGCAATCATGAGAGATATCACAGGCCTAGAAGTATATGCACCATGTGATCAATGGGAAACAAAGGCAGTCATTGATTATGTCGCTTCTACAACGAATCCTTGTTATGTAAGACTTGGAAGAAGTAAAGTAGAAGATGTATTTGATGAAAATAAGAAGTTTGATGTAACAAAGATCAATGTCATTCATGAAGGTACATCAAAGGTTGCGGTATTCGCAACTGGATTAATGGTTCAATCTTCATTAGGTGCATTAGAAATCTTAAAAGAGAAAGGCATTGATCCAACAATTATTGATGTATGTGCAATCAAGCCAACAGATGAAGAAGGTATCACAAAGATCTTAAGTGAAAATGATGAAATCTTCACAGTGGAAGAACATTCCATTACTGGTGGTCTAGGTTCAATGGTATGCGAAGTTGCGGCAGATAATTGTCCAAAGAGAATTCATAGATTAGGTATGAGAGGATTTGGACAAAGTGCTGATTGGAAAACGCTCCTTCAAGAATATAAATTAGATGCTGAAGGGGTTGCAGAACAAATCTTAAACACATTACAAAAGTGAGGTCTCAAGACTTCATTTTTGTTTGTATATGATAGTTTACAAATTTAAAAATAAATGATAACTTTTTCTGTCAAATGTTTTTTAGGAGGTGGAAATAATGATTAAAGAATTAGCGAAGAGTATTCGTGAATATAAAAAAGATACGATACTAACACCAATATTCGTTATTGGAGAAGTATTGATGGAAGCTTTGATTCCATATGTCATTGCTTTATTGGTAAATGAGATCAGAGCTGGTGCTGGTGTTAGTGTTATTTTAAGCTATGGGTGGAAATTGATTGCTTTTTCTGTTGTGGCTTTGATATGTGGATATATGGCAGGTATTTGTTGTTCTAAGGCAAGCTGTGGTTTTGCGAAGAACTTAAGACATGATGCTTTCTACAATATTCAAAAGTTTTCCTTCACAAATATCGATCACTTTTCAAATGCTTCTTTGGTTACTCGTTTGACAACGGATATCCAAAATGTACAAATGGCATTTATGATGATCATCCGTACAGCTGTTAGAGCTCCATTGAATTTAGTATTCTCATTCTTTATGGCTTACTACATGGGTGGAAGTATGGCACTTGTATTCTTGATCGTAATTCCAGTGTTAGGTGGAGCGTTACTCGCAATTGCAAAGATCACGATGCCTATCTTTAGAGAAGGTTTCCCTAAATATGATGCTTTAAATGAATCTGTTGAAGAAAACGTAAAAGGAATTAGAGTCGTTAAGTCTTATGTACGTGAAGATCATGAAAACGAGAAGTTTAAAAACGCTTCTGAAGATATTCGTAAGATCTTTACAAAGGCAGAGAGGATCTTAGCGTTTAATAACCCAGTCATGCAGATCTGTATGTATGGTGTCATGTTATTTGTATTAGCTGTAGGATCTGAACATATCATTAATCAACAGTCATTAGATATTGGACAATTCTCTACATTATTAACATATTCATTCCAGATCTTATCTTCTTTGATGATGTTATCAATGATCTTTGTTATGATCACGTTCTCTGAAGAAAGTGCACAAAGAATTACAGAAGTGTTAAAAGAAAAGAGTACGATTACTTCTAAAGAAAACGCAATCAAAGATATTAAAGATGGATCTATTGATTTTGATGATGTTAGTTTTACATATACAGAAGATGCTGAGATTCCAGTATTAGAACATATTGATCTACATATCAAGAGTGGTGAAACGATTGGTATCATTGGTGGTACAGGTTCTTCTAAGTCATCTCTTGTACAATTGATTCCTAGACTTTATGACGTTAGAGAAGGCGATGTAAAAGTTGGTGGAGAGAATGTTAAAGATTATGATCTTGTTGCGTTAAGAGATTCTGTCGCAATGGTATTACAGAAGAACGTTCTATTCTCTGGAACGATTGCTGATAATATTCGTTGGGGTGATAAGAACGCTACTTTAGATGAAGTAAAACATGTATGTCACTTAGCTTGTGCAGATGAATTTATTGAACAATTCCCACAAGGATATGATACTTGGATCGAACAAGGTGGTACTAACGTATCTGGTGGACAGAAACAAAGACTTTGTATCGCTAGAGCTTTATTAAAGAAGCCTAAGATCTTGATCATGGATGACTCCACAAGTGCAGTTGATACAAAGACAGATGCCTTGATTCGTAAGGCAATGAAAGAATATATTCCAGAAACAACAAAGATCATTATCGCACAACGTACTTCTTCTGTAGAAGATGCGGATAGGATCATTGTTATGGATGGTGGACATATTGATCAGATTGGTACTTCTGAAGAACTTCTAAAGACAAATAAGATTTATCGTGAAGTTTATCTATCACAAAATAAACAAGGTACAGAGACGATTGAAGGAAAGGAGGAACTCGCATGAAAAACAAAACAGCGAATCAATTACAAACATTAAAAAGATTGATGAAGATGATGTTCTCCTTTTTCCCAAAGATGTTACCTTTGATTCTATTATTTATTATCTTGAATGCGGTATTAAGTTCATTACCTTCCATCTTCCAACAGAATGTAGTATCTGTATTAGAAAACTCTTGGAACAACAACATTTCTTGGGCAGATACAAAACCTCAGGTCATGCATTATGTATTGATCCTTGCGGGAATGTATGTATTAGCTTTATTCATTTCCTTTACATATAACCAATTGATGGCAGTATTTACACAAGGATTCTTAAAGAAAGTAAGAGATGAAATGTTTGAACACATGGAATCATTACCAATTCGTTATTTTGATACACATCAACACGGAGATATCATGTCTCATTATACGAATGATGTAGATGCGATGAGACAAATGATTTCACAATCATTTCCTCAGTTATTGATTTCTTTGATTACGATCGTATCGATCTTGTGTATTATGATGTACTACAGTATTTATATGGGACTTGTTATCGTAGCGGGTTCTGTTGTTACGATCACAATCACAAGAGTCGTTGGTGGAAAGAGTGCGAAGTACTTCATGGCCCAACAAAAGTGTGTTGGTAAGACAGAAGGTGTCGTTGAAGAAATGATCAACGGACAGAAAGTTGTTAAAGTATTCAACCATGAAGAATTGACAGAAGAAGAATTTGATAAAGTAAACAATGAACTCTACGAAGCTGCTTCTGCTGCGAATAGATATTCCAATACATTGATGCCTATCTTAAATAACATCAACTATATCATCTATGTCATGGTAGCTGTTATGGGTGGCGTATTCATGGAATTACACGTTAATAACTTATCATTATCTGGTTTACCTTTCTCTATTGCGGTCATTGTTCCTTTCTTAGGAATGTGCAGACAATTCTCAGGTTCTATCCAACAGATCTCACCACAGATCAACTCAACGATCATGGGTCTTGCGGGTGCTGCTAGAATCTTCGCACTACTGGATGAAGAAGTTGAAACTGATGAAGGATATGTTGAACTTGTTTACGCAAGAGAAGAAAATGGTGAAATCGTAGAAAGTGATGTACCTACTGGTAAGTGGGCTTGGAAACATCCTCATCAAGCAGAAGGAACGGTTACATATGTTCCTCTTACAGGTAATATCCAATTTGATGATGTCGACTTTGCGTATAATCCAGATAAGGTAGTACTACATAACGTTACATTATATGGTAAACCTGGACAAAAGATTGCCTTTGTAGGTGCTACTGGTGCAGGTAAGACAACGATCACAAACTTGATCAACCGTTTCTATGACATCGCAGATGGTAAGATCAGATATGATGGCATCAACATCAACAAGATCAAGAAATCCTCTCTAAGAAAATCATTAGGAATCATTCTTCAGGATACAGTTTTATTTACAGGAACAGTCATGGAGAATATTCGTTACGGTAGATTAGACGCTACAGATGAAGAGTGTATTGCGGCAGCGAAGCTTGCTGGGGCACATTCTTTCATTAAGCTATTACCAGATGGATATAACACGATGTTAAGTGGTGATGGTTCTTCCTTATCACAAGGACAGTGTCAGTTACTCGCTATCGCAAGAGCTGCAGTTGCGGATCCTCCAGTAATGATCATGGATGAAGCTACTTCTTCTATCGATACACGTACAGAACAAATCGTTCAAGAAGGTATGGATGCGTTGATGAATGGTAGAACAGTATTTGTTATCGCACATAGACTATCTACTGTTAAGAATTCTAATGTCATTATTGTATTAGATCATGGTCATATCATTGAAAGAGGAACACATGAAGAACTTCTAGCTCAGAAAGGACAGTATTATCAGTTATACACTGGTGCGTTTGAATTAGAATAAAAATGATTAAAGGATCTTATCGATTGATAAGATCCTTTGTTGTTTAATAAAATAATTTTTTTCTTTCCTTTGCGGCAGAAACTAAATCAAAATCAGTCAGCCAATTGATATCTAATCCTTCTACGACAGATAAAGCTCTATTAAGATCTTCATCAGTTTTGAATAGATCTGGATTATGAATATCTAATCCAATGATAACAGGACACTTCTTTTCCGCAAACGTTTCAAAGAAGATTTTTGTTGGATATGCATATCTCATGCCATCAGGATACTTTGTCATACCTCTATGAACGCCACTACCTGTATTTAATTCTAGTGGCATATTGTATTTTAAAGAAATATCCGCAATTCTTTCTGCTATCTTCTTAACACTTTCATCCATGTATGGATAAGAATATAAACATACATCCGGATGAGCAATATAATCACATAACGCATGTTCACAAGCATACTCTAAACGATCAACATACATAGATAGTTGTTGAGGAGTAGATAATCCATAAGAACTCATAAAATCATAATCTATATTATGTTGTCCTAGAATACAATAATCTAACTCTTTTCTATACTTAGATAATGTTTCCCATTGAGCTTTATAACATTCTACTTCCATACCAAGATAGATATCGATTTGTCCTTTATATTTCTCTTTTAAAGAACGAATAGAACTCATGTATTCATCTACTTGAGAGATATCCATTCTTTCTGTAGGGAATGGATCTGTGTATGCTGCGTGATCTGAGAATCCTAACGTCTTCAGTCCTCCTTCAATGGCTGCTTTGACGTAGTCTTCATCTTCGCCGATTGCGTGTCCGCATCTTTTTGTATGTGTATGCCAATTTGTTTTGATCATGTTATTAATTGTAACAGTTTTTTTGAATTTGTATTGACGAAGTGATTATATAGGAATATTATATTCTCACAAGAACATTTGAACAGTTGTTCAAATGTTGTGGAGGAATGATATGAAATCTTTTAACTACAAAGTTGAAGGCATTGATTGTAAACATTGTGCCAAAGAACTAGAAGAAGAAATCAGTAAATTAAATGGTATCTCTAATTGTAAGTTAGAGTTTGGAACACCTTCTTATTTATCCTATGACTATGAAGGAGAAGATGAAGAAGGAATTGAAAAACAAATGAGAAAGATCATTGAAGATGATCAGGAGAATCCAGTGATTACACGTGTAGAAGGTCATCATCACGAAGAAGGTGAAGAGTGTCATTGTGGTCACGAACATCATCATCACGATCATGAACATGAAGAAGGACATACATGTGAATGTGGACATGAACATCATCACCATCATGAACACGAAGAAGGACATACATGTGGATGCGGTCATGAACATCATCACCATCATGAAGAAGGTGAAGAATGCCATTGTGGACATGAGCACCACCATCATGAACATCATCACACAAAACATATGGAGTTTACTGTTGATGGAATCGATTGTGCAAATTGCGCAAAAGAATTAGAAGAAGAAATTGGTAAATTACATGGTGTATCTAATTGCACATTAGAGTTTGGTATTCATTCTCATCTTAAGTATGATGTAGAAACAGAACATAGTGATGAAGTAGAAAATGCTATGAGAAAGATCATTGAAGATGACCAGGAAAATCCAGTCATTACACGTGTTGAAAATCATTCTAAGACAACACATGTAGAATTTACAGTTGATGGAATCGATTGTGCGAACTGCGCAAAAGAATTAGAAGAAGAAATCGGTAAGTTAGATGGAGTATCTAATTGTACATTAGAATTCGGTATTCATTCTCATCTCAAATATGATGTAGAAACAGATAAGAATCATACAGTAGAAGAACAAATGAGAAAGATCATTGAAGATGACCAAGAAAATCCAGTCATCACAAAGATGGATGAGAAGAAACTAAGACATCAATCATTTGTAATCGATGGAATTGATTGTGCGAATTGTGCGAAAGAACTAGAAGAAGAAATTGGAGAACTAGATGGTGTATCCAATTGTAAGTTAGAGTTTGGCATTCATTCTCATCTAGATTATGATGTAGATCCTTCTGTGATGAGTAGTGTTGAATCTAAAATGAGAAAGATCATTGAAGATGATCAACAGAATCCAATCATTAAGAAAGTATCTTCTGATAAAGAAAAGACATATAAGTTTAATATTAAGAATATTGATTGTGCGGATTGTGCGAATGAATTAGCTGAGGCAACACAAAAGATCGATGGTGTTAAGAGTTGTGAAGCTGACTTTATGAATCAAGTGTTGATCGTAAAGTGTGATCCAAAAGATAAGAGTCGTATCGCTTCAGAAATGAAGGAAATGATTTCTAAGGCAGAACCAGAAGTAGAATTCTCTGAGTATGTCAAAGAAAAGAAGAAACCACAAGATGAAGATACGAATGATAAAGTGATGTTGATCAGAATGGTCGTAGGAGCTGTCTTGTTTGTTTGTTCCTTCTTTACAACAGGTGTTATTCAGATCGTGTTATCTTTGGCTGCGTATTTGATCCTTGGCTATGATGTCTTACTAAAAGCTGTTAGAGGTGTGGGAAGAGGACAATTATTCGATGAACATTTCCTCATGGCTATCGCTACACTTGCGGCTATTTACCAACAAGAGTGGGAAGAAGCAGCTGGCGTTATGTTGTTTTATCAGATTGGTGAATATTTCCAAGATCTTGCGGTCAGAAGAAGTAGAAGATCAATTGGTGAATTGATGGATATTAGACCAGATTACGCAATGGTACAACGTGATGGAGATTTTATTAAAGTTGATCCTGATGAAGTATCTATTGATGAAATCATTCGTGTAAAACCTGGTGAAAGAATTCCACTAGATGGTATCGTTGTGAAAGGTTCTTCTTCATTAGATACTGCTAGTTTAACAGGTGAAAGTAAACTAAGAGACGTTGATGAAGGGGATGAAGTCATCTCTGGATCTGTTAACGAAACAGGTGTATTAGAAATCAAGGTCACAAAAGAATATGGTGAATCAACAGTCGCTAAGATCTTAGATCTTGTTGAAAATAATGATTCTAATAAAGCACAACACGAAAAGTTCATTACAAAGTTTTCTAAGTACTACACACCTATCGTTGTCTTCTTGGCAATTGGTGTAGCTCTATTTGTAGGAATCTTTATGGGAGACTTCAATGAAGGTATTCGCAGAGCTTGTACATTCTTAGTTATTTCTTGTCCATGTGCACTTGTTATCTCAATTCCACTATCCTTCTTTGCGGGTATTGGTGGATTGTCTTCAAGAGGTGTTCTTGTGAAGGGTGCGAATATCATTGATTCCCTAGCGAAAGTAAAACAAGTCGTTATGGATAAGACAGGTACTTTGACTTCTGGTGAATTTGCGGTAGAAGAAGTAATTGGTTGTGCAGATAAAGATAGTTTGATCTATGATGCGGCATGTGCTGAACATTTCTCAAATCACCCTATCGCACAAGGTATCAAGAACGCATGTGATAAACAAATCGATGATTCCATGGTTACTGATGTAGAAGAAATCGCAGGTAGAGGTTTATCTGTAAAAGTAAATGGTGTTGAAGTGTTAGCTGGTAACTATAAGTTGATGCAGGATAAAGGCATTACTTGTAATCAAGAAACTTCTACAGGTACACTTGTCTATGTCGCAAAGGATGGTAAGTATGAAGGATGCCTAGTATTAAGAGATCAGTTGAAAGCTGATTCTATTGAGGCAATCCAAGAACTTCAAAAAGAAGGTAAGAAATGTATTATCGTTTCTGGTGATAATCAAGAAATCACAAATTCTGTAGGTGAAAAACTACACGTCGATCAAGCAATTGGTGGATGTATGCCTGAAGATAAAGTGAATGCGGTAAAGAACTTTATGAATGAAGGTATGACAGCGTTTGTTGGTGATGGTGTCAATGACGCGCCTGTTATTACATTGGCAGATGTCGGTATTGCGATGGGAGCTCTGGGAAGTGATGCGGCCATCGAAGCAGCTGATGTCGTATTGATGGATGACTCTCCAAGTAAGATCTCCTTGGCAATTTCCGCAAGTAAGAGAATCTTATTTATCGCAAATGAAAATATCTATGGAGCAATCACGGTCAAGGTATTAACATTGATCTTCGGTGCACTTGGTATTGCGAATATGTGGTGGGCAATCTTTGCGGACACTGGTGTTGCGATGTTGTGTGTATTGAATTCCTTAAGATTATTAAGAATCTCCAGAAAGAAATAAAAAGAAGAGACTTTGAATTTCAAAGTCTCTTTATTTGTAGAAATCATTGATACGTTGTTCATCGATTCCAAAGAACCATGTCAGAATAAAACCTGCACAATAGGCGACTAACATACAAATCAAGAAAGATAATTGTTGTCCTGGAACTACAATTAACAAACCAAACAATCCAGATACGCCTTGTGAGATGGCACCTATATGAAATAAGGCCGCAAGTGCTCCACCAAATCCAGCACCTAAGGAAGCTGTTATAAATGGTCGGAAAAGTGGGAGAGTAACAGAATACATAAGAGGTTCACCAATGCCTAAGGCAGCTACAGGGATCGAATCCAGCAATAGTTTTCTGAGCTTCTTGTTTTTAGATTTGATGTAGAGTGCGATTCCTGCACCTACTTGGCCACCACCTGCCATCATGAGAATTGGTAATAAGTAGTTGATTCCTTTTGTTACTCCGTTAGGATCATTCAACATGGAATGAATTGGAGTTAGAGCTTGGTGTAATCCAACGGATACGAGTGCTAAGTGTTCTGCGGATAAGATATAGCCACCAAGGATTCCTAATTTATCGTACAGGAAGGAAAGGAAACTATAAATACCACTTGTGAGTGAAGCGCTAATAGGTTGGATGATCAACGTGAGGGAGAATGCACCAATTACTAACACAAGAAGTGGAGATAAGAATGTATCTAAAATATTGGGCATACGTTTTCGAATGTTCTTTTCAAGAAAAGAAAAGAAAGCAGCAGTCAACATGGTTGCGATGAGTCCGCCAGCAGATGGGGCGTATGTGGCATTTGTTAGAGGTAATAAGATCGGAGTATCGGAAGATAGTAAAGGCATATTAGCGTTATAGATGCACATCATACCAGCAATCGCACCTAAAACAGGAGAGCCTCCAAATTCTTTAGCGACATTATATCCAACAAGGATCGGAAGGTATGCACTAATTGCCCAACCCATGGAACGGATGGCCTGATACCACCAAACATTCGCAAAAGCATTACCTGTAGCGACATTAATGACATTAGTTAGCCCTACAATGAATCCTGCCGCAACTGTTCCTGGCATAAGTGCGATAAACGCATTCGATATTTTTTTCTGAACATTCCACACAGGATTTCCTTTGTTGGAGGAATCAGAAGTGTTTTTATCTTCGTTTGTTGTTCCAGGAACGATACCTGTTAATTTTGAGAACGCATCAAGTACTTTCGTAACTTTGCCAGGTCCTAAAACGATTTGTATCGTATCCTTATCAAAAACGCCAAGCACATCATCAATTTTTTTAATTTCCTCGACATTCACTTTACTTTTGTCTTTTACTTCAACACGTAATCGTGTCATACAACAAATATTTGAAATAATATTTTCTTTGCCACCTAATAATTCTAGTAGCTTTTCACTCAATTCTTGATCTGTCATAATTACTCCCTATTAGCTGTAATTCTATATTGATAAGATGATTAACGTCAATGAATCTTTAAGAATTATATTCCTTTACAATTCTTTAACGTGGTACTAACATTAATCCATGAAAAATAAAATGTTTACAAATTCTCAATTAAGAAGATTGATCCTACCATTACTAGTAGAACAGCTATTAGTTATGTTGGTTGGTATGGCAGATACGATCATGGTATCTGCGGCAGGTGAAGCTGCGATTTCAGGTGTTTCCATCGTAAATGATGTTAATAATCTCATCATTTCTATCTTGACTGCGATTGCGGGTGGAGGATCTGTTATCGTTACACAATATCTAGGAAATCGTGATGAAGAAAATACAAAACTATCCGCATCACAATTGATCATGATCAGTTTTGTGATTGCCTTAGCGTTTGGAATCCTTTGCGTAGCTTTACATAGCGTAATATTAAATCTACTCTATGGAAGTGTTGCGGTAGATGTTATGGAAAGTGCGAAGGTATACTTCTGGATCACTGCTTTATCCTTCCCATTCTTAGGTGTTTATAACAGTTCTGCGGCATTATATCGAAGTATGAATCGTACAAATACGACAATGAGAGTTTCTATTTTAATGAACATCATCAATGTTGTGGGAAATTTCATTTGTGTATATCTAATGAAGATGGGTGCTGCTGGTGTTGCGTGGCCAACATTAGCTAGTAGAGTTGTGGCAGCCATTGTGATGTTGGTACTTTGTTTTGATCAAGAAGCACCAATTTGTATCGTTTGGAAGGATATCTTGACATGGAAGAAAGAAATCGTCAGTAGAATTCTTTCTATCGCAATTCCAAATGGTGTAGAAAATGGATTGTTCCAACTTGGAAAAGTAATCGTATCTACGTTTGTTGCGACATATGGAACGATGCAGATTGCGGCTAATGGTGTAACGAACTCTTTGTGTGTATTGTGTTATACGACTGAGATGGCAATGCAGTTGGCTGTTGTTACAGTAGTTGGTCAATGTGTTGGTGCGAATGATTATGATCAAGCGAAGTACTATATTCATAAGATGTTGATCATGTCTATGATCATGGCAGTTGTTAACAACGCAATCTTATATGTTGTTTCACCATATGCGTTATCTTTGTATACACTACAAGGAGAAACGTTATCGATTGCGGAAACGATCTTAGGAATGGAATGTTTGGCAGTCGCTGTACTTCATGCCTTGGCATTTGTACTTCCTACATGTTTAAGAGCTTCAGGAGATGCGAAGTATACGATGTATGTTGGTGTGGCTTCCATGTTTGCGGCTAGAGTATTAGGTGCTTATATGTTAGGTACAGTAATGGGATTAGGTGTTGTTGGTACACGTATTGCGATGTATATAGACTGGATCGTAAGAATCGTATTCTTTGTGATAAGATATAGAAGTGGAAAGTGGACAGCTTATAGAGCGATAGAGTAATTATGTTTGGAACGATTATCAATATTATTAGTATTATCGTATTAGCGATATTTGTAGTTTTATTTATTATGAAAGGAATGAAGAAGAAGGGATAGACCTTCTTCTTTTTGGTGATTAACAATGTTAATAAAATTATTAGGTGTTATAGGTTGTTGTTTGCTGATGTGGGTGATTTGTTATCTGTGTACAGGAACTGATAGAAAGAATATGATAGGATATCGAACATATCCTGATCGTGTACAAGATAAAGTTAAACAAGATCTTAGTATCAATGATCTTGTTCCTGAGAAGATATCATTAGTGAATATATTCGTTTCTAATGTCGTTCTATTTACGATCGTCTTTTCCATCGTAGGTATGATCGTTAAACATACAGCTGGATTTGAAAATTATTTAGATTCATTGATTTATTTTATTGTATTAGGAGAAGTATTGAATGCTTTTGATCTAGTGATCATTGATCTTGTCTGGTGGAGAAGCACAGAGAGAATACGATTTACGTGTGCACCAGATAAAAGTGATTATCAAGATCCTAAGAAGCATGTAGGTTCATTCTTAAGAGGTATTTATACATTTATTGTGGTAGGAATCTTAACATCATTGATCGTAATGTTGTTACCATAAAAAAAGGACAGAATTATATCTGTCCTTTAATCTTATACGTTAATGTAACCAATTGTTGACTTTGTTCCAGTACCACTTGCTGATACCCAACGTTCATTGTAGTGACCTGAGTATCCACCTTCAACGATGTGTACCATATCACCATCAACACCATCAACATAAGCAACGTGTCCGCTATAAACTGCGATACCACCAACTGTAGGTGTTCCACTTACTGAATATCCGTACGCAGCAGCATTTGAATACCATTCAGAAGCGTTACCTAAGTTAGGTAATGAGATACCTCTAGCGTTGTAGAGAGCTTGCCATGCACCATAAGTACAATTTGACCAACCACCAGCGTATGGATTTGATCCACCAGCTGTATAGCCTAAGCCAGAACTACTTGTATTTTCACCAGATGCGCCAAGAGCAGCTTGTTGTCTAGCTAATTCTTCAGCTTCAGCCTTTGCTTGAGCTTCTGCTTCAGCTTGAGCTTGTGCCTCTGCTTCTGCAGCTGCAGCTGCTTGAGCTTCTAATACTTCTTGAGGTGTCACAACATTAACTGTTAAGTTTTGAGTTGTTGTATTACCTTGTAAATCAACTGCCTTGAATGTAACGAGATATTGAGCATCTACGTTCATGTCTAAGTTATGTGTATCAATAGATAATGCTGGTAATTCACCGGAATCATCATTGATATAAGAAATATAACTTTCGGCGTTGAATACATCACCGTTGTTTACAGTTACTTCACTTGATTTGAGTTTTAGTTGTGGGGCGGAAACAACTTTCATGTTTACTGCCGCATTCTGAATAAAGGAATATCCTACAGAATCTGTTGAACTATCGTTATAGACTAGGTTTACTTTGATCGTAACAGATTGAATACCTGTTTTGGATGTATCTAATCCAGTGATATCAACACTTGATAGATCAATGTTGATATTTTCGATATTGAGTGTTTCATCAATATTACATCTATCGTTGATAACATCCCACTTCAATGTTGAAGCTACGTTTGTATCACCAAGTTCTATATCGTAAACAGGAAGTACTCCTTTTACTGGATTATCTGCCTTTACATCAGAGTTGACAGAAGCTGCTACAAGAGCTCCCGCCGCTAATATAGGCAAGATGAATCTGAATGTCTTTTTCATTTTTGTGTTTTTTAGCATACAAAAATGTTAACAAATTAATGAACCACAATCAAATTTTGGGGAGATTTCACATGGTTATCCCAAATTGTAAGCGTTTACATTGTTTAATTTTCACTTTTCTATCACAATTAAGACTGAAAAAATATCTGTCTTGTTATAAAATCTTTGTTATGAAATTGGTCATTCAAAGAGTTAAACACGCTTCGGTAACGATAGAAGGAAGTGTACACGGAAAAATCGAACAGGGATTTATGATCCTTGTAGGAATCAAAGATGATGATACAAAGGAAGTCGTTGAAAAGATGGCAGATAAAGTATCAAAGTTAAGGATCTTTACAGATGAAGAAGATAAAATGAATTTGAGCTTAGCTCAAGTAGGTGGCTCGATATTATCGATTTCTCAATTCACATTATATGCGGATTGTAGGAAAGGGAATCGCCCATCCTTTACAGGTGCTGGAAAGCCTTCTATTGCGGAACCTTTATATCTTTATTTTAATGAGTATCTTAGAAAATTAGGATATTGTGTAGAAGAGGGTATCTTTGGAGCTGACATGAAGGTAGAATTATTGAATGATGGTCCTGTTACCATTGTATTGGATAGTGATGAAATGATTCGTTGATAAGGAGGATCTTATGGCTGAAGTTATTTATGGAAGTGAATTATCAAAAGAACTTAGAGAAGAAATGAGATTAGAAGTTGAGGCAATCAAACAAAGTGGAAAGAGAGTACCTTGTTTGGCTGTTGTGCTTGTTGGAGATAACCCTGCATCATTATCTTATGTAAAAGGAAAGAAGAAAGCGTGTGAGAGCGTTGGGTTTGATAGCGTTGAAATCGATCTAGACGCAAGTGTTTCGCAAGAAACTTTAAACCAAGAATTAAAGCGTTTATCTGTTGATCCTACAGTAGATGGCATCTTACTACAATTGCCACTACCAAAAGGACTCAACGAGAATGAAGCGATTTCCTATATTATTAGTGGAAAGGATGTAGATGGCTTAACACCATTGAATTTTGGTAAGTTATTCTTGAACGAAACTTCTTTTGCGCCATGCACTCCTAGCGGAATCATGGAATTACTCAAGCGCATGAATTGTGATCCAGATGGAAAGTACGCAGTTGTCGTTGGTAGAAGTAAATTAGTGGGAACACCAGTGGCTAGACTTCTTCAGGACGCTAACGCTACCGTTACGATCTGTCATTCTCATACAAAGAACTTAAAAGAAATCACAAAACAAGCTGATATCTTGATTGCGGCAGTAGGTTCACCAAAACTATTTGATGAAACGTATGTCAAAGAAGATGCATATGTCATTGATGTAGGTGTCAATCGTTTAGAGGATGGACATTTATGTGGGGACGTTGATTTTGAAAGAGTAAAAGATCATTGTAAGGCTATTACACCAGTACCAAAAGGTGTTGGTCCAATGACGATCACAATGTTATTAGAAAATACATTGAAGGCTTATAAGAGAGGTCAATGATATGGTTACAGAATATGGATTAAATGACATCATTGAGATGAAGAAAGAACATCCATGTCGCAAAAGTAAACTTTGGCAGATCATTCGTGTAGGAGCTGATATCAAAGTGAAATGTATGGGATGTGGAAATGTAATCATGTTTCCTAGACATGAATTTGAGCGTAAAATAAAGAAGGTCGTTGAAAAAGCGAGTGAAGAATAAAAGAAGGGATATAAGAAAATGTCATTAACAGCAGGTATCGTAGGATTGCCTAATGTAGGTAAGTCTACGTTGTTTAACGCAATTACAAATAGCCAAGTATTGGCTGAAAACTATCCGTTTGCGACGATTGCTCCAAACGTAGGTGTCGTAGAAGTTCCAGATTATCGTATGGATGATTTCGTTAAGATCTTTAATCCAAAGAAAACGATCTATACAACATTTGAATTTACAGATATCGCAGGTCTAGTAAAGGGTGCATCTAAGGGTGAAGGTCTTGGTAACCAATTCTTAGGAAACATTCGACAGACAGACGCTATCATCCATGTTGTTAGATGTTTTGATGATGAGAATATTGAACACGTTGAAGGTTCTGTAGATCCTTTGCGTGATATTGATGAAATCAATCTAGAACTAGCTATCGCAGATCTAGATTCTGTGGAAAATAGAATCAGTAGAATTGCGAAGAAAGCACAAACAAAAGACAAAGATGCGATGAAGGAAATGGAAACATTGACTAAATTCAAAGCACAATTGTTAGAAGGTAAAGCAGTTCGTTTATTAGATTTGAATGATAGTGATCTAGAAATCATGAAGAACTATGGTTTGTTGACAGCTAAACCTGTAATCTATGTTGCGAACATGTCAGATGAAGAAATCAATGATCCAGATAGTAACAAATATTATCAATCTGTTAAGAAACTAGCAGAAAGTGAAGGCAGTGAAGTCATCGCAATCTGTGCAAAGATGGAAGAAGAATTATCTGGACTTGATAAAGAAGAGAAACAAGCATTCTTAGATGATCTAGGAATCAAGGAATCTGGTTTGGATCAGATCATTCAAGCAGCATATCACTTATTAGGTCTTCGTACATTCTTTACTGTTGGTGAACCTGAATGTAGAGCTTGGACATTCCATGAAGGTATGAAAGCACCACAGTGTGCTGGTGTCATCCATACAGACTTTGAAAAAGGATTTATCAAAGCTGAAGTTTATAGTTATGAAGACTTTATGCAGTATGGAAGTGAAAAAGCTTTAAAAGAAGCTGGTAAGTTAAGAATTGAAGGAAAAGAATACGTCATGAAAGATGGAGATGTTGTATTCTTCCGTTTCAATGTTTAAGATTTGTGATAAGATATAAATAGATTTTGGAGGAAATAAAATGAAACTCATATTAGCAATCGTTTCTAACGATGACGCATCAGCTGTTACTTCAGCGCTAACTAAGAATAATTTCTACATGACACGTTTATCTACAACTGGTGGATTCTTAAGAGCAGGAAACACAACATTGATCGTAGGTACTGAAGATGACCTAGTTGATAAGTGTATCGATGTCATTGGTTCAGAAGCTAAGAGAAGAACAGAAATCGTTCCTTCTACAGCTAGTTACGATATTGGACGTTACGCTTCATTCCCTGTTGAAGTACAGGTTGGTGGCGCTACGATCTTCGTTCTAGATGTAGATCAGTTCAAGAAGTTATAAGAGGAAGCAGGGAAACCTGCTTTTTAAATATGAAAATCAGAAAGACAGAAGAAAAAGATATTAAAGACATTGTTGAGATCATGAATCAAGCCAAGTCTTATATGAAAGAACATGGTATTCCTCAATGGCAGGGAGAATATCCAAATGAAGTGGATGTTCAAATAGATATTGATAAAGATGGTGGTGTATGTGTGATAGAGGATGGTGAAGTCGTTGCCTATTCGTTTGTCTTACAATACCAAGATCCTAACTATTCTTATATTGAAGGAAAATGGTTAAATGATGAACCGTATGTCGTAATTCATCGAACATGTGTAAAAGATACGATGAAGGGGAAAGGTGTAGCTTCCTTATTCGTTGAATACGCACAAGGAATCTGTATAGAAAATGGAATACATGATATTCGTGTAGATACTCATGAAAAGAATCTTTCTATGCAGAGGATGCTAGAAAAGAATGGATTTATTAAAACAGGAATCATCTATGTAGAAGATGGTTCACCAAGATATGCTTATCAAAAAAGAGTTGCTTAATCGCAGCTCTTGATTTGTTTTAGAAGATCTTCTTTATTATTTGATAGCTTTTCTTCGATGACTTCGTTCAATAATAGATTTAAAGTATCTGATATCTTCTTTCCTTGATACCCTAAAGCTACTAGATCCGAACCATTGATCGCTAATTGTTTTAGAGAATGACATTCATTATTTTTTAGGATGGATTGATAGATTTGATAGCTATCTTCATAAGATGTTTGGTCCATGGCTTCTCTGAATTTAAGATACACTTCAAAATCACAAGATAATTCTTTTAGTAGATATTTGATTTCGATCTTTGTTTGAATTGGTGTATTGAGATGTTTGATCATCTCATAGACCATATCTATTTCTTTGTTGGAATACTTTAGTTTCTTTAAAGTGTGTTTAGGATCCTGAAACCTAGAGAATAGTATCGCAAGACGCACATAGGCATTGTTAGTGGATGCGTTTAATTGTGATAACAATACATCCCAGTCTTTGATATCCTTCATTTCATTTAAGAATACAGAGAATACTTTACGATATGGATACAACAAAGGTAAGAAACCATCACCTTCTATGTACTTCGTGAATTCTTCTTGGATTCGTTCTACAGATACATAAGAAAGTGTTTCCTTTGTATCTAAGATTGCACGTGAAGTTTGATCTTCAATAGAAAAATTTAACTGAGAGGCAAAGCGTAAAGCACGTAATATCCTTAACGCATCTTCATCAAAACGTTCATACGCATTTCCGATACAACGAATTACTTTATTCTCAATATCTTTTTGTCCATCGAAAAAGTCTAATACACCTGTTTGATCGTTATAACATAACGCATTGATCGTAAAATCTCTTCTAGCACAATCATCTTTGATCGTACGTGTAAAGATGACTTGATCAGGATGCCTATGATCTTTATATTCTGTTTCTTTACGGTATGTCGTGATTTCTACAGGAATATGATTGGATACAACGGTAACAGTTCCGTGTTGTAGTCCTGTATCGATCGTATGAAAAGACTGAAATACTTGTTTTGTTTCTTGAGGTAGGGCATTTGTTGTTAAATCATAATCATGAACAGGTTTATTCAATAACATGGAACGAATCGCACCACCTACCACAAAACATTCATATCCACTTTCGTTTAATTTTTTTATTAATATAGAGACATATTCTGGAATTTCTAATTTCATGCTTCTAATTATAATGTAAAATAATGATAATAGTTGGAGATTTTAATATGAGAATTGGACAAAGTACGGATATTCATCAACTTGCGGAAGGTAGAAAGTTGGTCATAGGTGGAGTGGAAATTCCACATACAAAAGGATTGGTAGGACATTCGGATGCGGATGCATTGACGCATGCGGTAGCAGAAGCCATCTTAGGTGCGTTAGCTTTAGGTGATCTAGGAAAGTGGTTTCCTGATACGGATGAAAAGTGGAAAGGTGTAGACTCTCAGATCATTTTAAAAGAAGTCGCTAGAATGATGGATGAAAAAGGATATAAGATTGGAAATGTAGATTCCTTGATCATGATCGAAAAGCCAAAGATGGCTCCACACATTCAACAAATGAGAGAAAACTTTGCGAAGGCATTAAATTGTTCTGTGGATCAAGTAAGTGTAAAAGCTACACGTGGTGAAAAGATGGGATTTGTTGGAAGAGAAGAGGGAGTACAGGCATTTGCGGTAGTTCTTCTAGAGGATAAGTAAGATGTTTGAAAAGACAACGGAAGAAAAAGTGTTGCGCGATCCAGTGCATGGATATATTCATGTGGATCTACAAGTCGTGTGGGATGTCATCAATTCTGCGTGGTTTCAAAGATTGCGTAGAATCAGACAACTTGGTGGAGCGTATGTTGTATAT
This sequence comes from Bulleidia sp., assembly GCA_963613355.1. Classification (GTDB taxonomy): domain Bacteria; phylum Bacillota_I; class Bacilli_A; order Erysipelotrichales; family Erysipelotrichaceae; genus Bulleidia. The sequence goes on along the minus strand of CAVDZA010000007.1, from coordinate 47,642 downwards.
CATTGTGCAGAACATTCTCGCTTTGGACACTCTTTAGGTGTGTATGAACTAGTTAGAAGAATGGTTAGTGAAGTAGGAGACATTTCAAAAGCATTAAATGAGAAAGAAAAAGTAACTGCGATGTTAGCTGGACTTCTTCATGATATAGGTCATGGCCCTTACTCTCATGCTTTTGAAGGTGTCACTAAGACAAGTCATGAAGATTTTACTTGCCGTATCATCGAAGAGAATACAGAAATCACAAAGATCTTAGAGAATTGTTGTGAAGGATTGAGTAAAGATGTTGCGGACGTGATTCGCCACACAAGTTCAAATCCTTTATTAACACAATTGATTTCATCACAATTAGATGCAGATCGTTTTGACTATTTATTAAGAGATGCATATTTCACTGGAACAAAGTATGGTGAATATGATCTAGAAAGAATATTAAGAACACTACGCGTACATGATGGAAAACAACTAGTTGTGAAAGAAAGTGGTGTGTATGCGGTAGAAAACTACATCATGGCAAGATACCACATGTATTGGCAAGTCTATTATCATCCAGTGGCTAGAAGCTATGAGACAGTTTTACATTTATTGTTTAAGAGATTGAAAGATCTTGGGATGGAGAATGTAGATGAACATGTGATTCCTTTGTTTTATCCAATCATTAATGGAAAGAAGATATCTTTAGAAGATTATTTTGAATTGGATGAAAGCACATGTGGATATGGTTTCTTACAATTGACAAAACATAGTGATCCTATCATCTCGGATCTTGCGCAAAGAATCAGAGATAGACATTTATTTGAATATCAAGATTCTCAAGAAAAAGAAAATCGTAAGATCAAAAAGAAGTTAAAAGAACAAGGATTAGATACACATTATTACTACGCAAAGGATGAAGTGGCACAATCACCTTATGTTCCTTATTCTGGTGAATCTACAGGAAGTATCTGGGTATTAATGAAAGATGGCAAGACAAAGGAATTGTCTAACGCTTCAAATATCGTTTATTCATTGATCCACGGTCCAGAAAAAGATGATAATAAAGTGTTTTTTCCTGTGGAGAAAATATGAAAGTAAAAGTAACATTGACGCAATTTAATCTTTTAGAGAATGAAGTAAAGATCATAGCGGATGGAAATGCGATCTTAAACAAGAATGAATTGAAGTATAAAGAAGATGAAACGGATGCTTTTCATTTTGTGACTTTTGATGATGAAACGATTACATTGGAAAGAAAGTGTGATATCAGTTCTATCACGATATTAAACAATGGTAGATGGGGACATTCTACTGTAAAGAGTCCTTATGGTGATATGGAACTAAAGACAAAAACACATTACATATCAAAAAATCCAACACAATGGAGCGTTGAATATAGTGTATATTCACAAAGCGAAGAAGTGTTAAGACAGAAATTAGTTTGGGATATTCAATATTTATCTTAAAGTGCTTAATGAAAATTAAGTGCTTTTTTGTAGGGGAGGAGTGAATGTATGGAAACAGGTGGTTATATAAAACAGTGAGGAACACTCATTTGGAATGGAGCTTGACTTTATTTCTTGAACAATGTAACATACATGCGCATTAAAGAAATCATACAAATGATGTATGACGGATAGGGAGATTATTAAATGAGTGTTTCACAAAGTATGACGGATGTCGCATTTCAATGTTTGTCCAAAAGAAAAAGAGAAGTTGATTTCTTAAAGCTTTGGGCAGATGTCAGCAAACAAATGAACATTCCAGAAGAAAAGTTAAGAAAGAAGAAGAGTCAGTTCTATTCAGAATTGATGTTAGATTCTAGATTTGCTTCATTAGAAGGAAACAAATGGGATCTAAGAAATAGAAGAAAGTTTGATGAAGTTCATACAGACACAAGTGATATTGCGTTTGATGATGAAGAAATCGAAGATACATTAGACAAGAGCGGATTAGACTTGCCTACTGGTGATGACGCATTTGACAATTAAGTGAGGGGAGTTGCGGAAGTGACTTCCTTTTTCTAAATAGGAGGAATTATGGAAGAAAATAAGAATGAACGTGATGAACATACAGAAGAACTTCCTATGGTAGAAGATGTCGTATGGCACCATGAAGATGAAGAAGATTCATTAAATGAACCAATTCAAAATGAAGTTCATATGACACCGATAGAGGCAGATGAGCCAAAAAAGGAAGAACCAGTAAAAAAAGAAGTTAAGAAAGAACAACCAAAGAAACAAGTTCCACCTAAGAAAAAGAATCAAAGTGGAATCAAGATCCTTGTTGTTATTTTGATCGTTTGTGTACTGGGAGCTGGTGGCTGGTATTTGATCAGTCAATACCAAAAAGATCAAGCAGCTAGACAGGCAGCACATGATAAGGTCTATCAACAGTTGAAAGTTACTTTTAAAGAAGATGAAAAAGATGCGGATGGAAATAAAGTGGATCTAACGATCTATGAATATGGGGAAGAGGCAAATGATCCTTTAGATCTAGTGGATACGCATTATGGTGATATTTCCTGCAATCCTTCCACAATTGATACTTCTAAAGTTGGTACGGTGAAATTGACTTACACAGTTTCTATGGAAGATAGCTATGATGAACTTGTTACAAGAGAATTCTCAATAAATGTAACGATTCATGATACGCAATCACCAAAGATTGAAGCGAAAGAGAGTTCTATTACGATTACAGAAGGTGACGCATTTGATCCGAATGAAAATATTACTAGTGTAAAAGATGTCGTTGATGGTGATCTTGGATATGTAGAAAAAGCACCAGAGAAGAATGGAGAATCTGCACCTTTCTATGAAACTGGTTGGTATACATTAGACAGTAATGTAGATACAGAAACACCTGGCAGTTATAACGTGCGTATCAAAGCTTGTGATATCAATGGTAATTCTACAGATGCTTCTTACAGTGTTACTGTTAAACAAAAAGATCCAACGTCATTTATGGCGATTGAGACAAAGAAGTACACGAAAGCGTTAGGTACATTAGATGGCGGGGAAGAACAAGGTTCTGGCGAGATTGGAGAATGGACAGATGTAGATGGTTATCTAGGAGATGTCTTATACAAGTCTGATCAATATACTTCACAAGATGAAATGATGTCTGCCGCAAAGGATTACGCATCTAGTAACTTTGATGAACTCACAAAGAATAAAGCTTCTACGCAAATTGAAGTCGTTGGAACAATTACAGTTGAAGCGAAGGAAGCTACTGTATATTACATGGAAGCTTTAGATGATGAAGGAAATGTAATGTATTATTTCTTCGCAATCGTGTAAAAATTATATAAAAGTTTATAAAATGAAATGTTATCGCTTGTAATAAAAGGTAACAAAGAATAAAATATTAATACCAAAATATAGGAGGAATCATAAATATTATGGCATTAGTTTCTGCAAAAGAAATGGTTGAAAAGGCTCACGAAGGACATTACGCTATCCCAGCCTTCAACATCAACAACTTAGAATGGACAAAGGCTGTACTTGCTGGTGTGCAAGAAGCTAAGTCTCCAACAATCTTACAGGTATCTGAAGGTGCTGGTAAGTACATGGGCGGATTCAAGACAGTCGCTGACATGGTTCGCGATCTATATGAATCAATGGGAATTACTGTTCCTGTAGCTCTTCACTTAGACCATGGCACATACGAAGGTGCTAAGGCTTGTATCGAAGTAGGATTCACATCCGTTATGTTCGATGGTTCTCATTATGACTTTGATGAAAACGTAGCTAAGTCTAAGGACATCATCTCACTAGCTCATTCAAAGGGAATCTCTGTTGAATGTGAAGTTGGTGGTATCGGTGGTACTGAAGATGGTGTTACATCTAATGGTGAACTTGCTGATCCAAAGGAATGTGCTGAAATCGCAGCTTTAGGTGTAGACTTCTTAGCTGCTGGTATTGGTAACATCCACGGTGTATATCCAGCTGACTGGAAGGGATTAAACTTCGACAGACTTCAAGAAATTGATACAGCTGTAGAAGGAAAGCCACTTGTACTTCATGGTGGTTCTGGTATTCCATTTGAACAGGTTCATAAGGCTGTTACACTTGGTGTATCTAAGGTTAACATCAACACAGAATTACAGTTAGAATTCGCTGCAGCAACACGTGAATATATCGAAGCTGGCAAGGATAAGGAAGGAAAGGGTTATGACCCACGTAAACTTCTAAAGCCAGGTACAGATGCTGTAACAAAGAAGGTTGTTGAACTTTGCGAAGCATTTGGTTCTGCTAACCAAGCTTAATAAAACATTGTGTTTTAGAGGAAATCGAAAGGTTTCCTCTTTTTTTTGTGATTGTTAGACAAAAAATGGAAATAAATTACAAAAAAATATAAAAATTATGTTGAGTTATATAAATATCATGAAACTTTTTGCGATTTTTTAGCAATTCTAAAAGAAAATGTGAAAAATATGTGAATTTAAGTTTCATTATGTGTTTTTTGTGTTGAAAGCGTTTTCCCGGTGGTAGACAATATTTAGGTAGAAAGGAATTTGTATATTATGAAAGACAAATTTATGAATGGCCTTCTTACTCTTGCAGGTAAGATGCAGTCAAACACAGTCCTATCAGCAATTAAGGACTCATTTATTGACAACATGCCAGTCGTCATCTGGGGTGCATTCTGTACTCTATTCCAATTCGTCTTGTGTCAAACAGGAGGTGTTGCCGATCCTAAGACTGGAGAAATGATTTACTACATTTCTTTAGCTAACGTTCCTGGCTTCGCTTGGTTGGAAACTTTAACTCCAATTTTCACAACAGCTAACTATGGCTGTATGAACTTCATGGCAGTAGCTATCTGTGTTCTTGTTTCTATGCACTTCGCAGAAAACATTGGACATCCAAATGACAAGACAGTTCCTGCTGTAGCACTTGCTTCATTCGTTACACTTATCAACACAACAGCTTCAACAACAACTGAAAGCGGAGAAACAGTTACAATTTCTAACGTAGTTGCTTCTTCATACACAAAAGCTGATGGTTTGTTCGTAGCATTGCTTGTTGGTATCTTAACAACATTACTTTATGTAAAGCTTGTTGATTCTGGAAAATTGAAGATCAGCTTACCTGATTCAGTTCCACCAAACGTATCACAGTCATTCGCAGTATTGTTCCCAACAATCATCACGATCCTATGTGTATCTATCGTTGGTTTCATTACTTCAATGTTCGGTATGACAATGTTTGATGTTATTGCTAAGATCATGAGTCCTGTTGAAGCTATTATGACAGGTCTTCCTGGTTACTGTGTAGTTGTATTAATTATGCAATTACTATGGTGGTTCGGTATCCACGGTCCAAACGTTATGAGTGCTGTAACAACACCATTCATGACTAAGATGATGGCTGCTAACCTTGAACTATATCAAAGTGGTGTAGGTGTTACATCTTCTGGTGTATTCTATACAGCTGATAGTGGATATTCAATTATCGCAAACCCATTCCAGTCTGGTTGGCGTTCTTCCACAGGTTCTGGTTTAACAATGGGCTTGATCATCGCTATTATGTTATTCTCTAAGAGAGATGACTTCAAAGCTATCGCTAAACTATCTATTCCTTGTGGATTATTCAATATCAACGAACCAATTATCTTCGGTATCCCAATGGTTATGAACGCTATGTTCGCTGTACCATTCTTCCTAGCTCCAGTTGCTTGTGTATGCTTAGGTTACTTAGTACAGTACTTGGGTCTCTGTCCATTATTCGTTATCGACGTTCCATGGACAACTCCAGTTGGTATCTTCGGTTTCTTAGCATCATCCGGAAACATCATGGGTGCTGTATGGCAAGCAGTTATTATCTTAGGTGCATCAACATTGATCTACACACCATTCGTAATTGCTGCAAACCGTCAGAGTGCAGAAGCTTAATTCAAATTGAATTATTGAAAGAATCAGAGTTTAACTCTGATTCTTTTTTTTTGTTTGTAACATAAAAATCCCATAAAAATGTAACTTTATTATCATTCGTATAATAAAAATTTTTATAAAATTAATCGAAAATTATTCAAAATGAAACTTTGTGGTAAAAAAGTGTCAGACCAATATGAATAATACACTAAATTTCTGAACAAAAATATTCATAATGAATATTTTGATTGAAAGCGCTTTCTTGTGTAGAGTAAAATAAATATATCGAAAGGGGATCTTTTTAAAATGAAAGACAAATTTATGAATGGCCTTCTTACTCTTGCGGGTAAGATGCAAGCCAATACGGTCCTTTCCGCTATCAAGGACTCGTTTATTGACAACATGCCAGTCGTCATCTGGGGTGCTTTCTGTACCCTCTTCCAGTACGTCTTATGTAAAACAGGTGGTGTAGCTGATCCTAAGACAGGAGAATTGATTTACTACATTTCTTTAGCTAACGTTCCTGGCTTTGCATGGCTGGAATCCTTAACTCCAATTTTCACAACAGCTAACTATGGCTGTATGAACTTCATGGCAGTAGCTATCTGTGTTCTTGTTTCTATGCACTTCGCAGAAAACATTGGACATCCAAATGACAAGACAGTTCCTGCTGTAGCACTTGCTTCATTCGTTACACTTATCAACACAACAGCTTCAACAACAACTGAAAGCGGAGAAACAGTTACAATTTCTAACGTAGTTGCTTCTTCATACACAAAAGCTGATGGTTTGTTCGTAGCATTGCTTGTTGGTATCTTAACAACATTACTTTATGTAAAGCTTGTTGATTCTGGAAAATTGAAGATCAGCTTACCTGATTCAGTTCCACCAAACGTATCACAGTCATTCGCAGTATTGTTCCCAACAATCATCACGATCCTATGTGTATCTATCGTTGGTTTCATTACTTCAATGTTCGGTATGACAATGTTTGATGTTATTGCTAAGATCATGAGTCCTGTTGAAGCTATTATGACAGGTCTTCCTGGTTACTGTGTAGTTGTATTAATTATGCAATTACTATGGTGGTTCGGTATCCACGGTCCAAACGTTATGAGTGCTGTAACAACACCATTCATGACTAAGATGATGGCTGCTAACCTTGAACTATATCAAAGTGGTGTAGGTGTTACATCTTCTGGTGTATTCTATACAGCTGATAGTGGATATTCAATTATCGCAAACCCATTCCAGTCTGGTTGGCGTTCTTCCACAGGTTCTGGTTTAACAATGGGCTTGATCATCGCTATTATGTTATTCTCTAAGAGAGATGACTTCAAAGCTATCGCTAAACTATCTATTCCTTGTGGATTATTCAATATCAACGAACCAATTATCTTCGGTATCCCAATGGTTATGAACGCATTGTTCGCTATTCCATGGTTCCTAGCTCCAATCGTAAGCTGTGTCTTAGGTTACTTGGTACAATACGTTGGTCTATGTCCTCTGTATGTTATCGATGTTCCATGGACGACTCCATGTGGAATCTTCGGTTTCTTAGCATCATCTGGTAACATTATGGGTGGTATCTGGCAGTTAATTATCGTTGTTGGTTCTTCAACATTGATCTACACACCATTCGTAATCGCTTCAAACCGTCAGGAAGCAGAAGCTTAATTCGAATTGAATTATTGAAAGAATCAGAGTTTAACTCTGGTTCTTTTTTACATTTGAGAGTTAATGTTATGTGAATAATATGCTTATTTTCTTGAAAAATAAGGAAATAAATAGGATAATATTAACATGGCTGAAAGAGAAAATAAGAAAAAATTAACAAAAGAGGAACTACACGCAGAAAACGAAAGAATACGTTCTGAAATTCGTGCGAGAAACACTACAAGTAAAGAAGATCAACAAAGACTTGTAAGATCTTTAAGCAAGAAGAACATGTTGACTTACGCTCTTGTTATTTTCCTTCCACCTGTAGGTATCTACATGATCTGGAAGAAAAAAGAAGAATTGTATTTGAACCAACCATCTGTTTATTTATGGACATTCGTTGGTATCATGGTCATGTTTGCTTGGGTGCAAGAAATTTGTAAGACTTTTGGTTAATGAGTAAAAGAAGCGAGGGCTTCTTTTTTCTTTATGTAGAGTTAACGTTTAAAAAATGGTAAAATGATACCATGAGAATTATTGATAAAATACGAAGTAGAGAAAATTTAACGCCAACAGAAAGTGCGCTGGCTATTTTCTTACAGGAACATTCTCGAGAAGCTTGTAATATGTCATTGAATGAACTGAGTGATACATTACATGCATCAAAAAGTAGCGTCATTCGTTTCTGCAAAAAGTTAGGCTTTAAAGGACATAAAGAGTTGTGTGTAGAACTCGCAAAAGAATTAGATACTTTTGTGTTTAATGGAAAAGAATTGAATTTTTCTTTACCGTTTGAATCAGGTGATACAAAACAATTATTAGCTGAAAAGATCTATGCGTTGACGGTCGGAGCTGTTAATGAAACTTGGAATGGAATTGACGTAGAAAAGATGTATAAAGTAGCACGTATGATCCATGATAAGAAAAGATTGTATATCTATGCAGGGGATGATGCGATATTAGCTGCGAAGGAGTTTGCACATAAACTAGAAACGGTGAATTTCCCTGTGTATATCGAAACACAAACAAGTGCGAATATTCGCCAATCTGTACTACAAGATCCAGACAGTATTGCGTTATTCATTTATTATAATGAAACGACTGATGTCATGATCAAAGTGGCACAAACATTGGCTGGGAAGAATGTACCAATGATTGTCATCAGTGGACCTGAAAAAGGACCTTTAACATTCTATGGTTCAGAAACGATATCAATATCTTATTATGAACCTAGTCCAAAGATACCAGGACTTGGATCATTGATTGCGTTGGAATTGATTTTGAATGTTTTATATGCGGAATTCTTTAATATGGATCATGAAAAGAATATGAAGATGATCATTGAAGTGGATGATGCGAAACAAAAGTATAAAGGAGAGCGTGGGAATGGAAGAAGTAATTAAAATTGAAGGTGGTCACCAATTAGAAGGTGAAGTAACGATATCAGGCGCAAAAAACGCAACGGTAGCTTTGATTCCTGCAGCTGTATTAGCCAATGGGCCAGTTACGATCGTTGGTATTCCTCAGATTGCGGATGTTAATAACTTATGTGAGATCTTAAATATCTTGAATATTGATGTGATCAAAGTTGCGGATGATCATATCATTATCGATCCTACTAACATGAAGAATACAGATCTTGTTCAAGACGCTGTCACAAAGCTAAGAGCTTCTTACTACTTCATGGGTGCTTTATTAGGCAAGTATGGACATGTCAGAATGAAGATGCCTGGTGGATGTTATTTAGGTCCTAGACCTATTGATCTACATATCAAAGGATTTGAAGCACTTGGTGCTGAAGTGAAATTTGATAAAGGTTGTTATGACATTACTGCGAAAGAATTAAAAGGTACGAAGATCTTCTTAGATATTTCTTCTGTAGGCGCAACAATTAATATCATGATGGCTGCGGTATACGCAAAAGGTCGTACAACGATTGAAAATGCCGCAAAGGAACCTGAAATCATTGATGTTGCGACATTGTTAAATAAGATGGGCGCAAAAGTTAGAGGTGCTGGTACGAATGTCATTACGATCGATGGCGTAGATGATTTGATGGGATGTTTCCATGAAATCATTCCTGATCGTATTGAAGCTGGTACATTTATTGTGATTGCGGCAGCTTGTGCGAAGAAGATGCGTATCAATAATGTCATTCCATTACATTTGGATTCTTTACTATCAAAATTGAATGAGATGGGTGTAAAGATGAATGTTGGTATCGACTATGTTGAAATCGAAGAAAGTAAAGATTTAAAAGGTACAGATGTTACGACAAAACCATATCCTGGTTTCGCAACGGATCTTCAACAACCTTTGACTGTATTAATGACACAGGCAAAGGGAGAATCAAAAGTAGAAGATACGATCTATCCTGAAAGATTTAAACATTGTTACGAATTAACAAAGATGGGTGCGAATATTGAAGTGAGAAATGGTGAAGCTGATATTGAAGGACCAACACCATTAGATGGAACAGAAGTAGTCGCAACAGATTTGAGATGTGGTGCCGCAATGGTGGTTGCAGGACTTATCGCAGATGGAGTTACGACGATTTCTGATATCTATCATATTGATAGAGGATATTCTGAACTAGATAAGAAGTTAACAGCTTTAGGTGCTAAGATCTGGAGAGAAGTAAAAGAATAGTAGAAATGCAGAGAAGACCTCTGCATTTTTTTATGATATTGATGCGTTTATGAAAAGTTTTTCAAAGAAAACAGAAAAGTTTCAGAAAAATGTGTTGTTTCTGTGAAAAAGCTGTTGAATGAGTTTGGGAATGTAACTATAATCATAATCATTCTTAACAAAAAGAAAAGCGAGGGAAAAGAAATGAATTTTAACAAAGTATTAAAAGGAGGAATGGTCGTAGCCATGGCAATGTCTATGGTTGCCTGCTCTTCATCCTCAACTGCTGGTTCTACAGCAGCTGGCTCATCAACAGATGGTGCATTCAAGTTAGGTGGTTCTGGTCCTATTACAGGTGATGCTGCAGTGTATGGATTAGCTGTTCAACATGGTGCTGAAATCGCTGTTGAAGAAATCAATGAAGAAGGAAAAGTTAAGCTTGATTTCAAATTTGAAGATGATGAAGCTGATGGTGAAAAGGCTACTACAGCTTACAACACATTAGCTGACTGGGGCATGCAGGTATCTCTAGCTACAACAACATCAGGTGCTGGTCAGGCTGTATCTCCTCTATATCAACAGGATAACATTTTCGCTATCACACCTTCTGGATCATCTCCAGCAGTTATCTATGCTGATTCTGATAACGAAACAGGTGCTTATGGTAACGTATTCCAGATGTGTTTCACAGATCCTAACCAAGGTAGTGCTTCTGCTGACTACATCTCAGAACATACAGATCTAGGTACTAAGGTTGGTATCATCTACAGAAATGATGACTCTTACTCAACAGGTATCTATAAGAAGTTCGTAGCTGAAGCTGAAGAAGTAGGCTTAGAAGTCGTTACAGAACAAACATTCCAAGATGGTAACACAGACTATTCTGTTCAAGTTAAGGCTTGTAAGGATGCAGGTGCTGATCTAGTATTCCTTCCTATCTACTACCAGCCAGCTTCACAAATCCTTGTAGAAGCTGATAAGCAAGGTTATGACGTAAACTTCTTCGGTTGTGATGGTATGGATGGTATCTTGAACCTTGAAGGTTTCGATACAGAACTTGCTGAAGGTCTATACATGTTAACACCATTCTCAGCTGATGCTGAAGATGAAAAGACTCAGAACTTCGTTAAGAAGTATCAAGAAAAGTATGGTGAAACACCAATTCAGTTCGCAGCTGATGCTTATGACTGTGTATACGCAATCGCTCAGGCTTTAGAAGCTGCTGGTGTATCTGCTTCTGATTCTACAGCTGATATTACATCTGCTTTAGTTGAACAATTCACATCTATGACATTCGATGGTATCACAGGTACTTCTGTAACATGGAATGATAATGGTGAAGTTTCTAAGGATCCTAAGGCTATTGTAATCGAAGACGGCGCTTACGTAAGTGCTGAATAAGATTTAGGACGCATGAAGGCTGTTCGTTGCATCGTCAATAACAGCCTTCTTTCTTGTTTAATAAAAAGGAGGATAAGCTATGGCTTTTTTATCATATCTGATAGGTGGGCTTGGACTTGGAAGCGTATATGCTATTATTGCGCTAGGTTATTCCATGGTCTACGGTATCGCAAAAATGCTGAACTTTGCGCATGGTGATGTCATCATGGTTGGTGCTTTCGTTGCGTATTTATCAATGAGAGCGGGTCTACCAGTGTTTGTGGCAATCATTCTTTCAATCGTTGCGTGTACAGTTTTAGGCGTATTAGTTGAAAGACTTGCTTATAAACCACTACGTGAAGCATCATCCCTTTCTGTATTGATCACTGCGATTGGTGTATCTTACTTCTTACAGAATGGTGCGATGTTATTATGGGGCACAGATACAAAGATCTTCCCTACGATCTTGTCAGGTTCTCTAACAATAGGTGAATTATCCATTCCATACTTAACATTGGTTACGATCTTGACATGTATCGTTATTATGGTCGTTTTGACATGGTTTATCAATAACACAAAAACAGGACGTGCGATGAGAGCTTGTAGTGAAGATAAAGGTGCTGCATCTCTTATGGGTATCAATGTTAATAGAATTATTTCTGTTACATTCGCAATTGGTTCTGGTCTAGCTGCGATTGCGGCAATTCTATTATGTGCGACATATCCATCTGTATATCCTACGTTAGGTTCTATGCCTGGTATCAAAGCGTTCACTGCTGCGGTATTTGGTGGTATTGGATCTATTCCTGGAGCTTTCTTAGGTGGATTGTTATTAGGCGTGATTGAAAATATGACGCGTGCGTATATTTCAACACAGTTATCAGATGCCATTGTATTTATGGTATTGATCGTTATCTTACTTGTTAAGCCTACTGGTTTATTAGGTAAGAAAGTAAATGTGAAAGTCTGAGGTGTGTAGGTATGAAATTAGTAAAATCTCTTTTCGGTCCGAAGACACGCGGACGTACAATTTCTTTTTCCTTAGTTATATTAGTTTATATTATTGTTAGTATTCTTCAATCAGCTGGATCTATTCCTAGAATGATCACTTCATTGTTGGTTCCAGTTTGTTGTTATATTGTAGCGGCAATTGGATTAAACATGAATGTTGGTGTTTCTGGTGAATTGAATCTAGGACAAGCTGGTTTTATGGCACTTGGTGGATTTAGTGCTGCTGTTGTAAATGCGTTACTACTCACTGCTATTCCAAATGATATCGTTCGTTTGATCATCTGTATCGTAGTAGGTACAGTGGTTGCGGCTTTGATTGGCTGGCTGATTTCAATTCCAGTATTAAAGCTTGAAGGTGACTATTTAGCTATCGTTACATTGGCATTTGGTCAGATCATCATGAACTTGATCAATAACTTATATGTAGGTGTTGATTCTAATGGAATCCATTTCTCTTTCATCAATAACACGATGCAGATGGCAGAAGGTGGAAAAGTCGTTATTTCAGGACCTATGGGTGTGACTGGTAATACGGCAATCTCTACATTTACTGCAGGTATTGTGTTGATCATTCTTTCATTGATCTTTGTTTATAACGTCATCTATTCAAAAGAAGGACGTGCTATCCAAGCGTGTCGTGATAATAAGATTGCGGCTGAGACGGTTGGTATCCATGTATCTCACACAAAAACATTGGCTTTTGTGATGAGTAGTGCTTTAGGTGGAGCTGCTGGTGCACTTTATATGATGAACTACGCATCTGTTGCGGCTACAAAGTTTGACTTTAATACTTCTATCTTGATCTTGGTATATGTTGTATTGGGTGGACTTGGAAATATGACAGGAACGATCATTGCGACAACAGTTCTTGTTATGTTGCCTGAAATGTTAAGATTCTTATCATCTTATCGTATGTTGGTATACGCTATCGTATTGATCGTTATGATGATCTTAACAAACAATGAGAAAGTAAAGACATTCTTTGCGGGATTAAAGAAGCAGAAAGGAGCTGAAACACATGAGTGAGACACGTGAAAAGGTTCTTGAAGTCAGAAATCTTGGTATTGATTTTGGTGGCTTGACTGCTGTAAATGATTTGGATCTTGATATCTATCAAGGTGAGATCTATGGTTTGATTGGTCCGAATGGTGCTGGTAAGACAACTGTATTTAATATGTTGACGAAAGTATATCAGCCTTCTAGAGGTACAATTAAACTAGGTGATAAGGATATGGCTAAGCTAAATCCTGTTCAAGCGAATGTAGAAGGTGTAGCACGTACATTCCAGAACATTCGTTTATTCACAAATATGACAGTGTTGGATAATGTTAAAACAGGCATGCATAATTCTATGAACTATGGATTATTGACATCTGTTTTGAGACTTCCTAAATACTATAAAGCTGAAAAAGAGTCTACAGAAAAGGCAATGGAATTATTGTCGATCTTTGGTTTAGACCAATACGCAGATCTTACTGCTGGTAACTTACCTTATGGTGCACAGCGTCGTTTAGAGATTGCGCGTGCATTAGCGACAGAACCAAAATTATTACTTTTGGATGAACCTGCAGCGGGTATGAACCCACAGGAGACTGAAGATTTGATGGCTATGATTCGTAAGATCCGTGACCATTTTAAGATTTCTATCCTATTGATTGAACATGATATGAAGCTTGTTATGGGAATTTGCGAAAGAATCACTGTATTGAACTTTGGACAAGTACTTGCGCAAGGTCTACCGGCTGAAATTCAGGCAAATGAAGATGTCGTTAAGGCTTATATTGGAGAGTGAGGGTGTAGAGAATGCTAAAAATTGATAACTTAGTTGTAAAGTATGGCATGATCGAAGCCATTAAAGGTATTTCTTTCCATGTAGATGATGGTGAAATCGTTACATTGATTGGGTCTAACGGTGCTGGTAAGACAACAACGATGCACGCAATCAGTGGATTATTGAAGCCTGCTTCTGGTACGATCACATTAGATGATAAGGATCTTGTTAAGACACCTGCACATAAGATCGTTACAGATGGATTGGCACAAGTTCCAGAAGGAAGAAGAGTCTTTGCGGAACAGACCGTTAAGGAAAATCTTCTTTTAGGTGCTTACTTCAGAAAAGATAAAGATGAAATCGAAAAAGATCTTGAATATGTATTTGAATTGTTTCCTCGTTTGAAAGAGAGAGAACAACAACCTGCAGGTACATTATCAGGTGGTGAACAACAAATGTTAGCGATGGCACGTGCATTGATGTCACGTCCTAAGATCTTGTTGTTGGATGAGCCATCAATGGGTCTTTCACCACTTCTTGTTAAGGAAATCTTTAGGATCATTGAAGATATCAACAAGCGTGGAACAACGGTATTACTAGTAGAACAGAACGCAAAAATGGCTTTAGCGATCGCAGACCGTGCATATGTTCTAGAAACTGGTAAAATAATATTAGAAGGAACTGGCGAAGAACTCGCAGCCAGTGAACAGGTAAGAAAAGCTTACCTTGGAGGATAATTCTATGTACGTTAAAGATCATATGACGAAAAACCCAGTTACAGTTACACCTGATACTTCCGTATCAAAAGTATTGGAAATCATGCAGAAGGGACACTTCCATAGAGTTCCTGTCGTAGATGAAAATGGTGTATTGAAGGGATTGATCACAGAAGGTGTCGTTACTGAAGCTTCTGGACAAAACACAACTTCATTATCTATCTTTGAATTGAATTATTTACTATCTAGAACGACAGTAAAAGAAATCATGATCAAAGATGTCAAGACGATCACAGAAGATGAATTCGTTGAAATGGCAGCGGAAGAAATGTTGGAAGCTGGAATCAACGTATTACCTGTAGTAGATGATTCTAATAAAGTTATTGGCATCATTACTGAAAAGGATATCTTTAAGACATTCGTTGATTTGTTAGGACTTAAACATCAAGGTACAAAGTTTGTTATCAAGATGGAAAACAAACCTGGTCTATTAGCGAAGGTAGCTTCATTGTTAGCTGAAAATGATGCGAATGTAGAGGCAACAGGTGTCTATCAAAATGATGAACGTGGTACAGAATTCTTTGTGAAAGCGACAGGTGCGATCGAAGTAGAAGCTATGACAAAGATCTTGAAAGAGAATGGTATGGATGTGGTAGCTGTGATTCAAACAACTACAGAAGGAAATACTGTTCATTACGATCCAGAAAAAATTAATTGATAGAAAGTTGTGACTTCGTGATGGAGTTACAACTTTTTTAATGGATAAGTGGTATAATTCTCTGCGTGAAATGGAGAAATAACAATGGGATATATTGGTGATTATATTTTTTGTGCAGTGGATCTAGTGATCATCGTTTTATTGATATTTTGGGTCAATACATCTAGAAAGGTCATCGTAGAAGCGAAGGCTGGTAGTAAGCTAGTCTTTTCGGCAATGTTCTATGTCGTAGCTGTAATGAGTTTCTTTCAATATTCTGGATTCTTAAAATATTTTCAAACGATTTCTTTGATCGTGATTGGAACGCTGTTCTACTTTGTAAAGAGTGGTGTTAGTGAAGAAGGAATCATTATGACAGGTGTTTTGACGACTTGGAATGATGCGCAAAAGATAACGGTAAACTATGCAGATGGTTGTATGTCCTTTGAAGGAAAACATAGACCTGTTAAATTGTATTTTGATAAAAAACAATTGAATGAAGTGAGAGATATCTTAAATAAGAATCGTAAAAAGAAGTAAGTTTGATATAATAGTTAGGCAATCATAGAAAGTAGAGTGGAAATATGAGTGATATCAGTGAAAAGATCATAGAAGCGATCAAGACTTCTGTAAAAGAAACATTTGAAATTGATACGGAAGATAATATGGTAATGGTCGAAAGACCTAGAGATCCTAAGATGGGTGACTATAGTACAAATATTGCGATGAGATTAGCGAAAGCTTTACATAAAAAGCCAGTTGACATCGCAAATGAACTTGTAGATTCTTTAAAGAAGAATCTAACAGAAGCTAGTGAAGTAAGTGTAGCTGGACCTGGTTTTATCAACTTTAAGATCAGTGAATCTGCCTTATCTGCTTGTATCAATAATATCCTTTCTCAAGGAAAAGAGTATGGTAAGAGTGATTTTGGAAAATCAGAAAAGCTATTAGTAGAATATGTATCTGCCAATCCAACAGGTGATCTACATTGTGGCCATGCTCGTGGTGCTGCTTGGGGCGATGCGTTATGTAGGATCTTAAGTGAAGCTGGATATGATGTAACACGTGAATACTATGTTAACGATGCTGGTAATCAGATCGATATGTTAGCTGAAAGTATGTATTCAAGATATTGTGAATTATTTGGTGTAGAATATCCACTTCCTGAAAATGGATATCACGCACAAGATATCGTGGATGTCGCTAAGAAGATCAAAGAAAAAGATGGCGATAAGTGGTTAAACAAAGAACATTCTGAATGGTGTGAATACTTCAAGGATGAAGGTATTGAAATGAAACTAGACGCTATTAGACAGGATCTAGATTTGTTTAGAGTTCATTTTGATTCTTGGATGCATGAAAGATTCTTCTATCAAAACGATAGTGCACGTATCAATCAATGTATTGAAACTTTGAAAGAAAAGGGTCTTACATATGAAAAGGATGATGCGTTATGGTTCCAATCTACAAAGTTTGGTGATGATAAGGATAGAGTATTAAAGAAGAATACAGGTCTATTGACATATCTCACACCAGATATCGCAAACCATGTTTATAAGTTTGAAAGAGGATATGATACTTTAATCAACTTATGGGGTGCAGATCATCACTCTTATGTAAAGAGAATGAAGTGTGCTTTAGAAGCATTGGGTTATGATCCTGAAAAGATGATCGTTGATTTGATCCAGATGGTAAGAATGGTTTCTAATGGTGAAGAAGTCAAGATGAGTAAGAGAACTGGTAATGCGATCACGATTCGTGAACTATGCGAAGATGTTGGCGTTGATGCGGCTAGATGGTTCTTTGTTTCTAAGGAATTGAATACACAGATGGATTTTGATATGGATCTCGCAAAACAGAAGAATAATGATAATCCAGTTTATTATGTTCAATATGCGTATACAAGAATGTATAACATCGTTCATAAAGAAGGAACACCTGAATTTGTTCAGAAGGATTCTTATACTTTATTAACAGATCCTAAAGAAATCGCACTCTTAAAACAAATCAGTGAATTCCCTAAGAAGGTAGAAGAAGCTGCGAAGTATCGTGCAGTCAATAGAATTTGTCAGTATTGCCATGATTTCGCAAAGGCATTCCATTCTTACTACAATTCTTGTAGAGTAGCTGATCCTAACAATCCTGAACTAACAAACGAAAGACTTGGACTTGTTAGTGCTTGTATGGTAACAATGGAAAATGCGTTAGATTTGATTGGAGTTTCTGCTCCTCAAAAGATGTAATTGAAAAGATATCGATTGATTCGATATCTTTTTTTATTTACATTCAAATTTTAATGAAGCTTTATGACCGTGATAAGAAAGATGTAAGATAGCTCCATTGATCATTGTCATACTAGGACTTGTATGACCAATATCTGCGTTATAGATCAAAGGAATATCTTCTGAGATGTTTTGAAGTGCTTCTTCATATGACATACCCGTTTCACTAGATTCAATCAAAGTTCTACCTACGATGATGGCTTTTGTATATTCAAACCAACCAGCGTATTTCATTTGAATGAGCGTGCGATAGAGATTTTCAGCACTTAACGCAAAGTTATCAAAGTACCAAATAAATCCATCTTCCTTATACTTCTGGATGAATTTCTTAGTGCCATCAAACTTTGTGCCGATGATATCTTTCAAGCCATCAATACAACCTCCAATACATCTACCAGTAACATCTAATGAATCTACTGTTGATTGATAAGATACTTTCGTAGTAGGAACATATCCTTCTACTTCCCATGGCTTATCACTTTGGTATTTAGAGAAGCTTTTTTGTTCGATGAGATTTCCTTGAATGATCTCTAAATTGTTTTTGAGAAACTTAGGGAGAGGTCTTAAATCATAACTTCCTGCGTTACATCCATAGATCGTCGCAACATCGCATAGCGTTGTGTATGGATAAAGGATACTTGTAGGATCTGAAGCTCCCATGATCCACTTAGGATGTTTCTTTAATGTGTTGAAAGAAATATATGGCAACATTTCATTTAAGAAATCTCCACCAGCAGCACACATCACAAAATCTACGTCTTTATCTTTAAATAGTTGATTGAGTTCATTTCCTCTTTCTTGAGGTGTTCCACCTCTAGGATCATCAACTCTAACATGTTCTGTTTCTTTGATGTGAAAGCCTTTCTTCTTTAACGTTTCTAAAGAAAGGTCAAAACTTTCTAGTTTTCTACCTACACCGGCACTTGGTGCAGAGATACCAATCGTATCGTCTTTTTTTAAAAAGGATGGATAAATCATAAATCACCTCAAAACCATTTCTTCTTTTTGAAATAGATCCATTCTATCAAGATAATGATGGCACATATTCCAATGACCACAAAGTAACCATTATCTGTTTGTAATTCAGGCATGATCTTAAAGTTCATACCATACCAACCAGTAATCAATGTGAGTGGCATAAAGATCGTTGTTACGATCGTTAACAACTGCATGATCTGATTCTGTTTCATTTCTACTTGCGTATGGTGCATTTCTCTTAATTCAGAAGAATATTCTGTTAAGTGTTCTGAGAAATTAGATAAACGATCAATACGCTTATCAAGAGAATCAAATAGATCAGAGTGTTCAGAAATGCTTTCGATCATCTCTGTTAACTGATTGTAGTAAGAGCGGAAAGAACGAATCGTCTTACGAGTTTGAAAGATATTAGCTTCAAAAGAATCATTATCATTCTTATCCATAAGCTTATCTTCCATCTTTGTGAGTTTATCTTCTATGGATTGTAAGAAATACATATCATCGTTTGTTAGGAAATTAAACAGATTGAATAGATAAGTATAAATATCATCGCTTGTCATATCATCAGGAATCAAGTCTGTAGGATCATAAACAACAAGCTCATCATTGGCGTAATCAAAACTAATCGTCTTTTTATTTTTTGAATCTTTAGAAGGAATCCATAAACTACCACTAATAGCTTCCTCCACAAATTGGATCCTACAATAACGAATATGATTAACTTCTTTTTCTTTGATCTTTTGTATTTTCATAATAGTTCCTTGATCGTCTTATCATAGTAAGACTTTGTATGTTCATCGAATAACACCCATGTGATTTCTTCAAATGTATCTGGATGATCTTGGATATATTCCTTCACTGTTGAGATAGCGATAGAAGATGCCTCGGATAATGGATAGCTATATACTCCAGTAGAGATAGAAGGAAACGCAATCTTTTTAATGCCATTCTTCTTCGCAATCTCTAATGAATTGAAATATGCGTTATGTAGAAGTGTGGCTTCATTTCCTTTTCCATAATAAATAGGTCCAACTGTATGAATGATATACGTACATGGAATGTCGTAGGCAGAAGTGATCTTCGCTTCACCAACTTCACATCCATGGAGCGTTCTACACTCTTCTAATAATTTAGGACCTGCAGCTCTATGGATTGCGCCATCGACACCTCCTCCACCAAGCAGAGAAGTATTTGCGGCATTGACGATAGCGTCATACCCTTGTACTTTTGTGATATCTCCTAATATAGTGTTGATCGTTGTCATATTACCTCTAATGTAATGAGCACCTTTGATCTCTAGATCTAAGATACGTTTTCTTTCTTGTTCATCTAATACACTTGTATAAAGTTGTGTTGCCTTGAATTCTAGTTCTCTCCATTCTTTTGGAAGATCTGCGAATCTTGAAGCGATATTCAATTCAGACTTTCTTTTGGAATGTAACCATTCTCTTCCTTTTTCGTTGAAAGCTAAGATCCTAATAGAAGTTGGTTTTCCTAATTCTTTCACATCTTCTTTTGTGACCTGCATCATGATGTGAACTAGACATCTTCTGATCTTAGAAGCAGTATAACGATACGTTACAGCTTCTTTCATGAAATCTTCATAAGTCTCACATTGTTCTGCACATTTCTTTAAATGATTCTCAATGCCTTCTGTAATTAAGAAATACTTGGATAATGTAGAAGAAGGTGTCATTGTGAGAAATGTTTTGATGTAAGGATAAAACTGATCCATTGTCACAAATGTAGATGAATTTAATACATCAGCCATAGGTGTACTAGAAGAAATATCTTCTTTGTTTAATAAAGCGTTACGAATGGCATAAGCACTCGCCATAGGTTGGATATCTGGATCAAAGTATCCTGTATTTCTTTCAATCAAGATTGGTTTGATATTGGTGTCTTTGATAGCTTTTAAATAACAAACTGCGAGGATATCATTTGGTTCCATCTGACTTGTTAATAAAGAATACGCTTTAGGGAATGAAACTCCTGTATCCATGATTTCACGGATGTGATTTAAGTTTACTGGCGTATCTGCGATTTCCAAGAGATTTTCTAGGTTACCACATTCACTACCAAATGAAATGTAATCCACATCACACATCTTCAATAGTTCAACACCACCACTCGCAAATTGGGACGCTGCTTGGGTGCTATAGATGTATGGTAGTTCGATCACGACATCGACTCCATTCTGAATGGCAGCTTCACTTCTTTTCCATTTATCAATGAATGCTGGTTCACCTCTCTGCATAAAATGAGATGACATGACAGAAATCATGACATCTGCGTTTGTTTTCTTTTTCGCTTGTTCGATTTGATATTTATGTCCATTATGAAATGGATTATATTCACATATGATTCCACAAGTTTTCATGTATCCATTTTAACTGAATTTCATACATAAAAAAAGCTCCATGATAGGAGCTTTAGATGATACCAAATGGATGATCATAACCTACAAAGTCTAATAGAATATCTTCATGTTCATCTAACTTACCAACAAGATTATATTCATTGGATACTTCGATATCGTGACATACTACCCATAGTTCACCACGATAATGTTCAAGGTTATCATTGACAATCAACAAGTCACCACGATGTGCAGTGAAACCTGTTGTTGATCTAGCTGGAATTGACTTTCCTTTAAAGACTACACGAGGCATGGAACTTCTTAAGATGTTCTCATTACAATCTCCTCTTTGATTGTGTTTATTCCAATATACGATTTCTTTTTCTGTATCTGTAATGTCATCTACTAATGTCGCACGCATCGTGATCTTTGTGAGATCGATCGTAGACAATAGCTTTAACTCTTCATCAGAAGCATAAGAGTTTCCAATTAAGATATCTTGGCAATCATTGATGGCAATCAAATGTCTTAATTGTAGATCGATTGGTAGATCTCTATGCATTTCTAATGTTGGTAGTCCATCAAATACAGGCCAAGGACCAAATGTATTCTTTTCATTCGAACTAATAAATGAAGCTACTCTAAATCCTGCATTCTTATATCTAGAAGTAAGATCCATATATCTTTGTAGTCCCATTCCTGTATGTCTTTGTGGGAAGAAATTGGAACAGAAACACATGCTTTCTTTATCTGCACCTGTTTCGATCAAGTTATCGAACGCAATCACACCAGATGCGTTGTATTCAATCTTGATTCCATATGGGTTTCTAGTAATGGCAGCGTCTTCGCTAGAAGAGAAATGACCATCTAAACGAATGATGTCTAATCCGATCTCATGGAAGATAGATAGATCATAAGGTGTAGCACCAATATGTTTAAATACTTCTGGGTTTGTGTCTGCACTAACAGTTAAACCACATTCATGTGCTACTTTACAGAACTTAGAGAAGTTTTTAACGAGTTCCTCTTTAGACTCCTTTACTGATAGGAAACATGTAAAGACTCTCTTATAGCCGAGTTCTCCAGCTTTTTTCATGTACGCAAATACTTCTTCGTATGTGCTATGTTCCGGATATACCGATATACCTAATGTTTTCATGATTTAATTGTAGACATACAATATTTTTTATTCAACAAAAGATGTATGATAAGTTCATGAAATATTTCGAATATGGAATGACAGAAATAGAATATCTTTCCAATAAAGATCCAAAAATGAAAGAAATAATTGATGAAGTAGGAATTGTCTATCGAAAAGTGGATAATGATATCTTTTCATCTGTCATACACCACATCATTGGTCAACAAATATCCACAAAGGCACAAGAAACGATTTGGAATCGGATGGTTGAATTATTAGGTGTTGTAAATTGTGAATCTATTTTAAGTAGAACGAAAGAAGAACTACAATCAATTGGTTTGACATATCGTAAGGTGGAATATATTCAAGACTTTTCTCGTAAAGTAAAAGAGAAAGAAATTGATCTAGATGAATTATGGAATCTAGATGATGAAGAAGTAATCCAACAACTTATCACAATCAAAGGGATAGGTAGATGGACAGCTGAAATGATCTTACTATTTTCTCTACAAAGAAAGAATGTATTTAGTTATGATGATCTCGCAATACAAAGAGGATTAAGGATGTTATATCATCATCGTAAGATCACAAAGAAATTGTTTGAGAAATACAGAAGAAGGTTTAGTCCATACTGTAGTATCGCATGTATTTATTTGTGGGAAGTATCTAGAATGGATCTAAAAGATCCTGGTTCAAAGAAGTAGGTGAATGTATGTATATTTCTTATTATGAATCTCCACTAGGAAGAATGTTGATTGGTAGTACAGAGGATTCCTTGTGTGGTGTGTGGTTTGAAGGACAAAAGTATTATCCAGATATTTCAAAAGATACTTTTTTAGAAACGAAAGTCATCCAACAAACAAAGGAATGGTTAGATATTTATTTCTTGGGAAATGAACCTTCTTTTATGCCAAAGATGGTATTAGAAGGAACAGAGTTTCAAAAAGAAGTATGGAATATTCTAAGAGAGATTCCATATGGTTCTACATTGACTTATGGAGAGATATCAAAGATATTAGCTAGAAATAGAGGTATCAAAAGACTGTCAGCACAAGCTGTAGGTAGTGCGGTAGGGCATAATCGTATGAGTATCTTGATTCCTTGCCATAGAGTAGTAGGAAGTGATGGAAGCTTAGTAGGATACGCAGGAGGAATTGAAAGAAAAAAGAAGCTATTACAGTTAGAACGATAATGGCAACTTTGTTTTCTTTTTAGATGAAAAAGATTTTGAAGTATTAGAAGCTTAATCTAGACTTTCATTCTTGAAAGAATCATGTAAAATATCCTGTATGGAAATTACAGTCGAACAACTTAAACAACTAGAGAAAGATTCTTATATTCTTGTGGATATTCGTGATGAAGAAAAGGTCATGAAGAATCCAATTGAAGATAGTGTGGTCGTTTCTGAATCAAATGTGTATACAACAGAATTTGAGAAAGATAAGAAGATCATTATTATCTGTGATAGAGGAAAGTTAAGTATTCCTTGTGTATTAGATCTTAGAGAACGTGGATATGATGCGTATAGCTTACATGGTGGGTATGTATCTATCGTCATGGATAAGATGAAAGAAAATCGTTCTAAGGAAGTAGCCACAAAGGCAGAAAGAAGTATCATCAAGACATATAGGAAACAGATCTGGTCTAAGTTCACAAAGGCAGTTCGTGATTATGAGCTTGTTAAAGAAGGGGATAAGATCGCAGTGTGTATTTCTGGTGGTAAAGATTCAATGTTGATGGCAAAGTGCTTCCAGGAATTATATAAGTATTCTGATATTCATTTTGAAGTGAAGTATATTGTGATGGATCCTGGATATTCGAGTGAGAATCGACAGATCATAGAAGAGAATGCGAAGAAGTTGAATATTCCAATTGAGATATTTGAAACAGATATCTTTGAGAATGTATTTCATATTGATAAGAATCCTTGTTATATATGTGCGAGAATGCGTAGAGGACATTTATACAACTACGCAAAGAATATTGGATGTAATAAGATTGCGTTAGGTCATCATTATGATGATGTCATTGAAACGATCTTGATGTCCATGTTATATGGAGCGCAAGTTCAAACAATGATGCCTAAACTTCATTCCAATCACTTTGAAGGAATGGAAGTTATTCGACCTTTATACTTGATCCATGAAGATGATATCAAAGCTTGGGCGAAGTTTAACGATCTATACTTTATTCAATGTGCTTGTAAATTCACAGATACATGTTCCTCTGAAGCTTGTCTAACAAGACCTCGTTCGAAACGTGTAGAAGTGAAGAACTTGATTCGTGAATTGAAGAAGACAAATCCATATGTTGAACAAAATATCTTCAAAAGTGTAGAGAATGTTAGTTTAAAGACGATCATTGCCTACAAGGATGATAAAGAAAAACATCATTTCTTAGATGATTATGATTCAAAGGGAGGAAACAAATAGTTTGTTTCCTTTTTGAGTGATAGAATAACAATAATATTTGGAGGTGACCTATGAATCTAGATGAAATGAAAAGAAAATATGCGTATACATTAGCGAGGGTTGGTTTGAATGTTCAACAAGGTCAAACGGTACTCGTTGAAGCTGCGATAGAAGGTGCAGCGTTTACTCCGATCTTTGCGGAAGAATGTTATAAGCTAGGTGCTAGTAATGTCGTAATACATTATTTGGATCAACCTAATCTAAAGGTTGCGTCTTTATATCGTACTAAGGAAGAAATTGAGAAGGTAGAAGATTGGGAAGAACTACAGAACCAAATGTATTTAAGTTCTGGTGCTTGTTATGTAAGACTGGAAGGAGTGAATCCTAAGTTGATGGAAGATCTTCCAGAAGATAAAGCCAACGCTATCTTCGCACATATTGATGCGGTAAGAAATATCATGCGTAAGGCAAGTAGAGTCAATCATTGTCAATGGTTGATCGCAATGGTTCCTACACAAGAGTGGGCAGACTATATCATGAGTGATATTCCTGAAGATAAACGTTTAGAAGAATTGTGGAAGTTGTTGTTTAAACTTTGTTATATCGATGAAGAAAACGATGTCGTTCAGACTTGGTATGATAAACAACAAAGAAATCATGAACGTGGTAAGAAGATCGATGACTATCATTTCACAAAATTCCACTATACAGCTAGTAATGGTACAGATTTGATCGTTGAATTAACACCAGATTCTAAGTTCTCATTCGAAGGTAGACCAAGTATTTCCTTTACACCAAATATTCCAACAGAGGAAATCTGTACGACACCAGAAAAGTTTGGAACAAATGGCGTTGTGTATGCATCTAGACCACTTGTGTTAGGTGGGAAGAGTATTGAAAACTTTGGATTCCGTTTTGAAAATGGAAAAGTAGTAGAAGTTCTTGCGGATGAAGGAAAAGAGATGTTGGAAGCACTCATCACAATGGATGAGAACGCATGTTATTTAGGTGAATGTGCTCTAGTGGAATATCATTCTCCAATTTCTATGAGTGGTAGAGTATTCTATACAACATTGATCGATGAGAACGCATCCTGTCATTTAGCTCTTGGTAGAGGTCTAAATGGACAACAGCCAAAAGATCCTAAATACACATTCAATGATTCTAAGATCCACATTGACTTTATGATTGGTACATCTGATATGCATATCGTTGGAACAACTGAGGATGGTAAAGAAGTTGTGATCTTTGATCAAGGTGATTTTGCGATATAAGATGCAGACAAGAGTAGAAGCTTTATATAAATTATCAAAGTCTAAATTTCGTTCTTCTTTTCACTTAAAAGAAAAAGAGAAACGATATGTTCGAGAAAAAGGAATGGATGTCATAAGACAACACGCATGTGATTTTGTAAGAGATAAATTATCAGATGCGTATCCTAAAAATGATGGAAAACAAACACCTATGAAAGGACATCCTGTCTTTATCGCACAACATGCGTGTGCTTGTTGTTGTAGAGGGTGTTTGAATAAGTGGTATAAAGTACCTATAGGTGTTCCACTAACAGAGATCCAACAAGAAAAGATCGTAAATCTATTGATGTCATGGATCGAAGGAGAAATGAATGAAAGATAAATTGATTCAAAAGATGATTGATTTCTATCAAGGAAATAAACATGATGTAGCTCACTTTATGAAAGTATATGCCTACGCAGAGACGATAGGTCTAAGTGAAGGACTAGATGAAAGAACACAACAGACATTAGAGTACGCTTCTATCGTTCATGATATCGCATGTCCTATCTGTAGAGTGAAGTATGGAAATACAAATGGGAAACATCAGGAAGAAGAGAGTGAAGCTTTGTTGGTAGAATTCTTAAAAGAATTTGATATGGATGATGATATGAAACGAAGGATCATCTATCTTGTATGCCATCATCATACATATACAAATGTAGATGGAATCGATCATAGGATCCTTTTAGAAGCTGACTATTTAGTGAATGCGGATGAATCTCATTATTCAAAAGAATCTATCAAAACATTTAAAGAAAGTGTATTTCAAACAAAGATGGGAATACATATATTAGATTCTTTGTATCTGAGTGAATAGAGTGTCTTAGGATACTCTATTTTTGTTATAATGGAGGCAAGAGGAAACTTATATGGAAGACAGAAAACAATTAGTAGAACAATACCAAAAGTGGATCCTTCTACATGAAAGTAAAGACTATCAAATATCTCAAAATGATTCAGGTAATATTGAATTACTAACAAAGACACACATTGGTAGAGTAAACTTTTATCCAGAAGAGATCATGGAGTTAAGGATCGATCGTTTAGAGAATGATGCGACAGTATTCTTTTTACACTTTCAGATGAATACGGTAGAACATGCGCATGTCATGTTTGAAGAATTAGAGAAAGCACTTGTATCTTTAAGCGAAGATAATCATGTGGAAATCTTGTTGTCTTGTACAGGTGGATTAACGACTTCATATTTTGCGGCTGCGTTAAATGAAGCGGCAGAACAAATGAAATTGAATTATTCATTCTCCGCAATGGCATGTGATGAGTTAAAGGAAAAAGGTGTTGGATATGATGCGGTATTACTAGCACCACAGATCGCATTTATGAGAGAAGAGATACAAGAAGCTTTGAAGGGCACTTCTGTCATTAATATTCCACCTACTGTCTTTGGTGGCTATGATGCGAATAAACTGATTGAGATCGTTGAGGAAGAATTAAAAGTCAAGAAGGAACAAGAAACACCAAATAATATCCGTATGGCACAATACTTCAAGACGACAGAAGATATCCTTACGTTTATTTGTACAAAAGATAAGATTTCTTATCGTTATTATGAACATGGTTCTAACAAAGAGACAAAGGATGCTGTGAAAGATGGAATCGTAAAAGAAAATATCTTGAATACCATCGAACAAGCTTTACAAGAATATCCAAACACAACGATGATTGCGGTATCCGTAGAAGATAAAGTAGATCATGTACTCAAGAATAAAGAATTCAAAAAAGAAATCGAAGAGAAGTTTGGTAAGAGAGCTGTCGTTTATAAAGAAGGACATATGTGTGTGACGGGCTTATATTGGTTGAGCGATCACTACAAATCTCTTGTTTACTACAAAGATAAGGATTCTATGACAGAAGCTGGTGTCATGGTAAATGGACATTTGGTCAGAGGAAAAGGATATTGTGCTGGTCAAACAAGTGTGTTGAATGAATTGTTGAAAGATGAATCTAAGGAACAACAACTAGCGAAAGTATTGACGATGATCCAATCAACGATTGGTACAGAAGCTTTCTATATTCAAAGTGATGTGAAAGATATCGATGAAGTCAAGAAGTATATGGAACAGTGGATCGATACAGAATCTATGCCAGATATCCATCTTGTTGAAAATTGTGAAGAAGATATCTTTACAGGTCTATTCTTACGAGGTGTTTGGAATAAAGAACATCACGCAAGAAGAAATAATGGTTTATTAAAATATAAAGGATAACAGATAAAGGGTATATGCATATGCGTATACTCTTTCATGATGGAGGTCTTATGGCAAATAAAAGTGATCTAACAAGAGATGAATGGATGTTAACAGGTCCTTTAAAGAATAAAGGATATGATTGGTGGTGGCATTCATTTACGGGTGTAAATGAAAAGACAAAGGAAAGAAAAACATTTTATGTTGAATTCTTTACATGTAATCCAGGACTTTCTAAAGAGGAAGCAGTGATTGTATGGAATGATCCTGTTAAACAACAAAAGGGAATTAAACCATCGTATTTGATGGTGAATGTAGGATATTGGGGAAAAGAACATGCGCAGATTCATCGCTTCTTTCCTTTCAAAGAAGTATCTATTAAAAAAGACGCACCATTTTCAATTGAGGCGAAAGATTGTTCGTTATCGGAAACATACACAAAAGGAAGTGTTTCTGTAACGAAGGAAGATATTCAACAACATCCTGAATGGATGTGCGATGCAGGCGAAATGGAATGGAATCTTAAAATTGATAAGAAGATAGCGTTTCATGTAGGATATGGCGCTAGTAAATTATTTCGAGTACTAAATAGTTTTGAAATGTTTTGGCATGCGGAAGGAATGAAGACGGAATATAGTGGGGAAGTCGTATTGAATGGAGAGAAATACATTGTAGATCCAAATAACAGCAATGGATACGCAGATAAGAACTGGGGTGGTGATTTTACTAGCCCTTGGGTATGGCTATCTTCTAACGATCTCACTAGTGAGAAGACTGGAGAAAAATTAGAGAATAGTGTCTTTGATATTGGTGGAGGATGTCCTAAGATCTATCGATTCGCATTAAAGAAAAAATTGTTGGGTGAATTGTACTATGAAGGAAAAGATTATGAATTTAACTTTTCGAAATTTTGGACAGGATCTAAGACAACATTTGAGTGCCAAGAAACAGATCAAGAAATCGTATGGAATGTCAAACAGACAACGTTCTTTACGGAATTAGATACAGAAGTTACTTGTAAGAAGGAAGAGATGTTGTTGATCAACTATGAATCTCCTGATGGTCATAAAAGACATACAAGATTGTGGAATGGTGGAACTGGTGTAGGGACATTGAAATTGTATCGGAAAGGTTTGTTTGGAAAGAAAACTTTGATTGATACGATACACGCAAAGGGAATAGGATGTGAATTTGGAGAATATCCTAAATAGACAATCATTTAAAATAGGTCTATAGTTAATTTAGAAAAGGGGGTATTTGAAATGTCAAATACAAGAAAAGATGTTAAAGGCTTAAGCGTATTCTTTTATATACTAGCTGCTTTTGACGTAATCGTTATTGGGTTGTATGCGTTATTGTTAGGTAACAGGGGATTACTAGCGAAGAGATTTGCGGAATATAATCTAACAGATGAACAATTAAAGATTTGTTGTTGGGTGATAATCGTATTTGAAGTGATTTCTTTGATCGTTAAACTCATTCTAGCTAGAGATGCTAGTAAACAAGCTAAGGGAACTTACAATGGAACGACACATATCAAGTTGGCTACATTCTTATTAGTAATCAATGTGATCGAACTAGCTTTATCAATCTATGGCGTTGTCACAAAACAGGGTTCTTGGACGAGCATGCCAAATGAAATCTGTACTGTCATCGTTTTGTATTATTACCGTACAAAGGCGAAAGAATTAAGAGCAGGCGAATAAGTATTATTGATCCACTGGATAAACCAGTGGATTTTTAATAGACAAACAAATTATATTTCAGTTATCAAATTTTACGTGACATTTGAAAGAATGAGACTATACTTAATTTATCCAAATGGATAAGGGAGTAGAAATGCTGAAATACTATACTGCAGTAATATTTATTGTTGGATTTGCGATGCTTGTATTACAGTTTTGCATTGGTGAAAGCAATACATTAAGTAAAGATAGAAAAAAACTTTTTGCGGGGTTGTTTTTCGCAATCATGATTGCGGCTTTATGCGAATGGCTTTCAACATTCTTAGATGGTGCACAAGGAAATACTAGAGCTTTACATATCGCTTCTAAGGCAATTGAACTCGGTGTAGCTCCTTCCACAGGTTTTATCTTTTCTTGGATCTTAGATAAGAAATACGTAAAAGAAATTACGATCGGATTGATCTTACATTTTATATTGGAGTGTATGTCTGGTGTATTTGGTTTTATTTGGTATATCGATGCTAATAATATGTATTGTCATGGATCTTTCTATATCATTTATATATTATCTTATATAGTTTCAGTTATTTATGCGATGGTCGTGATTTCAGAAAACATCAGGAAATATCAATATACAGGTACGAAATTTTTCTTTTTGATAGCTGCGTTGTTGTTGAGTGGCATCTTGATCCAACTGTTGGATAGTTCTATAAAAGTGAGTTATATCTCATTGGGTATGGCAGCTTTGATGTTGTATATCTTTACTTTAGAGATGGTACAACAGACAGATGAATTAACGGAATTATTGAATAGAAGAGGATATGAGAATTGTATTGCGACTTTAGAACAAAAGTCTATCGTTGTATTCTTTGACGTAGATAAGTTTAAATACGCAAATGATACGTATGGTCATGCCTTTGGTGATAAGGCATTGAAAGAAATCGGAACAGCTATTAAAACGAATTATTCTAGATATGGAAAATGTTGTAGGTATGGTGGAGATGAGTTCTGTGTCGTGCTAACAAAAGAGTTGGAACATATTGAAGGATTGAATACAAGGTTCTTTCAAGAAATGGAAAAATTAAGGGATGTAGATGAAAGAATGCCATCTGTATCTATTGGATATGCTTTCTATGATCCTGGAACACAAAATATTCAAGATGTCATTTCTGAAGCAGATGAAATGATGTACAAGTATAAACAAACTAGAAAACAAGCAGAAGACAAGTAGTCTTCTGTTTTCTTGACATCTTTATTGATTTTCATTAAGTTAATTGTCATGGAAACGAAGAGTGATTTATTACATGGACCTGTGCGTCCTGCGCTATTGAAATATGCCCTACCAATCATTCTCAGCATGGTGGCGACACAGTTCTATTCTGTAGCGGATACAATGATCATTGGATTGAAGCTAGATGCGGATGCGTTAGCGGCCGTATCAAATGCTTCGACTGCGATGATGTTCTTTTTGTTTGTTTCGGGTGGAATGGAACTTGGTGGAGGACTGTTGACTGCTTCCAATAAACCAACAGCGAATCAAAAACAGATGGCAGAGATCTTATATAATTTGTTGTTTGTGGATCTGTTGTTAGCGTTATTGATGTTGTTGTTGGGATGGTTTGGATTACATTGGATGTTGGAATTGATGCGGACTCCTAATGAGATCATGGAACAAGCTATGACATATGGAAAGATCTATTTGATTGGGTTGCCATTTTTAATGATCTATGACTTGTCTAAGGAATGTGTGATGGGATGTGGCGACTCTAAAACACCACTCTACGCAATCATCGCAACAAGCTTATTAAATATCGTTTTAGATTTTATACTTGTTGGACCATTCGGGGTTGGAGGTGCAGCGATAGCGACTGCGTTTTCTCAGGTCGTAGGTTGTGTTTATATGTTGTTACATCTAAAAAAGACAGAACTTAACATTCCATTTGAAAAGTCTATGTTGAAACCTTATTACGCAAAAGAAATCTTTCGTTTGTCTGCACCAAATTCTCTTCAACAAGCGAGTGGTACACTCATCACGACTGTTCGACAATCATTGTTGGGAGGATTGGGCGTTACTGCGATTGCGGGATTTTCTTGTGCGAATAAAGTATCTAGTTTATTGATGATGCCTGTCTATGGATTTGTACAATCTGTCGTATTCTTTATTGCGCAAAATACATCTGCGCATCAAGAGGAAAGGGTGCATATCGGATTAAAAGAAGGTAGAAAGATCTTGTTTGTTTATTCGATCTTAGTGGCTGTGTTATGTATCTTTGTGAATGGGCCTATCTTACATCTATTTACGAACGACTCTCAAGCTATTCTTTATGGCTGTACATTGTTATCGTATGAAGGTCTAACGTATATCCTACTAGCACAAAAACATTTATGTGAAGCTAGATTAAGAGGCGCACAAAAGATGTCTTATTATCTATTTTCAAATCTAGGACAGATTACGATAACGATCATTAGTTGTTTGTTATTGGTTCCTAGAATTGGGTTTAATGGATTTTGGATCGCAACATGGATTGGAACTTCAATTGGTTTGTTGTTGGCGTATACATTGAATAAACTAGCTAAAATATAAAAAGAAAAGTTCTAGTACGAAGGGAGTTACGACTAGAACTTTTTAAATGAGTCTAAATAACCAGCAATTTTTATTTAGTTCTCAATATCTATGATTTTACTGAAAAAATAATCAAAAACAATATTGAATTTCGGCCACTTAAATGCTTGTGTGATAAATATGCGAAAAATTAAAAAAAGATGTTGATCAATTCAACATCCTTTTAAATGGTGCGGGTAGCAGGACTTGAACCTGTACGCCGAGGGCATCAGATCCTAAATCTGACGTGTCTGCCAATTCCACCATACCCGCATTGCCTAGATATTTTATCAGAATATAAAAGAAAATGGAACAATAAAATTCCATTTTCTTTAAAAAAGTTATTTAACACACGAAATTTAGGTAATAAGGAAGCTGTTTTTGCCACCATGGCCAATCATGTGCGACATCATTTCCCCAGAAATCTACCCAAGCTGGAATGTTCTTATATTCAAATAATTCCTTGATCCTTGCGGCATCATCCTGCATTGGGACTTCCCAAGCACCTCTACCACAACATACGATGATATCTTTATGACGATACATTTCTACTTTTGGATCGTCATAACACATGCCATCTAAATAATCGACAGGAGAGTTGGCATATACAAGATCATCAAAGTAATCGTGGAAGAAGAACCTAGCGTTGTAAGCTCCACTTAATGCGATACATCCCGCAAAGATATCTGGTCTTTTCAACAAGGCGTTCAATGCGTGAGTTCCTCCCATGGAACAACCTGTTGTCATGATACCATCTGCACGCTTACCACCATTGGCTTCAGCGTTGATATCAAAGATCCTAGGACATAGTTCATCACCAATATATCTCATATAAGCTTCTTGTTGTTCGATTCTCCAACGGTTATCCCATGATGTAGAAGACCATGAGTTTAGATCGTTGGAATCACAACAGAACATTTGGATACGACCACTTTCAATATATTCTTTGGCAGCTTCGATCATTCCGTTATTTTCATAATCATAGAAACGACCATCTTGACTAGGAAACACTAGGAATGGTCTTCCAGAATGACCATATACCTTGAATTCCATATCTCTTCCTAGGTTGTGAGAGTATTCTTTAAAGTATTCAGTTTTCATTTCTTGACCTTTGCTTTCTTATATACGTAGTTAACAAATTCTTTGACTTCCTTCTTTGTCTTGAATCTAGCGATGTAGAATTCATTTCCCATTGCGGAAGAAAGTAGTTCTGGCATTCTTTCATGCATGACGATTGCTTGACCATATTTTGAGAATACAGCGGCAGAACTATTTGTATAAACATCATTGTACTTATCACGTTTACCAACATAGACACAATGATATGGACGATCAGATTCGTAGAGTCCTTCATTATACATAGCCATATTTGCGTAAATGAGATATACATTGATGTCATTTGCGAAGTTCATCATATCAGGAGAGTATCCTCCAGGAGGTCTCATGTTGACTTCTAATCCTACTAGATCTCCCTTCTTTCCTAATCCTTCTTTATCTTCGTATAATCTGAAATATTCTGTGTGGAAGAAACGGCCTCTGATATCAAAAGCTTTGATAACGGCTGTTCCCATCTTCACAAGATCTTTTGGAATATCTCTTTCACTATAATACCAACATTCATCTGCACTATTTACGATATCCATGATAGGTTCAGGGAATACGTGAGATGTTTGGAAGATGATGTTATTGTCTTGGTCAACGATACCATCAAATGAAACAATAGAACCAGGAACGAATTCTTCCATGATGTATTGCGTTTGAAGATTTTGTTTATAGAATTCTTTTAATTCTTTATCGTTCTTGACCTTCCAAGTGACATTGGCACCTACACCATCATCTGGTTTTACGATAACTGGATATCCAACCGTATCTACGAATTTCTTACCTTCATCATATGTAGATACCATGTGGTATCTCGCAACAGGTACACCAGCTTTTTCATAGTAAGCCTTCATGTTGGACTTTGTCTTATAACGCATGACAGAATCTTCTTTATCACCAGATGTGATATTGAAATCTGTACGTAATCTTGCGTCTTGTTCCAACCAGAATTCGTTATTACTTTCTAACCAATCAATTTTTCCATGTTTATGTGCGAACCATGCGACTGCACGATACATTTGATCGTAATCCTGCATATTATCTACTTGATAGTATTCATCACATGCGTTACGCATTTCTTCACTTAAAGATTCATAAGAATCTTCTCCGATACAAAGTGAAGTTCCACCAATTCGTTTCCACGCTTCAGGAAATTGATAATATGTTTTAGGAAACGTTGGTGATATAAAGATAAAATTCTTTCCCATAATATTTCTCCCTCTGCCTTTTTATGTAAAAAATAGTATCATAAAACGCCAATTTTTTAGAAAGAGTATATAATCTTTATTGAAAGATTGAATATTTTTTCTGAAAGAAGGTTTCAAAAATGACAAGATTAGACAAAGATAGACAAAAAATCGATGAAATTGATGAACAAATTGCGAAATTGTTTGAAGAAAGATTCGAGACGGTTCGCGATGTGATTGCGTATAAGATTGAAAATAGATTACCAATCTTAAATTCAGATAGAGAAAAAGAAATTACGGAAAAGAATGTAAAGAGGATCCAAGATGATGATGTTAAGCCATACTTTGAGGCTTGGTATCATGACTTATTGGCCTTAAGTAAAGAATTCCAAAGACAGATCCAAGATGAAATGTAGAGGTGAATATAATGGGTGAACTATTAAAACAATTAAGAAAAGATAACATGCAGGCAATGAAAGACCATGATACGGTAAAGAAAGCTGTATTAGGCATGGTCATTTCTGGAATTGCGTTAGGAGAAAAAGAAAAGGGTGTTGAACTCTCTAAAGAAGATGAATTGACATATGTTCAAAGAGAGTTGAAACAAACACGTGATGCCTTAGCACAGACACCTAGTGATCGTAATGATCTGATTGAGGAAACAAAAAAGAAGATCGAGATCTTAGAATCATATCTTCCTAAACAATTGACGGAAGAAGAAATCAGTACTGTGATCCAAGGAATCTTGACTGAAAAAGGATTAGAGCCTACAAAGAAGGCACAAGGCCCTATCATGAAAGAAATCATGGCGAAGTATAAAGGACAAGTAGATGGTAAACTTGTCAATAAAGTATTAGGAACGATACTAAAATGATCATCTGTATATACAGATGATTTTTTTAGTCTAAAGGATCTTCATGATGTTGGTCTAATAAGATATTGGTATCAATGACGGATAGTCTTTGGTTGATAGCGTATTGGATGATCGCATCTCTGCTACTTTTGGCGTATAAGATACCTGCTTTAGAGATCTCAAGTGCGCGACGAGTTTGTTCGCTATTAAAGTGAGCGGCAATACATAAGCGTAAGATCTTATCTCTGCTTGGCTTTTTTGTGCCATTCAATATGTGATAACAATAACTTCTTTCAATTCCTGAATCTTCTACGAGTTGGCTTTTATCAAGATCTTTTGTAAGAGAAGAATAATAATCTTGAAAAGAAGAATAAGACATATCTTCTATGGAATGGATGTAAGAAGATAAAGACTGTTCATCTTGAATCTGGTGGAGCTTATTTTCTAGGTCAGTAGTTTTCATATGTTTGTTCCTTTTGTTAGAATGATTGTACATGATTATGAATGATTTCAACAAACAAAAGACGATACAAAAAACATTAAAGAACTATGATCGTTCTGTTTTTGCGTGGTTGAAAGAACATCCAAATGAACATATTCCTATGATCTTATCATTTGAAGAAAAAGATCATACTTTAGAAGTCGTTGAATCTTATATTGATGGAATTACACTAGAAGAATATTTGAAACAAGAACATTCTTTAAAAGAAAGAAAAGAAATATTCTTACAGATACTAGATGGAATCTCGTATCTCCATCATGCCACACCTCCTATCATTCATCGAGATATCAAGCCAACGAATATCATGATCGAAGAAGGCGTTGTGAAGATCATTGACTATGATGCGGCGAAGTTCTATCAAAAGAATGAACCAAGAGATACAGTCTTATTAGGTACGGAAGGAGTCGCTGCACCTGAACAATATGGTTTTGGATCAAGTGATGTGAGAACGGATATCTATGCCTTAGGAATTCTAATACGCACAATGTTTATGGATGATATAAATATGTTAGAGATTGCGGATGTCTGCACGAAATTAAAACCTTCTGAGCGTTATCAAAGCGTAGAAGAGTTAAGATCGGCAATCGTCAAAAAACATCCTAGTAGGATCACAGGAATCAATATTCCTGGTTTTCGTACAAGGTGTGTATGGCATATGGTCTTGGCAATCGTTGGGTATGCCTTGATCTATGGAATTTGTTTTACAGGGGAAGTGACAATTGATGGACAAGTTGTAACGAATCAACTGTTTTGTTGGATCTATCGTTTTGATATTCTTTTCTTGTGTTTGGGATGGGTGGATATCTTTACGTCTTGGAGTGGTTTGTTTCGTGATTTTCCTTGGATCCATGATAAGAACATTCTTAAGAGAATCGTTGGATATACGTTTGCGTGTATGTGTGTGGCAATGATAGCGAGTCTTATTCAAGCGATTTGTAAGACTTTCTTACCAATCGTATAAAGAATTCACATAAAATTCAGAAAAGAAAGCGATTGTATGTAAAATTCATTTTAAATTAATGATGGAAAAAAGTATAATTAATACCGTATGAGAAAGATAAATAGAAATCATCACAAACAATCGCATTCACGTTATAGCTTTAAGAAAGGAAAACAGACTACAGGTCTTCATCACAACTATTATTCTGTTCAAAAGGATACAAGTGAGAAGGTTGAAGAAAATGTAGTTTCTTTGAGTGAGGAACCAAAGAAGAAAGTCTTTAGACGTTTTAAGTTACGTCAAAAAGATATTGAAGCGAAAAAGATCAGAGAAAAGAAGATCGAAGTAGCTAGTAAACAACTAGAAAAAGCGAAAACGAACTATGCGTTAGTAAAGAGTGATTATTCAGATACATCGACAGATATCAAATCACAGATCAAGGAACTGAAACAAGAAGCGAAGACTCAAAAGAAAGCCTTGAAGGAAGCGAAGAAACAACTTAAGGCTTCTAAGAAAGAAATGAAGGTCTCTAGTAAGAGAGATCTAGGAATCATCACAAGTGTTCTTGCGGTATTGTTCTTTGGTGTTGGTACTTTGTTGTATTTTGTCGTTCAATGGTTGATCAAGACATGGCCTAACCTAAAGATGGATGAATTGATGTATGAGGCAACTGCACCATTAGAAGGTACAGGTTCTAATATGATCGAAGCGTTCATCCAACAATCTGTTGTGCCAATGGCTATTTGTGTTGTGATCGCAATCGTTGTGATTGTGATCTTGACACGTGCAGGCAAGCTATTTAGAAGAGTTGGTAAATCGATTTTAGTTGTGGCGTCCTGTATTTGTATCGCAATTGCGGGTACAACTTTCTGGAATCATTTAGATGTTGGTACGTATGTTGAAAACCAGACAACGGCTTCAGATTTTATTCAAACAGAGTATGTAGATCCATCAACAACGAATCTTACATTCCCAGAAACGAAGAGAAACTTGATCTATATCTTCTGTGAATCCATGGAAATGAGCTTCTCTGATAAAGCCAATGGTGGAGCGAAGGAAGATAATATCATTCCTAGATTGACAGCTTTAGCTGAAGCGAATGAAGACTTCTCAGGAACAGACAATAGTGTATTGAATGGTGCGTATTCTATGCCATCAACGACTTGGACGATGGGTGGATTATTTGCGGCAACTGCTGGTCTACCTCTACAAACAGATGTAGGTCGTAATACGATGACTACGCAAACTTCATTCTTCCCATCTATCACGACATTAGGTGATATCTTAGAAGCACAAGGATACAACCAGATGTTTGCGTGTGGTTCTCCGGTATCTTTTGGTGGTAGAGAATTGTATTTTGAACAACATGGTAACTATACATTCCATGACTATACATACGCTCAAGCCAATGGAATCATTCCTTACGGATATTATGTTTGGTGGGGATTTGAAGATGACCGTTTGATTGAAATGGCGAAGAATGATGTAACGAATCTGGCAAGTAGTGGTCAACCATTCAACTATACGATGTTGACTGTTGATACGCACTTTGAAGATGGTTATTTAGATAGTGGTGCGGAATATAAATTCAATGACCATTATTCTAATGTCATCTTTAATTCTGATAAACAAGTTACAGAATTCGTAGAATGGTGTAAGACACAACCTTGGTATGAAAATACAACGATCGTTATTTCAGGTGACCATCCTACAATGGATTCTGACTATATGGATGATACTGATACTGACTACGCAAGAAGAGTGTATACATGTTATATCAACTCTGCGGTATCTGTAGAGAATAATGTTGAAAGAACATATACGACATTTGATAACTTCCCAACGACACTAGCTGCCATGGGCGTACAAATTGAAGGAAATCGTTTAGGACTAGGTACGAATTTATTTTCTTCTGTTGAGACTTTGAGTGAAGAATATGGTCTTGATAAAGAAAAGGGTGAATTGAATAAGAAGAGTACATTCATGTCAGAGTTGAGTGGTAATGATGTATCTTCTGATGAGTTCCAAGAATATCTAGCTGAAGAAGGTATTCGTTCTTCAGTTGTTTATCTAGATGATTATGATTCTAGTACTGCTACCGCAACACTTGCGATAGATGATATCTTCTATACAGGAGGAAACATTGATTATGTTTCTGTGACAGTTACACATCCTGATGGAAGTGAAGAAATCGTTAGAGCGACACATGATAGTGATGGATTAGGTAAGTATACTGCGGATCTGAATGTTTCTAATGGTGGTATCGAATATCAAACGATATCCGTAGACGCTCATGTAAGGATCGATGATTCAGATGCCTTGAAGGTACAGAATATTTACCAATACTCTGGTAACTTAGGCGTAATTCCTTGTGAAGATAATCTTCTACAAGAAACACTACAAAGTGCGAGCGTATTAGACCAAAGTAGATATGCAATCTTTGTGACGACACAAGGGGATGCGTTCAATCAATTGAGTGAAGTAGAAAAGAATGAACTGATTGCGTTAGGCATTCCTACAACATTCTTTGATGAGGATGAAAATACAAGATATGCGATATTCTCTAAGGGAACAACAGTTCTCAAAGAAGGTACAGGATATATTAGAGATAGTGGTAATCTCGCAAATGGAACTGCCTATACGATCTCTAGTGCGGATTCTTCAGGTAGTTACGCAACGATTACAGTAGGTAATAGTTGGTCTAACTTGATTAGCTATAAGGATGGTGTTCATGTCGTTATCTATGATATGGTAGCGAATAATGTCGTTGGTGTTTGTAATTTCAACACAGCTGAAAAGCCATGGTATGCGAACTTATACGCAACATATGATGAAGAAGCTGATACGATCACATTCCACGCAGATGGTGCGGTAAATGCGGCAGGTGGACAATTAGATGTTGAAGTCGTTGTTTGGGATTCTAGTGATATCAATGATAAACAAGAAATTGGACTATCTTCTTCAAATAACTCTGAGTGGTCTGTAACGATTGATAGAAACGATCTAGATCTAGATAACCTCTATGCGGTATGTTACTTAAGAAGTAGACAGTCAAACTGGCATAGAGTAGATGAAGGTTCTGTTAATGATCTGATAGAGGAATCTAAAACGATTACACCTGTTGAAACGACAACAGAAAATACGACAGATGAAGTACAAATCGAGGTGGATCAATAATGAAAGAAACGAAAAAGATCTTAATGATCTATAACCAGAGTGCTGGTATTTCTGGAAGTATGAATGATTTATTTCAGTGTATTGAATACTTAAGTGTTCATGGCTATGAAGTTACGATATTTCCTATCGTACCTAAAAAAGGTCTGACAAGTGAAGAAATCATTCGAAACACAAAGGGTAGATTTGATCAATACTTCATTTGTGGTGGAGATGGAACATTAAATCACGCAGTGAATGGAATGTTAGAGAATGATGTGAATCTACCAATCAGTTATGTTCCTGTAGGTTCAACAAATGATTTTTCAAAAAGTTTATATGGTAATGGAAATCATACTTTCAAAGAAATTTGTAGATTCATTACACATGGACAACAGTATTCATTCGATATTGGAAAATTCAATGGTTCTTACTTTAACTATGTAGCTGGATTTGGCGTATTTCCATCAGTATCCTATACAACACCACAAGATATGAAGAATCGTTTAGGATATGTCGCTTATGTATTGAATTTCTTGGGAAATATTCCTGGTGGTCTATCTTATAAGAGACATTGTAAGATCACACATGATGGTATCGTAGATGAAGGTGACTTCATGTTTGGGTTGATCACGAATAGTATTTCGGTAGCTGGAACACAACCTGGTGTCATTAAAAAGAGTTCTTTAAATGATGGTGTGTTTGAAGCTCTCTTGATCAAAGCGAATCCAACCCCAATCGATGTAGCGGATATGTTAGCTTCCTTCAATGCGGATAAGATCCATAGTAAAGGTATCCTAACATTCCAAATGAAAGAGGCGACATTTGAGTTTGATGATGAAGTTCCTTGGACATTGGATGGTGAAGATGGTGGCAATGTGAAGAAGGCTGAAATCAGCGTCGTTCCAGAAAGAATTTCTGTATTTGTACCAAAGAAGAAGTAAACGAAGTGGAAACACTTCGTTTTTGTATGGTTATTTTGTTTCGGAATAATAAAAGAAAAAATCAAAAAGTTCCGGAATAACTTTCCGATTTCTTTGGGAAATCTTTTCTTCTATTTTCTTTGTGTTAATCTAACACCGAGGTGTTTAATATGTATATTTTTTATCCGAGTTGTAATTACACGATTGCGAGCCCAAAAAACGCAAAGAAGATCAGAGACTTTCTAAAAGAAACGATGGATGTGGCAGGTTGTTGTTTAAGAGATAAAAGAGAAATCAAAGAAGAAGATGTTGGCTTATATATTTGCCAACATTGTAGAGAAACAATAGAATCAAAGATTGAGACGAAGAGCCTTTGGGTATATCTAGATGAATTAGAAGACTTAGAATATCCTGATTATCATCATGAAAAGATGGTCCTACAAGATTGTTGGAGAGATCGAGAACATCCAGAGATCCATCAAGCAGTTCGAAATATCTTAAAGAAGATGAATATTGATGTCATAGAATCCAAAAGAAATAAAG
The DNA here is from genome assembly GCA_963613355.1 of Bulleidia sp. GTDB lineage: Bacteria > Bacillota_I > Bacilli_A > Erysipelotrichales > Erysipelotrichaceae > Bulleidia. The sequence continues at coordinate 5,772 of CAVDZA010000007.1, read as the reverse complement.
AGGATTCTGTGTATTGTGGAACATTACATTATGAAACGAAGGATCCTGAACTGTTAGAGAAGTTAAAAGAATATCCAGATACAAAGATTTCTGAACTGCCATTAGAACTACAAAAAGAATTGATGGAAGATAACTTTAAAGAATTTGATCCTAGTTTGAAGATCATTGTGGATTGTAATAGATGTTTAAAAGGTGTAGAGCTTACAGGTAGGAGTGGCGTACATCTAATGGACCTTTTGGTAAATGAGTGGCTATGATATGTAGTCACTTTTTTGTGCGTACTAGTAAATGAATAAAAATAAATGATAATAGAATCATGAACCAAAATGAAAGAAGAATATATTTGATACAAAGACTATGTAAAGAGATGGAATTGGATATCAATATTCCTAATAACTCATCTGAACAAAGAAGATTGTTAAGAGCTTTATTGAATGTGAGAATGCCCAAAGAATGTGATGAGGAATTCTTGCGTATTCAAGATTCCTATTTGAAAGAAAGAGGTGTGGAAAAAGGTATCACAGATATCAAAGATCTAACACTGATCGATCAACAGATCTATTTGTGGAAAGGGGATATCACGACACTGAAGTGTGATTGTATCGTCAATGCCGCAAATGATCAGATGTTAGGATGTTTTTGTCCAAACCATGGTTGTATTGATAATGCGATCCATACATACGCAGGTGTTCAATTAAGAAATGAATGCGATAGACAAATGAAAGAACATCCTAGTGATATTTTGATTACCGATGCGTATAACTTACCGTGTTTAAAGATCATTCATGTGGTAGGTCCTATCATTCACTATGGAGTGGATGATCTTGATATTCAAAAGCTCCAACAATGTTATAGAAGAAGCTTAGAACTCGCAGATCAAAATGGAATGAGATCCATTGCGTTTTGTTGTATATCGACAGGAGAATTTCATTTTCCAAATGGTTTAGCGTGTACGATTGCGGTGAATACTGTGAAAGAGTATTTAAAAGAAACAAACAGTAAGATAGAGGTGATATTCAATGTTTTTAAAGAAGAAGACTATGACTTATACAGAAACATGTTCGAAAATAAAAAAGATGATTGAGGATGCGGATTGTATCGTGGTAGGTGCTGGTAGTGGTTTATCTACATCTGCAGGTTATACGTATAGTGGAGAACGGTTAAAAAAGTATTTTTCTGATTTTATAGAGAAGTATGGATTTACAGATATGTATAGTGGTGGATTCTATGAATTTGATAGTTTAGAAGAACATTGGGCGTATTGGAGCCGATATATCATGATCAATCGTTATATGGATATTGAGAATGATGTATATTCAAATTTGTTGGATCTTGTGAAAGATAAGAATTATTTTGTCTTAACGACGAATGTTGATCATTGTTTTCAAAAAGCTGGTTTTGATAAGAAGAGATTGTTTTATACACAAGGTGACTATGGTTTATTTCAATGTAGTGGACCATGTACACAAGAAACATATGAAAATGAAGAAATCATTAGAAAGATGTACACACAACAAAAGGACATGAAGATACCAACAGAGTTGGTTCCTTATTGTCCTCATTGTGGAAGAGCGATGACAATGAATCTTAGGGCAGATATGACGTTCGTACAGGATCAAGGTTGGGATGAAGCGGCACAGCGCTATCAAAGTTTCATGGAAAAGAATTTCTATAAAAAGATCGTCTATTTAGAACTAGGCGTAGGTTATAACTCTCCAGGTGTCATTAAATATCCATTCTGGAAATATACAAATGAAAATCCTAACGCAACCTATATCTGTATCAATCAGGGAGAAACATACGTTCCAAGAGAAATTGAAGCGAAGTCTATTTGTTTAAGTGAAGATATTGGTAAAGTGTTAAGAGATCTTTAATTTCATTTGAATGTGTTCAATACCATCTTCTAAGAAGGGTTCACTTGTTTGGGTGAATCCTTGTTTTTCATATAAGGATCTAGCGTATGTTTGAGCTTCAATGGTAATGGTATTTTCTTTATATTCATCTTTTGCGACTTGGATAGCTTCTTTTAAGATCATAGAGGCATATCCTTTTCTTCTTTGTAAAGATATGACCCTTCCAATAGAAGGTGTATCAAATGTTGTGTGTGCTGGTAATACTCTACAATACGCAACAAGATCACCATTATCATCCAACAACATTATATGAATAGATACTAAGTCATATTCATCTACTTCGTGATATGGACAATTTTGTTCGACAACGAATACATCGACTCTTGTCTTATATATCTTATAGATTTCTGTAGGAGTTAGCTCATTAAAATGCTTGATTACTGTTCTCATATTCTCACCTTTTGAGAAAAAGTATAACATAATTCGATATAATAGAAATGAAGGTGATAGTATGAAAAGATTTAAACAAAATGAAATTCAAGAAATGGTTGAAATATTGAAAAACGATGGAACATTATCCGTTCCTACAGATACTGTGTATGGAGTTTGTTGTAGATATGATCATGAACAAGCACAAGAAAAATTAAGGGATGTAAAGAAAAGACCTGTCACAAAGGCGTTTCCTATCATGTGTGCTAATCTCCAACAGATAAAACAGATCTGTGAAGTAGATGAAAGAAGTGAAAAACTGATTGATGCGTTTATGCCAGGACCGGTCACTTTTATTTTGAAGAAGAAAGAAAATGTACCTGACTACGTGAATGGTGGTATGGAGACGCTCGCAATCAGAATGGCTACGAGTAAAGCTCTATCAGAACTTATCGATACGTTAGGTTGTCCTGTGTTTATGACAAGTGCGAACCAATCGGGAGAGCCTGTTTGTAAGACATTAGAAGACATTGAAGAACATTGTCCATTATTAGATGGCATGATGGAGGGAAATGTAACGTTCTCTCAAGCGAGTACGATCATTGATTGTACAAAAGAAGAAGTGGCAATCTTAAGAGAAGGGCCTGTATCTTTAGAACAAGTAAAGAAGGTGTTGAAATGAAATATGTCATTAAGAATGGAATCATTTTAGATGGTTCTGAACATATGGAACCAATCAAAGGTAAGATGATCGTTGTGGAAGATGGAATCATTCAAAGTGTTGAAGATGATAAACAATTAGATGGTTATCAAGTGATCGATCTAGGTGGTAGATATATCATGCCTGGATTGATCAATATGCATGTACATCTTGCGGGAAATGGAAAACCACAGAAAAAACAATATGATTATGAGAAACTTGTTTCTTTTATCTTTGCGACTGCTTTAGGAAGAGGCATCGCAAAGAAACTTGTTGAACATTACGCTAAGTTGGAACTTTATAGTGGTGTGACAACGATACGTACCGTTGGTGGATTAAGAAATCTAGATAGTACGATCCGTAATGGAATCAATGATGGAAAGATCGTTGGACCTAGGATCTTATGTTCGGATGAAGGAATCTCAGTGCCTGGTGGTCACATGGCTGGTAGTGTCGCACATGCGTGTAGAAGCGTAGAAGAAGCAGTAAAGCTTGTGGATGAAAGAAAACAAAGTGGTTGTGATTTTGTGAAATTGATGATCACGGGTGGTGTCATGGACGCAAAAGTAAAAGGCATGCCTGGTGAAATGAAGATGAAAGAAGATATGATCAAGGCGTGTTGTGAAGAAGCTGAGAAGAATGGAATGTATGTTTCTGCACATGTTGAAAGTAATGAAGGCGTTAAGGTAGCTTTAAAGAATGGTGTGAAGTCTATTGAACATGGAGCTTTACCGGATGAAGAAATGATGTCTTTATTCAAGGAAAAAGAGGCGTTTTTGATTACGACGTTATCTTGTGCGATTCCTTATGCGCTATTTGATAGAAACATATCAAATGCTTCTGAAGTAGAACAATTCAATGGGAATGTCGTATTTGAAGGAATCAAAGAATGTTCCAAAGCTGCACTTAAGAATGGAATCAAAGTAGGCCTTGGAAATGATGTTGGATGTCCATGGGTATCCCAATATGATTTCTGGAGAGAGCTTGTTTACTTTCATAAGTATGTAGGTGTTTCTAATGCGTTTGCGTTATTTACCGCAACAAAGAGAAATGCGGAATTGGCTGGTATTGATGATATTACAGGTTCAATTGAAAAAGGAAAATACGCAGATTTGATCGTCACAAAAGAGAACCCATTAGAGGATCTACATGCCCTAAGAAATGTAGATATGGTCTTTATGAAGGGTGAAGTTCATGATCATCCTTCTTATAAGAGAAATGAAACAGTTTCAGAAAATTTAGATAAATTTTGTTAAAAAGGGAATTAATTTTTCTGAAATTCTTTTCATCGTAATAAAACGTGGTATAAAATATTTTCTGTTATGAGGAACCGTTTAGACGGGAAAAGGAGATTGTTATGAGCGCTTATGTAGATCGAGTTATCGAAGAGACACGACAGAAGAATCCTGATCAGCCAGAATTCTTGCAGACAGTGACAGAAGTTCTTACTTCTTTAGAACCAGTTGTTGATGCACATCCAGAGTATGAACAAGCTGCCTTATTAGAAAGATTGGTTGAACCTGAAAGACAGATCATGTTTAGAGTGGCATGGGTCGATGATGAAGGAAAACCACATGTAAATCGTGGCTATCGTGTTCAGTTTAATGGAGCTTTAGGTCCATATAAAGGTGGCCTAAGATTCCATCCAACAGTTAATTTATCTATCTTAAAGTTCTTAGGTTTTGAACAAGTATTTAAGAACTCTCTTACAACATTGCCAATTGGTGGTGGTAAAGGTGGAAGTGATTTTGATCCACATGGTAAGAGTGATGCGGAAATCATGCGTTTCTGCCAAGCATTCATGACAGAACTACAAAGACATATTGGTCCTAACACTGACGTACCTGCGGGTGATATTGGTGTAGGTGGAAGAGAAATTGGATACCTATTTGGTCAATACCGTAGAGTTAGAGATTCTTGGGACAATGGTGTATTAACAGGTAAGCCTTTAACTTATGGAGGATCTCTCATCCGTCCAGAAGCGACTGGTTATGGTGTTCTTTACTACGCTAACAATGTATTGAAACATGAAAACGATACATTAGAAGGAAAGACAGTTGTATTATCAGGTTATGGTAACGTAGCTTGGGGTGCTGCTAAGAAGATCACTGAAATGGGTGGCAAAGTCGTTACGATTTCAGGACATAATGGTTATGTATATGATCCAGATGGAATCAACACAGAAGAAAAGATCGCATATCTCTTAGAGATGCGTGCTAGTAAGAACGCTAACATCAAGATGTATGCAGATAAGTTTGGCTGTGAATTCTTTGAAGGTAAGAAGCCTTACGAAGTAAAGGCGGATGTATATATTCCATGTGCTACACAAAATGAAGTTGGCATGGAAGAAGCGAAACATATCGTTGATGCGGGTGCGAAGTACTATTTCGAAGGTGCGAATATGCCAGCCACAAACGAAGCAGTTGAGTATCTACAATCTCATGGCGTTATCGTAGGACCAGCTAAGGCAGCTAACGCTGGTGGTGTTGCGGTAAGTGCCCTTGAAATGTCTCAAAACTCCGAGAGATTATCTTGGACAAGTGAAGAAGTTGATGCGAAGTTGAATCAGATCATGACTTCTATCCATGATGAATCCGCAAAGGCTGCTGAAAAGTATGGCTTCGGATATGACCTTGTGAAGGGTGCTAATATCGCAGGCTTCTTGAAGGTCGCTGATGCGATGATGTCTCAAGGTTTATTCTAAGAAACAACAAAGATCCAGAAATTTCTGGATCTTTTTTTAACTTTTTTTTGGAAAATCGATTTTTTCTGTGAATAGTATAAGTGAAA
>CAVDZA010000006.1:0-73901 GCA_963613355.1 Bulleidia sp. | reverse complement strand
AATATGATGAAAAGAAACATATCGAGAAAGAGAAGAATATCAGCTACGAAGATGGGATTCTTGAAGGCAAGGAACAAGGATTACTAGAAGGCAAACAACAAGGACTCTTGGAAGGTAAGAAACAGGGATTACTAGAAGGTGAGATGAACAAATCTATCAGTATTGCGAAGATGATGTTGAATGAAAATGAAGAAATAGACAAGATCATTCAATACACAAGTTTATCGAAAGAAGAAATATTAAAGTTGAAGTAGGAAAAAGCTGACTGTGTGAAGTCAGCTTTTAGTTTGATTGGTACATGTTATAAATTCCGTTTTGGCCAACAAGCGTATAATCAGAATCCAATAATTCTTGTATGACATCTGTATGTCTATCAGTTAGTATCCACTTCGCTTTCTTTGTGCTAAATGTGGCTTTGATCTTATCTTCTAAGTTAGGATCACTTTCCGCAATTTCATCTTGTTGGTAGAAGTATTTGTAACAAGGCATAGCGTTTGTTAATAAGTAGGTGTTGTTTAACGTCTTATTTCCGTAGATCACGACTTTATCGTAATCTTCAGAAGGAATCATATCTACTAGACCTTCCCATCCTTCATTGTTGTAGATGGAATAGGAACTAATGATATTCAGTGACTTTGGAAGATCATTTAAATAGAGACGATAAAACGCCACAAATGTCATTGTTAGACATAGGATCATAGTTGTCTTTTGGTGTTTCTTAAATGGGAATAATACATAGATCGAATTACATAGTAATACGATGTTGATTGCACAGAACATCGATAGATGAGTCGCAAAATTCATTTGGAAGAAATAGAGACATTCTATGATACTAATGAATATGTAGATAATAGAAAGTTTCCAATTCTTTTTCAACAAAGAGAAGATCGACGCAAATAATGGTGCGAATATTGAAAAACGGTATTGGAATAAGATCTTATAGTAATAAGGAGTTTTCGTGCTTTCGTATAATGTGTCTACTTTGTATTGGTAAACATCATAGATAAGTTCATTAAGACAAGCTTGTTGGTGGAAATATAGAAGGAAAGGAATCACAATGATGAAGATTCCTAGTACTAAAGTGGCTAAGCTAAAGAAGAACATTTTCCATTGTCTTTGATATAAGAAATAAAGATATAGAAATAGGATAGGAATGAAAGCTATCAGACCAGTTACTTCACATAGGGCAGTTACACCGATGGATATACCGATGAATAAAGATTTGAAGATATTCCAAGAATGATCTTTGAAGTAAGAAAACACAAAATAGTAAGTCCAACCAATCCAAGGTAGTAAGAATTCTTCGGTATACATTCCATCTGGATAATTGATCTTAACAGAAAGGATCGTTAATGCGATGACAAGACAAGAATAGATCTTATTCTTCGTTGTGAGTTGAGAGATGAAATAAACAGAAAGAAAGAAAAAGAATAAATTGATGATTTGAGGAATGATAAGTCCACCTTTATTTCCATGAGCGAACCCTATTCCTATTTTACCTAGCCAATACATCCATGGGCCATTTGTTGTGAATAGATCTTTATAAGGGATGATATTAAAATACCAACCTCTAGCTATGGTGACTGGGATAGAGGCATCATCGCCGTTATAGTACCAACTTAATGGACTCGTGGAATATGAAAATAAAAGAATGAAACCGACAGAGATTCCAAGGATCAAGGTAATCATGAACCAATGTTCTTTTGTGAATTTGTATAATTGATCTTTCATGATGAAAATTATAAACCTTATAGAGTTGTTTCAACAAATATGAAAAAGGTTGAAAGTTAACAAAGGATTCATTAAAATAATTAAAGTCTCGGAGGCGAGTCATTCATAGGAAATGATAACCGGATAAGAGGAAGGTTGAGATACCTTTGTCTTATCCGATTTTTTTAGATAAGGGGGATGTATGGAAAATAGTTTTACAGAAGGTAAGATCTTACCGGCTTTATTGAAGTTTGCGATACCTGTTGTATTGGCACTGATTCTACAGTCATTATATGGAGCTGTGGATCTGTTGGTAGTAGGACAATTTGCGACAAGTTCCGATGTATCTGCGGTATCTACAGGTTCACAAATCATGTCTACGATCACAAATGTCATAGCTGGATTATCTATGGGAACAACGATCTTATTAGGGCAATTGATCGGGGAAGAGAAAAGACGTGAAGCAGGGCAAGCGATGGGAGCTTCTATTATCTTCTTTTTGATCGTTGCGATTCTTTTCTCTATTTTGATGTTATGTAATGTGACAAATATTTGTACGATCATGAACGCTCCGAAAGAGGCGTTTGATATGACAAAAGAATATGTGGGGATCTGTTCAGCAGGAATGGTGTTTATTGTCGCCTATAATGTTCTTGGTTCGTTGTTTAGAGGAATTGGAAATTCTAGATTGCCACTTGTATCTGTAGCGATTGCGGCAGTCATCAACATCTTTGGAGATCTATTTTTGGTTTCTGTTCTACATATGGGCGCAGCTGGTGCGGCGATTGCGACAGTTGGTTCACAATGTATTTCTGTATTGATTTCTATTTTCATTGTCACAAAAATCGAATTACCTTTCCATTTCGAAAGAAAAGATATTCGCTTTGATTCTGGTGTCACAAAGAAAGTATTTAACTTTGGATTTCCGTTAGCCTTATCTGATTTGTTGGTCGGCTTATCCTTTTTGGTGATCGTCGCAATCGTTAATCAATTGGGTGTCATAGCGAGTGCTGGCGTAGGTGTAGCGGAGAAAGTGTGTGCGTTTATTATGTTGGTACCTAGTGCGTTTGGACAATCCATGGCAGCTTTTGTTGCGCAAAACTATGGTGCTAGAAAAATGGACCGTGCACATCTTGGATTACGATATGGAATTATCGTATCTTTCATGATTGCGTTAGTAATGGCATATCTTTCTTACTTCCATGGAGATATCTTGTGTGGTGCGTTCTCTAACGATCCTGAAGTCGTAGCGGCTGGATGGGAATATCTCAAAGCCTACGCAATTGACTGTTTCTTTACTGCGATATTCTTTAATATGGGTGGTTTCTTTAATGGCTGTGGTTATACAAAATTCGTTATGGCAGAGAACTTGATTGGCGCATTATGTGCGAGGGTGCCGGTTTCCTATTTGATGTCTTTGATCAAACCAGTTCGTATATTTTACATTGGTCTAGCGACTCCTTGTTCCTCTTTACTACAAGTGATCATGTGTGTTGTGTATATGCAGATAGTCGTAAAGAAGAAAGAAAAAGAACTACAGTATTAACGTAGTCCTTTCATAAAGATAAGAACGATCATTCCAATCAACATGATTCGTTTCAGTGTTTCTGGCCAAGAAGATTCAACAGTATCTTGAATGACTGTTGGATCTTTTTTCTTTTTGAAAAGTTCGATCAGTTCTAAGAAACAATAGATACTTGGAAATAGTAGACATCCAAGAATGATATTTCTTTGTAGGGTACTCCAAGAAGCTACAAGGTCATAGAAGATCATTTCAGATTGAAACGTTAAGAATATAGATACAAGAAGTACAATGATTTGTAAGCGAATGGATAATTGATACGCTTCAACATGTTTTTCTTTAGAGTCTAATGGTTTTATAAGAGCTTCTTGTTCTGTGTAAAAGAACAAATAAGAACCACATTTTCCAATATATTGAAAGCCTCTTTCCTTCATCTTGTATTTGATATGGTCTTTACTACATGCGTTATTGTTTGAGAAAAGATATTGTTCTGTTACGGAATTGATAGGATAGTAATATCTTCTTTTAGAATCTGGTTCTACAGTAGCGTAAATACTATTTAGAGATGTAACTTGATATCCTTTTGAAGATAAGGTATTTAACCATTGTGTAATGGATTCACTATCTGCGTATGAACAAGGTAATAATTTGATCATTTTAAATTTCTCCTACATAAGAGAATAACATAAAATAGAAATCTAGTATAATGATTGAGTTAATAAGAGGTGAATCTATGAATCAAATCAAATGTCCGCATTGTGGAACAGTATTTACGATCGATGAAGCTGACTATAGTTCTATCGTCACACAAATAAAAGATCATGTTTTCGAAGAAGAACTTCAAAAAAGAGAAAAAGAGATCCAAGAAAGGATCAAGATGCAGAATCAATTAGATTCTTCAAAACAACAAGAGTCTTATCAAGAAAAAATTTCGGATAAAGAAAAAGAAGTAGAAGATCTAAAACATCAATTAGCTTTGAAAGAATCAGAATATAAAGCTGAATTAGAAAAGAATTCTTCTGATAATAAGACATTGATTGCGCAATTAAAAGGACAAATTGAAAATAATCAAACAGAAAAACAATTAGCTGTCCAAAAAGCGATGAATGAATTGAATGAAAAGAAGAATTCAGAAATCAAACAGATCCAAGAACAAATGTCACAATTGAAGAATGATTCTTATGTACAGACGGAGAAATTACGTACGCAATATGATGAAATGGTCAAAAGTAAAGATCGTGAGATTGCGGATCAAAAAGCTCTTGTCGAACAATATAAGGACTTTAAAGTACGTCTTTCCACAAAGATGATTGGAGAAACTTTGGAACAACATTGTTCGTATGAATTTAATCGTAATCGTATGGGAATGTTTCCTCGTGCGTATTTTGAAAAAGATAATGATGCGAGAACTGGTTCTAAGGGTGATTTTATCTTCCGTGATTTTGATGAAGATGGAACAGAAATCGTTTCTATCATGTTTGAGATGAAGAATGAAAATGAAACGACATCCACAAAACATAAGAATGAAGATTTCTTTAAAGAATTAGACAAAGATAGAAAAGAAAAGGGTTGTGAATATGCAGTGCTATGTACGATGTTAGAAGCTGATAATGAGCTATACAACGAAGGTATCGTAGATGTCTCTTATCGTTATCCTAAGATGTATGTCATTCGTCCTCAATTCTTTATTCCTATCATTACACTATTGAGAAACGCTTCTATGAATGCGTTAGACTACAAGAAACAATTAGCGGTAGAAAAGAATAATAATCTAGATCTCTCTAACTTTGAAGAGAATATGAATAAGTTTAAAGATGCGTTTGGAAAGAACTACCAAACAGCTTCTAAGAAGTTTACAAATGCGATCGATGAAATCGATAAGGCAATCAAAAATCTAGAAAAGATCAAGGCAGACCTAACATCTTCTGATAGACAACTACGCCTAGCGAATGACAAAGCACAAGATCTAACGATTCGTAAACTAACAAAGAACGCACCAAGTGTACGTCAAAAGCTAGAGGACGCTAAGAAGAATGAAGAATAATATTGTTTGGACATTGTTTTATACGGGAATCAGTTGTTTGGATATCTTATTCTTTTATGGATTAAGTGTAAATGTATCAATGTTCTATCAAGGGATTACTTCCGCATGGATCACATTATTCACATGTATGACAATGAGCGGAGCGTTGTTGTTGAAATTCTTGATTGAATTGTTAGTTGGAGAAAAGAATGATCTAGATCAAACATATCCTATGATATTTGTTGGGGTTGTTATTACTTTCCTAGCAATTCTATCCAATGTGTATGTTGGGTGCATCTTCTTTGTAATCAATGTTCTTGATTGTCTGTTGAAGAAGAAAAAGAATAATAGCATCTATTCGTGGATCATGGCTGTTGGAAGTTTCTTGGTTTGTGTGTATGCTTATCAACATTCATGGATATCTTTAAGTAAATATATGTTCTTGTTGTTTATAGAATTGATGTATTTATTCCGATACGGGAAAGAAAAAAGAATGTATGTCGTTTCTCTGGAACATGACGTATTTGATAAGAAACAAGTATTCTTACAGACTGTTCTTAACTTCATAAAGAATCTATGTGTTTTAGGGATATTAGCTTGTGCGTGTGTTTCTATGATCCATATCATTCATGAAGGAGAGCTATTCTCTATGAAAAGAATGATCTTATATGTGGTTGGGTTAGCTGTAATGTACGTATTCATTCAATGGATGGAAAAGAAATATACAAAAGAACATAACGTTATCTCTGAACGGTTCTCTTTCATCTTGACGATGATCGTTATCGCATGTGTGATGTTGAAATCATCGATCGTTCTATCTTTTGTGTTCTTGTTGGTGACTGCTTCATTTGTGGCATTAGAAATATTATTGTTGATGTATGATAAGCCTTTTAACAAGGATATCGTAATAGAAGTGCTGTTATGTGTAGTGTTATTGATCACGCAAGCGTTATATGATGGAATCTATGTGGACTATAGTGTCGTACTTATGAGTGTATTTATGATGGTAGGTATCACAAATATCATTCAATTATTTTCAGAAATCCAATTAGAAGATACAATAGAAGAAGAGGTAGAAGAACATGACAACAATTAAAGCGATATTACTAGATATTGATGGTACCCTCACAAACCATAAAAAGGAAATCACTCCAGAAACAAAGAAAGCACTTATGAATGCACAGGATTATGGTGTACGTCTTGTGATTGCGAGTGGTAGACCAGCGAAAGGTATCTTCCAGTATGGTGACCAATTAGATATGAAACTACATAATGGTCTATTTGTTTGTTACAACGGAGCGAGAGTCGTTGATTGCCAAACAGGGGAAGTTTATGTAGATGTAACGATTTCTAAGGAAGAAACAAAGAAAGTCTTAAATCATATGAAGAAGTTTGATGTTAGACCAATCATTACACATGGTTCTCATATGGTCGTAGAAGATGTTTATAACTGTATGGTCAAAGATGGTGATAGAGAATTCAATGTCATTGAATACGAATCTAGAATGAATGGTTATAAGCTTATGGAAGTGGAAGACCTAGAAGAGTTTGTGGATGGACCTGTAAATAAGATCTTGACTGCAGGTGATTCTGATTACTTACAAGCTCACTACAAAGAAATGTCAGAACCATTTGAAGGTGACTTATCAATGATGTTTACTGCGAATTTCTACTATGAATATACAGCTAAGGGCGTTGATAAGGGAAAAGCTTTGACGGTTGCGATGGAAAAGCTAGGAATCAAACCAGAAGAATGTATTGCGTTTGGTGATGCGGAAAATGATATTTCAATGTTGAAGTTTGCGGGCATTGGTGTCGCAATGGGAAATGCACAACAAGCTGTAAAAGATATCGCTGATGAAATTACAGATGATAATGAACATGACGGTATTGCGAAATCTTTATATAAACACATTCCTGAATTACATACGTTTGACTAAGAGTGAATTAAATCACTCTTTTTCTTTTACGTAGTAGTTACTACCAAATCCATCATATTCACACGCATGTTTTGTCTTGGTGAAGAAGTAGATCTGATCTTGACTTTGGTAAAGATGACCTGTATAGGAAATCGTACAGAAATAATATCCTGGGAATTGATCTGTATATAAATTATGTACGTTGTATGTGACAGTGATGGAGCCATCATCATTGATGGAATAAGAATCAAATGTAGGATCATATAGATCAATTGTTTCTTTTCCAAATGAATAACTAGAACATTCATTGATATCCATCAGAATATCAGAAGAATGATCTGTAAAGAAACTAGAAATCGTATCTGAAGAGATAGAAGAAGGAATCAGAGGGATATTGATCGTTTGTGTGGTATTGATAAGTTGATATCCTTCTGTGTTGGTAGAAGCAGTGATAGTCGCTTGAGATAAAGAGTCTAAAACATAAGTGTATGTAATATCTGAATATTTGTCATTCATGATCGAAAGTGAAGGAATTCCATCTTTTACTTCCCATTGTGTTTGGATATCTTCAAATGGATCGATTTCTTGAAGCTGTTGAAGACCTGTAACGGTATATGTCTTTGTTGTGTCTTTGATGTTGTATTTTGATTCCTTTGCGGCATCAACATCATACTTACATGCGTATGTAATGACCATGCCGTTTGATAAGTTATTACTTTGAGAGTAGGAACAATCAATCGATTTGATCAATGTACCTAAAGAAGAAGTATCTTCTTTGTTTTTTTGTTTATTACGATATTCTTCTTTCAGTTGTCTTAATGTATCTTGTTCAGGTTTTATTGAGGAAGAAATCGTACCATTTCCATTTGTTCCAATGAATGAGATCTGAGTATCAGATAATAGTGAGATATCTTTTCCAAAGAAATGAATATAGATAGCTCTTAAAGATAACGTTAATGTAAGAAGGATTCCTAAGAAGATACCGATCTTTGCGACAAACGGAAAAATGATCCCTATTGGATCTTTGTCATTATCGTGATCTTGTGGATCAATTACAGGAAGTTCTACTGTATCATCAAGATCGATGTTCCTTCTCTTATCATCAAACATTAATCTTCATTCATTGTGTTCAGTAGTTCTAATAATTGTTTCTTTGTGAGTGCTTGTTCTTTCTTGGATTCTGTTGTGTTGATTTCAAATGGAATCTTTTTTTCTCTAACGACTGCACGAGCGAAGATATTAAAAGCTGTTGTTGCGTTCATTCCCATATCTTCTACTAATGAATCGAATTCTTTTTTGAGCTTGTCATCCATTCTGATAGAAAATGTCTGTTGTGCCATATCAATACCACCTTTCTATGTTATATTTTATATAAAAACGAACACAAATGAAATAAAAAAGAACACAAAAATAAGTGAAAAGTTAAGAAATAGTGAAATTCTTAAGAAAAACGAGTAAACTTACATCGATGGATGAGAAAGATTCTTTACAAAAAACGATATTAAAGACCGCAAAAAACAACCGCATCTTTATGAGTTGGTTGATTTTTGAGATATCTACATGGACGAATTATGGTTTTGTCTTGTTGTATTTAGAAGAAACGATACGCTTGAAGTCTATTTGGATGGGTGTCGTTACGATGTATTACGCTAGTATTGCGTTTTTAAGAACGAGATGGTCTAAGGTTACACAAATGATTTCTCAAGAGGAAGATGATGAAAAAAGATCAGTCATCAGAAAACAAGGTGTGCATTCGATTGGAATCATGTTAGCTGGATTGAATGCGGTGTTTGGAATCTTTATGTTGATCGTTACACATGGAGATGGATCGTTCCATTATGGTAGTGGTGTGTTCTATCTTATGATCATTTATATTAGTTTTGGATTCTGGGCTAGTTTGACCAATGCCATTCGAGATCGTAAGTTTGGGATGTTGTGGACAGCGCTTAGAATGATCAATCTATCTGCCGCAATCACAGGTCTATTTATCTTGATTGCGGGATTGTATGATAACTATATCTTAGAGATGAGTACACGAAATACGGTCTTAAGCATTACAGGAATCATTTGTTTCTTTGCGGTATTATTTTTAACGGTACATACATTGTTACTATCGGATGAGGAACCCTTCTAGACTTGAAAAAGTTAGTAAAATAGGGTATAAACTATGTATGCAGAATGATTGGAAACATTCGCCAGTCAGTTCAACATTCGTATGGTTAGTTTGTAGGAGACTACAGATTACTCTTTGGAAGGAGGCCTATGAGTGCAGAGTGCTAGCTATCGCATCCGTGCGAACGGCATTCCGTTATGCAGATCATTATTTTAAAATAGAACTTGGTTGTCTCATTCGCAATCAGGTTCTATTTTTTATATAATGTTTTGGAAAAGAGGTTACGACAATGAAAGCTTTAGCAAGTGATTTTGATGGTACGATCCATTTTGTGAATGAAGATCATCAAGGATATTTTAAAGAAGAGGATCTAAACGCGATCCGAAAGTTTAGAGAAGAAGGGAATCTATTTGGTTTATGTACAGGTAGACCATTATTTGGATTTGAAGGAGACCTAGATGGAGGACCAACATTAGACTTCATCATCGCTTCTTCTGGTGGCGTCGTTACAACGATGAAAGAGGATGAACCTGTTATTTTGTGGGAAAAGTCACTTACTTATCAACAGGTAGCACAAGTTCAAGAGCTTTGTGAAGGTAGAGGGGAATTGTATATTCACGCAGATGGACATATGTTTACGCTTTATACAAGAAAAGAACAATATCCTTCTCAAACAGTATTATCAGATGTAAAAGAATTAGATGGAAAACATATTCATGCGATCTCTGTATGGACACCTTCTTTAGAAGAAGCAGAGTCACTTACAAATGATATGAATAAGGCGTTTGTAGGAACGATCGATTCTTATCAGAATCAGAACTGGTTGGATGTTGTATGTGTAGGTGTATCCAAAGGGAATGGTGCCTTAGAGTTGAAGAAAGATCTAAAGATCGACTTGGTTGCGGGAATTGGAGATTCTTTCAATGACATACCGATGTTAGAAAAAGTAGATGTATCTTTCACATTCCATTCTTCAGATGATAGAGTCAAAGAAAAAGCGACATATATCGTAGATTCTGTCGCTGAGGCGTTAGAAATCTTTAAGAAAATGTAAAAAAGGGCTTAGGCCCTTTTGTTGTCTTCTCCTACTTGAATGAGGTTTTGAAGTAACATTCTATGTAACAATAGATCATCTTCTTGCGGATTCATTACAACTGCCGCAACTTTTTGGTTGAGATTTAAGAATGTTAATAGATCTGTTTTGTTGAGAACGTAGTAAGCTTCACCAACTTGTAGCTTTGGCTTCCACTCTTTTAACTTTTCAATAGAAGAGAATACTGGAAAATATCTTTCTCCATCTGTTCCTTCCATCATGTCTGCCTTATCGATTTCTGCACAAGCTAAGATATCCACATCTTGTTTATCTTTCTTTGGGTAAAGTGCAGCGAAGAAATATACTTCTCCACTCATAAATAGTGTTAGATCTTGTAAGACTTGATTCATGCCATCTTGAGAAAGTGGTGCTTTTCTTTGTGATAGTAGTGATTCTAACAATGGTTTATTTTGTATATTTGTTTGTTCTGTGTATTTATTCATGATTTCTCCAAATTAAAATGCATCCTGAGGATGCATTTATCATACTATATATGATTCCCTAAATGGGGATTTTTTCTTTGATCGATTGATAAACAATGATCATTCATTGTTCGTATCAATAACGGCTATGATTTTCAATTACGATGTAACCCATGTTTGCTTCGTTAGCTAAGCGAGCATATCCTTTATCGTCAGTATATTCAATTACTTTGCCGCCATCGATCGTAAGATACTCAATACGATGACTCATCTTTTCTATTCCTCCTTTCTGTGTGTAAATGTTTTACACGATTTGAAAATGAAAATCAAGTATTTTTATTTGAAGTTTAACTGAATTTTAAGCTGTACCATATTTTGTACAGTAAAAATTAGAACATTGTATAAAATAAAATTCATGGAAAGGAGAGATTCTAGTGACAACGTTTGACACATTTCATTAGATCGTTAGAATTGAACTATGGGAGTAGTTGGAAATCCAACTAATAAAGGTACTATCGTATGGAACGAAACGAGAATTTCTTAACGAATATGTCAGTGTTGTATCGAAATATCATGAAGTATTTTGATCATGTATTAGCGAAATACGATATTGGTTCAGGACAGATCATCTTTTTAACTTTCATTAATGAGAATGAAGGTTGTACGATGCAGGATGTAACGCGTGTATCTGAAGTGGATAAAGGAACGACAACGAAATCTATCAATCGATTGATCGAACAAGGTTATGTACAAGCTAAACAAGATGAACATGATCGTAGAAGTAAACGTTTATATACAACAGATAATGCTAGAGAAGTCATGAACGCAATCTATCAATATCGAAATGATTGTAGAAAGATATTATCTAAGAATGTAGACTTTGATGGTTTTGTGGATGCGATGGCAAGTGTAACAGAAAATTCGAGACAATACTTGTTTGATACGGAAGGCCTTGTGAATTTGAAGATCGGGGGATTGATGAAGACAAGTCTCGTAGATTATCCGGGGAAGATCTGTGCTACGGTCTTTACGAGTGGTTGTAGTTATAAGTGCCCATTTTGTCATAATCGTGATCTAGTATATATTCCAGAGAATTATGCGTTTATAGATGTTGATGAGATCTTAGAGTTCTTAAAGAAACGAAAGAATATTTTAGATGGTGTTTGTATCAGTGGTGGTGAACCTTTACTTCAGAAACAATTGATTCCTTTTTTAAGAGAAATCAAAAGTATTGGATATGACATTAAATTAGATGTGACTGGTAATTTCTTGGATCGTTTAAAAGATATCGTTGAATTAGGCTTAGTTGACTATATTGCGATGGATGTGAAAAACACAAAAGAAAAGTATGCGATGAGCGTAGGGATGGACCAAGAACATTTTACTGTTGATGAGATCGATGAATGTATGAATTACATCAAACAGTGTGGTGTTCCTTATGAGTTCCGTACGACTATCGTAGAAGAGTTACATACCGTAGAAGATATCGTTTCTATCGCAAAATGGATCAAAGAGTGTGATGCGTGGTATCTCCAACAATTCTCGGATTCTGGGAATTGTATCCATGAAGGATTTCATGCGTATGGACGTGATGTGATGAATCAAATGTTAGAAGAAGCTAGAAAGATCATTCCTTGTGTAGAACTAAGAGGAGTGAAAGAGGATTAGATATGTATCGCGTTATAAAAAGAGATGGAAGTACAGTTGATTTTGATATTTCGAAGATTTCTAGCGCAATCAAGAAGGCGTTCATTGGATGTAAGAAAGATTACACAAATGATGTCGTTGATCTGATTGCCTTACGTGTCACAAGTGATTTTCAAAGTAAGATCGAAGATGACAAGATCGATGTAGAAGATATTCAAGATAGTGTAGAAAAAGTATTGAGTGAAGCTGGGTACGCAGATGTATCTAAAGCGTATATCCTTTATCGTAAACAAAGAGAGAATGTAAGAAACATTTCCGCAACGACATTAGACTATAGATCTCTTGTGAATAGTTATTTAAATGCGTTGGATTGGAGAGTGAAAGAAAATAGTACAGTGACATATTCCATTGGTGGTTTGATCCTTTCAAACTCTGGTGCGATCACTGCGAACTATTGGCTATCTGAAGCGTATGATGAAGAGATTTCAAATGCGCATAGAAATGGAGATATTCATATTCATGATCTGAGTATGTTGAGTGGATATTGTGCAGGATGGTCATTGAAACAATTGATCCTAGAAGGATTGAGTGGGGTTGATGGAAAGATTTCTAGAGGACCTGCGAAGCACTTAGATACGCTATGTGATCAAATGGTCAACTTCTTAGGAATCATGCAGAATGAGTGGGCTGGTGCACAAGCGTTCTCATCCTTTGATACGTATCTTGCGCCTTTTGTGAAGGTGGATCATTTAACATACAAACAAATCAAACAAAGTATCCAAAACTTTGTGTATGGTGTAAATACACCTAGTAGATGGGGCACACAAGCTCCTTTCACAAATATCACGCTAGATTGGACGGTCCCAGAAGATCTAAAAGACTTGCCCGCAATCGTTGGTGGAAAAGAACAAGATTTTACATATGGTGATTGTAAGGAAGAGATGGATCTGATCAATAAGGCATTTATTGAAGTGATGATCGAAGGTGATTTTGAAGGTAGGGGTTTCCAATATCCAATTCCAACTTATTCCATCACAAAAGATTTTGATTGGTCAGAAACAGAAAATAATAAATTGTTATTTGAAATGACGGCGAAGTATGGAACACCATATTTTTCAAACTATGTCAATTCAGACATGAAGCCAAGTGATGTAAGATCTATGTGCTGTAGATTGAGATTGGATCTAAGAGAACTTAGAAAGAAGAGTGGTGGATACTTTGGAAGTGGTGAATCGACTGGTTCTGTCGGTGTTGTTACGATCAACCTTCCTCGTATTGCGTATCTTTCAAATAGTGAAAAAGAATTCTATGAACATTTAGATCATATGATGGATATCAGTGCACGTTCTTTAAAGACAAAAAGAACGGTCATCACGCAACTGTTAGATAATGGATTATATCCATACACAAAAAGATATCTAGGTACATTTAAGAATCATTTCTCTACGATAGGATTAGTGGGAATGAATGAAGCTGGTTTGAATGCGAAATGGCTCCAAGAAGATCTAACACACGAAAAGACCCAACGATTCGCAAAAGATGTGTTGAATCACATGAGAGAACGTTTAAGAGATTATCAACAACAATATGGTGATCTATATAACTTAGAGGCAACACCTGCGGAAAGTACTTCATATCGCTTAGCGAAACATGATAAGGAAAAGTATCCTGATATCATTACAGCTAATCAAACAGGTACGCCTTACTACACAAATAGTTCTCATTTACCAGTAAACTTTACGGATGATATCTTTACTGCCTTGGATATCCAAGATGAACTACAAACGCTTTATACATCTGGTACGGTATTCCATGCGTTTTTAGGAGAAAGATTATCAGATTGGAGAAGTGCTGCGGCATTGGTTCGAAAGATCAGTGAAAACTATCGTTTACCATACTATACGATTTCACCTACTTACAGTGTCTGTAAGAATGATGGCTATCTAACGGGTGAAGTGTGGAAGTGTCCAAAGTGTGGTGGAGAAACAGAAGTTTATTCTAGGATCACAGGTTATTATCGCCCTGTAAAGAATTGGAACGCAGGAAAGAACCAAGAGTTCAAAGATCGTATGGTCTATGAAGTAGAAGGTACCTATCACACAAAGAAAAAAGCTTCTAGTAAGAAGCCTAAGAAAACAATGGTTATTCCATCTTCAAATGAAAATAATCTTCTTTTTACGACAAAGACGTGTCCAAATTGTAAGATGATCCAAAAGCTAATGAATGATGGAAAGATTCCGTATTTGTTG
This sequence comes from Bulleidia sp., assembly GCA_963613355.1. Taxonomy (GTDB): domain Bacteria; phylum Bacillota_I; class Bacilli_A; order Erysipelotrichales; family Erysipelotrichaceae; genus Bulleidia. The sequence goes on along the minus strand of CAVDZA010000006.1, from coordinate 59,203 downwards.
GTGGATGCAGAGAATAATCCAAATCTAGTGAAAGAATTTGATGTTCTACAAGCACCAACATTAGTTGTTGTAAGTGATATAGATACGAAAGTCTATCCTACAATGAATGAGATCCTGAAGTATATTGATGAAAAAAGAAAATCATAACTTTAGTGATGTATATACTGGATAATGATCAGAAGGATACATTCCTTCAAATTTAGAAACGATTCGTTTTGTGGAAATGACTTTTAGATTCTTTGATATAAAGATATGGTCAATTGGAAGATGATGGAATCTGAGAGATCCAATCGTTCCTCTTAATGTCGTTCCAAACGAATCATCAATGACATCAGTGAAAGGTGCTTGAATGATCTTGTAGGCATGAGACAAACTATTACAGTTGAAGTCTCCTGTTAAGATCGTATGAGTGCCTTTTTGTGTGTCTTGGATGAGTTGTGATAAAGCTTGTGCTTGAAAGTTACGCACAATAGAAAAGTTAGAATCTAGGTGTGTGTTGTATACGGAAAGGATCTGTTTTGTGGTGTTATCTTTTAAATACACACAAGTAACGATCCTAGGGAATTGTGATAGAGGGTGTTTAGAACCTTTGACTAGAGGTGAGTTGCTTAACCAAAATGTTCTATCATCAAGTGATTCAAATCGATCTTTCTTGAATAAGATACAACAGGATTCATTTGATATTTTAGAGTGTCTAGCTTCTCCAACGATAGAATATGTTTTTAATAATTCATCTAGATAAGGAATCATATCTTTTGTGAGTTCTTGGACACCAATGATATCTGGAAGATATGTTTGGATCATCTTGTTGATGGATTTGATTCGTTTTTGAAAAGATGGATTTCCTGGTAAATGTAATCCACTCGTTAATAGATTTAAACTCATGACAGAAATATTACTTTTTGACATAAACACCTTTTTTCTTCTTTTCTATGATACCTTCTTCAACCATCTTTTTTAATACCCTTTGAAGTTGTCTCCTTGAACAATTGAGATGTTGAGATAATTGTTCAACACCATGGATCTGTTGATTCTGTGATTCTCTTTCTAAATAGAGAAGAACACGACTTTGGATATCTGAGGTCTTATATAACATATCTGAGACCGTTGTCATTTTATTTACAATACTTTTGAGTAATAGTTTTAATAGTTTTGGATCGTTTTGGATCTTTGAGCGATATTGTTGGACATCAAGTGCGATGATCTTACATTTTGTGAGTGTTTGGATGATGTTTTGTTTTCCTTCTGGATAAACAAGTTCTATTTCTCCAAAACAAGTAAAAGCTTGTGTTTTTGTCATCTGTGGTAAAGAACCATCACTTCTTAATGATTGGAGAGAAACCGTTCCTGAAACTAAGAACAATAGAAATTGTCTAGGATTTAGTTTTTGGTTCAGAGATTCATTCGCATCAAAAGAATACAAGGTTAATTCATAATCTTGTAGGATTTCTTTTAGATGAAACTGTTCTAAGTAAGTTTCTAGTTGTTTTTGATCATTTATTTTTTTCATAGAATGTGACACATGTCACATTGTTATTTTAGTACGTTTGTTAGAATGTTGCACGTGAAAGAGGTATAAGGGATGGAAAATGAATTGTTTGAAAAGATGCCTATCAATAAGGCATATATAAAACTAGCGATGCCAGTTGTGTTCTCTGGTGTATTGACACTTGTCTACAACATGGTGGATATGTTCTTTGTCGCTAAGACAGGAGATACGAATATCGTAGCTGGTGTTACGTTATGTGGACCTATCTTTACGTTATTGATTGCGATGGGTGATATCTTTGGACTTGGTGGAGCTTCTGTCATTTCTCGATTGTTAGGAATGAAGAAAGAGGATGATGGAAGAAGGTTATCCGTATTCTGTTTAGATGGATGTTTTATCTTTGGGCTCTTTGTCGCAGTGATCTTGTTGTTGTTTAAGAGTCCGATCTTAACGTTACTTGGAGCAAATGAAGGTACATTGGCACACGCAAGTAGTTATTACTTTTGGATCGCATTGGGATCTCCATTTGTGATATTGGCTTTAGCTCCAACAAATCTACTACGTACAGAAGGACATGCGAATGAAGCGATGATTGGTTCTATCACAGGTTCTATCGTAAATATGATCTTAGATCCAGTATTCATCTTTGGGTTGAATATGGGCGCAGGTGGAGCAGCTATCGCAACTGTCATTGGTAATATTTGTGCGGATATCTTCTATCTTTGGGTGATCTTCCATAAGAGTCATATCTTAAGTATGAAGTTAAAAGGATTCCATATTTCAATGCGTGAAGTGAAAGATATCTTGATGATCGGTGTTCCTAGTTCCATCACAAATATCATGCAGAGCATTGGTGTGATGTTATTGAATAATTTCTTATTGCCATATGGAAATGATACGATTGCGGCATACGGAATCGTATCTAAGGTAACAATGATCGTAGTCATGATCATGGTTGGTTTAGCTTTTGGTGGACAACCTTTATATGGATACTTGTATGGTGCGAAGTTAAAAGAAAGAATGAAAGATTGTTTGAAGTTTGCCTACAAGTTAATGATCATCGTTTCTGTTGCCTTATCCGTTGTGCTAGCTTGTATCGCACCATTTATGATCTCTATCTTTATGGATGATGCCTCTATGATTGAAGTTGGTGCTCCGATGTTAAGAGCTGTATTACTTGGTATGCCATTTATCGGTATCGTCATGGTTACGACATGTATCTTCCAATCTTGTGGTAAACCAGCACAGGCACTTACACTCAGTGCAGGTAGACAAGGCGTATTCTACGCAATCATCATCTTTGCGATGAGCGCACTATTTGGTTATCAAGGTGTCATTCATGCCCAACCAGTTTCTGATATCTTTACGGCATTTGTCGCAATCCTATTATTTAAGAATTCTGTTTGGAAAGAAATCAATGAATTGTAAGCATTTGGGTTAAACCGAATGCTTTTTTGTATTAAAATGGTCTCAACGAGGAATAACTATGTTAAATCAATTACGACATTTTCAGGTAATCGTAGAATGTGGTTCCTTTACGGAGGCTGCAGAACAATGCCATATCTCACAATCAGCGATTTCTCAACAGATCCAATCTTTAGAGGCAGAACTTGGCGTAAAGCTATTGAATCGAGAAAAGAGAAAGATTTCTTTGACAGAGGCAGGAGAATACTTCTATCGTAAATCTTTGATCCTTGTGGCAGATTATGAAAGACTTGTAAGAGAGACTTTGAAGATAGCGAATGGAAAAGAAATATCCTTAAAACTTGGTGTCATACTAACGTATGGTGGTGAGGAACTACAAAAAGCCGTTTCTGAATTCTCTAGAAAGTATCCAGATATCAATATCAAGATCACTACAGGAAATCATGAAGAATTAAGAAAACAAATTTTGAGTGAGGAATTAGATCTGTTATTATCTGATCAAAGACGTGCGTTCTTTAATAGTGCGAATAATGTCATTGTTCAAAAAAATCTTTGTTATATAGAGATTGCGAAAGATAATCCGATATCGAAATTAGATCGTGTACATGCATCAGATCTAAGAAATATTCCTTGTATCGTGATCTGTAATGAAGGACAGGAATTTGAAGAAAAACATTATTATCAAACGACATATGGATTTGAAGGAGAATTCTTATACGCAAATAGTATCAAAGAAGCTAGACTTATGGTCGTTAGTAATCGAGGATTTATTCCAGTGGAAGGAGAACCAGTTCTTTCTCACTTCTCGCAGACAATTGAAAGAGTACCACTCTATGTAAGAGGTACACAGTTTGAAAGAAACCTTTGTATTTTCTGGCAGAAAGATAATTCTGGATATATCATTGAAGACTTTGCGGAAATGTTAGAGAATCAATTTAAAAAGTAGATCAAAGAGATCTACTTTTTTCGATAAGTGATGTGTGCGTGGAAAGCGTCGTATTCTTTAGAACCTGGTTTATGAATAGGGCCTCCATCAAATATTTGTCCATCATAAAGGACACGTGTCAGAATGACCTTACCAAATGGTAATGAACGAATCAAACCTTTTGTGTAATTGATCAAGTCACCATGATTCCCATGGTCTTCTACTTCATAGGAAACTTCACATACAGATATATTACAAATATATTTGTATGTTACTTCTGTCTGTGATTCTAGTAGATCACAGATTTCTTTTAGTTTTGCGGATGTCGCTACATTTAATCTTGTCATATTAATAGTTATAACATATTTCGAAAGATATGGATGTATAATAATTACCATTATGAACAAAGAAATGAAATTTGCGATGTTAAAAACGACACCGATCATGGTGAGCTACTTCTTCGTATCTTGTGCGTATGGATTAGTTATGGCACAAGGTGGTTTCAATTGGATCTGGTCTGCCATATGTTCGATGTTTATCTATACAGGGGCGTTCCAAATGGTATTGGCTTCTTTCTTTGCGAGTGGAGCTACAATACTAACTGTTTTATTGACATGTATGTTCATGTCTACTAGACAGATCTTTTATGGATTGTCTTATATTGATGACTTTAAAAAGACAGGTAAGAAACTTCCTTATATGATCCACTCTTTAACAGATGAAACGTATGCGTTATTGAATTCAATTACAGAGTATCCTGAAGGATTAAATAAAAGCAAGACGCAATTCTACATCAATCTATTCTCTCAATTAAGTTGGATCATAGGTTCTATCGTTGGAGGACTTGTTGGAAATTTGATTCCTACAGATGTGGGTGGAATTGACTTCGCGTTGACAGCTTTATTTATTACGATCGTGGTGGATCAATGGAGAAACACAAAAGATCATGGCCCTGCCATCATTGGTGGTGTGTGTTCTGTTGTGTTCTTGTTTGTGGTTGGAGCGGACAATTTCTTGTTGCCAAGCTTATTGATTACGATAGGTCTATTGATGTTATCCATCAATAAGGAGGTGGCACATGAATAAGTTTACTGCCGCACTTGTCATTGTTTTATGTGCGATGATCATCTATTTTGAAAGAGCACTTCCTTGGCTTGCGTTTGGCAAGAAAGAAATGCCACCGACGATAAAAAGATTATCAGATCTATTACCTCCAGCACTGATGGCGATCCTTGTTGTTTATGGATTGAAGGGATTAACGACGACAGATTCTCATACAGCGATTGCGATGATCATAGCTTCTATCTTTACCGCAGTCATTCATGTTTATAAAAAGAATCAAATCCTAAGTGTATTTCTTGGTACAGCTTTATATATGATCTTATTGAATTGTTTTTGAGGATCTACTTCATTTGAAGTGGATCTTTTTCATTAAAAAAATCACCACAATAATGTGGTGAAAAATTAAATGTAATGGATCCTTGTTTCATCGAAACGATCTTGTTGATCACGAGATTCTGCAGGATATCCTAATGCGAATAGAGAGAATGTTTTTAGGGAGTTAGGAAGATCTAAGATCTTGTTGACGACTTCGACCCTATCCTGTTGTGGTGTGACACCCATCCATACTCCACCTAGTCCTAAAGAATCTGTTTCTAACCACATGTTTTGTTGAGCGATAGATAGATCGATTGGTGCGTACATTGGTGCTGGCAAGTTTTCTGTGCGATACACAGAAACGATGACAACGGGTGCGTTAGCACATGGTGAAGCGTATGGTGTCGCTTTAGATAAGGCTTGGATCGTTTCTTTGTCTTCTACGACATAAAATTCCCAAGGCTGTTGGTTACAAGCACTTGGTGCCTGCATAGCTGCCTTCAAGACCTGTAAGATCTTTTCTTTTTCGACTGGTTTGTCTAAGAATTTACGAATACTGACACGATGATAGATTTCATTCATGATTGATTCCTCCTAGTTGTATTTTGACATGATTTTGAAATAAATGGAATTCAAATGCTTAATGATTGACGGATACCCTATGGGGGTATATAACTATAACAGAAAGAGGTTTTTTATGAGTGAAAAGAAATGTCCACATTGTAGTGGAAAACATAAAAAAAGAAGTGATGAAGAAAGAAAGGCATTAGTAACAAGATTAAGAAAAGTAGAAGGACAGATCAGAGGCATTGAAAAGATGGTCGAAGAAGATATGTATTGTCCTGATATCTTGATGCAGGTAGCTGCCGCAACAAGTGCCCTAAATAGTTTTAATCGTGTTTTATTATCTTGTCATATCAAATCATGTGTTAAGACGGATATTCAAAATGGAAAAGATGAAACGATCGATGAGTTGTGTGCGATGTTACAGAAATTAATGAAGTAGGTGTTTATATGGAAGAATATATCGTTACTGGAATGACATGTTCTGCCTGTCAATCTCATGTAGAAAAAGCAGTAAGTAAAGTGGATGGGGTTGAAAGTGTGAGCGTTTCTTTATTGACCAATCAGATGCAGGTAGAAGGAAATGTAAACTCTCAGAAAGTAATCGAAGCTGTTGAAAAAGCAGGATATGGCGCAAAGGTAAAAGGGAAAGAAGAAACAAAAGAAGAAGACCCAATGGTGGATCACGAGACACCAAAGTTAAAGAAACGTTTGTTGTATTCTGTGATATGGTTGATCGTTTTGATGTATATCACGATGGGACATAATATGTGGGGATGGCCTGTTCCTAGTTTCTTATCTCATAATCATTTAGGACTCGCATTGACTCAAATGTTGATCACGATCATTGTGATGTATATCAATCGTGCGTTCTTTGTCTCTGGATTTAAAAGTTGGATCCATGGTGCACCGAATATGGATACGTTAGTAGCGTTAGGATCATCTGTTTCTTTTGGATGGTCATTGTATGTGTTTTATCAATTAACATACATGGTCACACAAGGTGCTTCAAATATGGATCTGATGTCCACATATCATGATGGATTGTATTTTGAAACGGCTGCGATGATACCTGCACTGATTACAGTTGGTAAGACATTAGAGTCTATCTCAAAAGGTAGAACGACAGATGCGTTAAAGAATTTAATGAAGATGGCACCGAAAGTCGCTTCCGTCGAAATGAATGGTGAAGTAAAAGAAGTACCAATTGAAGAAGTAATGATTGGTGATGTGTTTGTGGTGAAGCCAGGAGAATCCATTCCAGTAGATGGTGAAATCATAGAAGGGAATACGGCAGTCGATGAGTCCGCATTGACGGGAGAATCGATTCCAGTAGATAAGACGATTGGTAGTAAAGTATCTGCCGCTACGATCAATCAATCAGGATATTTTAAAGCGAAAACAACACGTGTTGGAAAAGATACGACATTTTCTCAGATCATTCAAATGGTATCTGATGCCGCTGGAACAAAAGCACCAATTGCGCGTATCGCAGATAAGGTATCGGGTATCTTTGTGCCAACGGTCATTACTATCGCATTGATCGTGTTTGTGGGATGGATGATCTTTAGTAAAGATATCGTTACATCTTTAACACACGCAATCGCAGTGCTTGTCATTTCTTGCCCATGTGCACTTGGGTTAGCTACACCTGTAGCAATCATGGTAGGAAATGGAGTTGGCGCAAAGAATGGAATCTTATTTAAGACTTCAGAAGCACTAGAGAATACTGGACATATCCAGATCGTTGCGTTAGATAAAACAGGAACGATCACAGAAGGAAAACCTGTAGTAACAGATATCATTCCGGTTGGAGTGAGTGAAGAGGAATTGTTGAAATACGCATGTTCATTAGAAATGAAGTCTGAACATCCTCTTGCTAAAGCTGTCAATGTTTATGGAATAGAAAAGAATATTGAGATACAAGAAACAGATTCTTTTGAAGCTTTGAGTGGAAATGGTGTAAAAGCTCAGATCGATCAATCATGGATCTATGGTGGTTCTCAGAAATTTATTTCAAAGATCGTTGATGTAGATTCCTTAAAGGAAATGAGTGATCGTTTGAGTGAAGAAGGAAAGACACCATTATTCTTTGTGAAAGAAAACGAATTGATTGGAATGATCGCGGTTGCGGATGTCATTAAACAAGATAGTGCTGAAGGCATCAAACAACTTCAAAATACAGGAATCGAAGTCGTAATGTTGACGGGCGATAATGAAAAAACAGCTAATGCGATAGGTAAACAAGCAGGTGTGGATAAAGTATTCGCAGGTGTTTTGCCAAATGAAAAAGAAGCAGTTATACAAAAACTACAAAAACGTGGTAAAGTGGCAATGGTAGGAGATGGTATCAATGACGCACCATCATTGACTAGAGCGGATATTGGTATCGCAATTGGAAATGGAACAGATGTCGCAATTGATTCTGCGGATATCGTATTAATGAACTCTAGATTGAGTGATGTTCCTAGTGCCATCCGTTTATCAAAAGCGACATTACGTAATATCCATGAGAACCTATTCTGGGCATTTGCGTATAACTTGATCTTGATACCAATGGCAGCAGGATTATATCCAGGTATCTCTATCAATCCAATGTGGGGTGCAGCTGCGATGTCACTATCCTCATTTACAGTATGTATGAATGCGTTACGATTGAACTTATTTAAAGTTCATGACGCTTCAAAAGATAGACCTTTAAAAAAGAAAGCGAAAGAAGAAACAGAAGGAGAAACAAACATGAAAGAAACAGTAAAGATCGAAGGAATGATGTGCACACATTGTGAAGCTAGTGTTAAGAAAGCACTAGAAGGAATTGATGGTGTAGAAAGTGCAGAAGTATCTCATGAAAGTGGTACTGCCGTATTGACTCTTACACATGATGTAGAGGATTCTCTCATTCAAAAGACGATTGAAGACAAAGATTATACATTCGTTGGAATCGAGAAATAACATGTCTAGAATAAAGATGATCTGAGGATCATCTTTTCTTTTGGTTATATTGTCGTTATGTGTAATCTTTTTTTCTGATGTATTTCAGTGTAAAATATGAATACTATGAACAATATTTATAAGACATTAAAAATGTTGATCATATGTTGTATATTCGTATGCTTGAGTGGATGTGGAGAAACGAATGTTGATAATCCTGAAAGTAAAAGCTATACATTTGATGAGATCTTATGGCCTAGTGCTGAAGGAACAAGTGTGAATAGTGATAATAAAGTACTGATTGATTATTCAAATATTTCCCAAGGATACTTCATGGCGAAGACGCTGACAAGTAATCATTCTCGAATCAAGATCATGGTATTAAAAGAGGATGAGAAATATACGTATGATTTGAATCTGGATGATTCTTATGAAGTATTTCCATTAAATATGGGAGATGGAACATATACTGTAAAAGTGTATGAGAATCTAAGTGATAATCAATATGCGTTATTGTTTGATACAACGTTTGATGTAACGTTAGAAGATGAATTTTTACCATATCTATATCCAAATCAGATCGTTGATTATGATTCGGATACATTATGTCTATCAAAATCATTTGAGTTGGTAAAAGATGATAAGACGGAACTAGAACGTGTACAAGATATCTATACATGGGTCGTAGATAATGTTGTATATGATTGGGACAAGGTAGAAGAAGTACAAGGAAAATATGTATTGCCTGTACTAGATGAAGTCTATCAAGAAAAGAAGGGTATTTGTTTCGACTATGCAGCTTTAATGAGTGCGATGTTACGAGTTCAACATATTCCTACAAAGGTAGTTACAGGAATGGTGGATGAAGGATATCACGCATGGATCGAAGTATATATTGAGAATATGGGATGGATCAAACCACATGTGTATTTCAATAGTGGTGAATGGACAACGATGGATCCAACCTACGCAGCACAAGGACAAGATTATGATGGTGACTATGACATCATTTATACATATTAGAGGATAAGGTTATGAGAAAGATAAGTGAATTAGAAAAAGCGCAGTTTTGTGAACAAATGGGAATGGTACTGGATGGTGGAATATCCGCAAGTGATGGATTAGATGCGATCCTTTCCCAAGTGGATGATGGTGAATATAAGAAAGTATTAGAAGATATTCATGAGGAAACAATGAATGGAGTTGCGCTATCAAAAGCGATGGAAGATACTGGCTTATATGATTCTTACATGATCAATATGATCAAGGTTGGTGAAGATAGTGGTTACTTGGATCGTGTCTTTCATGAATTAGGTTTGTATTATCACAGAATGGAAGATACAAAAGAAAAAGTAAAGAACGCTCTTACTTATCCAAGTATCTTGATTACGATGATGTTGGTAGTCATTGTGGTGATGTTAGTAAAAGTATTACCAATGTTCCAAAATGTTTTGAGTAATATGGGAATTGGACTAGGTGGTACGTCTTTGACATTGTTTGAAATTGGAAGGAATTTCGCAATTATCTCATTGGTCGTATTGTTAGTTATCTTTTTGATCTGTGTTTATATCTTCGTGACGATCAAAGTTTCTGGGAAATCCTTTACTGTTGTATTACAGAAGTTTCCATTCACAAAGAATCTTGCGTATAAGTTATCTGTCGTACAATTTTCTTATGCGTTGAGTTTATTGTTGAATAGTGGATATCATCAAGAAGATGCCCTGATGATGTGCTCTGATATGTGTGAAGATCCAGGTTTGAAAGAAAAGATCGATAGGATCGTAGAACGATTGAATCAGGGTGATAGTATCAATGATTGTTTATTAGAAAGTCATATCTTTAAAGAAGTCTACAATCGTTTGTTGGTGATTGGTTTAAAGAGTGGTCATTTTGAAGAAACAATGAATCAAGTAGCGAAAGCGTATGAGAAAGAAATCGACTACAACATTAACGCATTACTAGATCGTATTGAACCAGCATTAGTCATTCTTTTGACATTGATCGTTGGTGTTATCTTGTTATCTATCATGTTACCTTTAACAGGAATTATGGCAAGCCTATGAAAAAACACTATTTGATGAAAATATGTATCTTTAGTGTATGTTTGATCGTATTTGTAGGAATAACGGTTGGTATTTTGAAATCGGAGACTTCCTACAATGAAAATACATTGAAGATGGTAGAAGAGAATATCAAGAAGGCCGCAATGACTTGTTATAGCGTGGAAGGCTATTACCCAAGTGATATTGCGTACTTAGAGGAAAACTATGGTTTGGTAGTGGATACAAGTAAAGTGAATGTCTTTTACCAAACAGTGGGTAGTAATCTATTTCCTGATATCGTAGTTACATACAAGGGGAGTGCATCATGAAAAGAAGATCTGTGATAGAAGTGATGTTTTCTCTGATGTTGTTTTTGGTGTTGGTCATTGGTAGTTTCTTCTTGTTGGTATCAGGTGCACAACAATATAAGAAAACAAATTCTCAACAAGCTGAAAGAGAAGAAGTTCAAGTACCATTAGCGTATATCACGACGAAATTACATCATGCGAAAAACAATGAAAGTGTTACTTTGGAAGATAATGTATTGAAGATACAAGAAGAAGGATATCAAACTTGTATTTATGAGAAAGATGGAACTTTATATGAACTTGTTCTACAGGATGGTAGTTCAATGGATGTTGGAGAAGGAACGAAGTTATATGAAGTGGATTCCTATGATATTCAATATGAGAATGATATGTACATCATTACGATCAATGATGTAAGTGTGAAAGTGGGTGTGAAGTAATATGAGAAGAAGTAAGTCTTTGAATTTCTTGTTGGAATTATTACTTGTGATCGTATTATTTACATTCTGTTCCATTGTGTTTGTGAATCTATTTGTGAATGCATCTAAGATGAACAAGAGTGCAGAAGTGAAGTATCAAGCTTCATTGGAAGTAGAAAGTATCGTAGAACAAATCAGAATCAATGGAACATATGAGATTTCAGATTCAGATGATTATGTCATAGAAGTCCAACAAGATGGAAATGATTACATCGTTAAAGCGAGTGATCAAGAAGGAAAAGAATTAGAAGAAATCAAAGTGAAATACGTTGAGTAGAAAGGAGGCATTTATGGATGAGAAACAAGATGGGATCTCAATTGGAATTGGGATGTCTACGTTTATGATGATATTTACAGTATTATGTTTAACGATCTTTGCGACATTGACATACTTACAAGCTCGTCATAACCAAGAAGAAACGAATCAGATCGTAGATGCTTCGGTTGCGTATTATGATGCGGACTATCAAGCGAGTGCGATCTATGAACAGTTAAAAACACAATATTCAGATGATTCTTTCTTGAAAGAAAATGGAATTACAAAGGAAGATAATATCTATTCTTATAGTGTTTCTATCAGTGAGGCAAGACAATTAAAAGTGTCAATTAGTGAAAATGATGGTAAACTTAACATAATACAATGGCAAGAAACTGCGCAATCTAGTGAAGATTACGACTATCAAGGCTTTGTAAATTAAAGGAATAAGTATGGTTGAGATTCGAGAAATATTAAAACAAGCGGTCGAACAGCGAGCAAGTGATGTATTTATTGTGGCTGGTGCTCGTATATCATTTAAGGTGGCTGGAGAAATCAAGCCAATCAATGATGAAAAGCTTATGCCAGATGATACGCGTAGATTTGTGATCGACATCTATAAGTCTGCCACAGGTATTACAACGACCGTAGATACTTTAGAAAAGAATGGTGAAGATGACTTCTCATTCTCTTTACCTATGATTGGAAGATTTAGAGTCAATGCCTACTTCCAAAGAGGCTCTATGGCTGCGGTATTGCGTGTCGTTCGTTTTGAACTTCCTGATCCAAAGGACTACCATATTCCTTCTTCAGTCATTGACTTAGCACAATTAAGTAAGGGACTTGTGATCGTTACAGGACCAACAGGTTCTGGTAAATCAACAACACTTGCGTGTATCGTGGATGAAATCAATCGTACAAAGGATTATCACATCATTACGATCGAAGACCCAATCGAATATCTACATAGACACCAACGTTCTATCGTTTCACAAAGAGAGGTAGGACATGATACGCACGATTATATCTCTGCGTTAAGAGCTGCCTTGAGAGAAGCTCCAAACGTTATCTTGGTTGGTGAAATGAGAGATCTAGAGACAGTTAGCGTCGCTTTGAATGCGGCAGAAACAGGTCATTTGGTATTGTCTACATTACACACGTTAGGTGCATCTGAAACGATATCTAGAATCATTGATATCTTCCCACCTAACCAACAAGAACAAATTCGTGTACAATTAACGATGTCTTTACAAGCTGTCGTATCACAACAATTACTACAGAGTAAAGAAGGTGGAATGGTTCCATGTTTTGAAATCATGAAATCAAATCCAGCTATCCGCACACAGATCCGTGATAATAAATTACATTTGATCGATAATACGATATCTTCCAACAAAGAAGATGGAATGATCAGTATGGATGATTCTATATTAGAATTATATAAGGCAGGAGTCATTGATGAAGATACTGCTTTACAACACGCTAATAATAAAGAATTATTAAAGAAGAAGATGTAGTGAGGTACATATGAGAAAAAGAAAATATCAATTCCGATTGTTTGGAGGTTTATTCTTAACAGTCGATGGAAAGACAATTCCTTTAAGTAGTCAACTAGGAAAACAATTATCTGCGATCCTTGCGTTTTTGTTGTGTAACTACAAACAGGCAGTCTCAAAAGAAAAGATGATCGATAACTTCTGGCAAGATAGTGACAATCCTACAAATGCCTTAAAGTTCGCAATCCATAGATTAAGAAATGCGTTAAAGAAGATCGATGGATTACCAGATGTGGAACTTGTTGTCACAACATCAAATGGTTATCAATTCAATCCTGATCTTTATGTTGAATTAGATACAGAAGTATTTGAAAAGAATGTATTAAACGCTAAGAGCGAGTCTGAATTACAACTTTATCATGAATCAATTGATTTATACCAAGGTGACTTCTTGGAAGGAATCGAAGAGGAGTGGGCCATTACAGATAGAGGCTACTATCGTTCTATCTTTACACAGATCTGCCATACGGTCGCTGAGAAGTACGTGAGCGAAGGCAACTACAAAGAAGCTGTTTCTGTATGTGAAAAGGGATTAGATGCGGATGAATTTGAAGAAACATTGATCTACACATATGTGGAAGCATTAGTGAAAGATCAACGTATCAACTATGCGAAAAAGTACTTCAAAGAAGTTAATAAGAAGTATGAAAAGAGAGTTGGTTTATCATTAGAGTCTGTAAACTCTTCTAAGTCTATCGAACAATTGATCAATAACCAAGTAAGTATTGAACCAACAACATCTTCATTTACGATCGAACAGGCATCCTCTATTGGACCATTGATCGTAGATAAGAATACATTTAATGTGTTATGTGTTTACGAAACTAGAAATGTAGCACGTTATAACTACAATGACTACATCATTGAAATGTCATTAGAAGTTTCTAAGGGAGAACAAGATCGTGTCATGGATGCGTTCATGAATATCTTGAAGATGTCTTTTAGAAAGACTGATGTCGTAACAAAAGAAGATGATCAAAAAGTTGCGTTGTTAGTGAAACTAGCACATGAATCCGATGTGGAGATCTTATACGATAGAATTCAAAGAAGATTATCTGAACAAGTCGGTGAATTGAACTATGATTTCAGTTATACGATCAAGAAAGTAGCTTAAGGGATAAGAGAAATCTTATCTCTTTTTTTAACTTTTTTTGGAAAATCGATTTTTTCTGTGAATAGTATATAGGAGGTACGATTCGCTACCGAAAGAATTTGAGGTTTATGATGTGATAAAGACATCAAGTGTAGAGGTAATAGAGATGTTGTCTATGGAATATGATGAAAAGAAACATATCGAGAAAGAGAAGAATATCAGCTACGAAGATGGAATTCTTGAAGGCAAGGAACAAGGACTCTTGGAAGGTAAGGAACAGGGATTACTAGAAGGTGAGATGAACCAAAAGATTTCTTTTGCGGAGACGATGTTGAACAATCATGAAGAAATAGACAAGATCATTCAATATACAGGTCTATCGAAAGAAGATGTTTTGAAACTGAAGTAAATGTAAAGAACTAGAGACAATGTTGTAATATTGTAGATTCTAGTTCTTTTCTTTTAGACTAAAATATGTGTGGAGGTAGTGCTTATGTGTACAGCTTTAACTTATCAAACAAAAGATCATTACTTTGGTAGAAACTTAGACTATGAATTTGGATATGGACAAAAAATAATCGTTGTTCCTAGAAACTATCCAATATCATTTAGACATATGAAAGATCAGGATAAACATTACGCAATGATCGGTATGGGTATCGTTGTGGATGGATTCCCACATTACTTTGATGCGATGAATGAAAAGGGATTAGCGATTGCGGGGCTGAACTTTGTTGGAAATGCGAAATATCATCCATTGGATGAGACAAAGGATAATCTAGCACAATTTGAATTCATGGATTACATTCTTTGTTCGTGTAAAGATATCTATGAAGTAAAAGAGTTATTAAAGAATTTAAATATTGATGATGAAGTATTCTCTGAACAACTTCCATCTTCTTCTTTGCATTGGATGATATCTGATAAGAATGGAAGTATCGTAGTGGAATCTTGTGAAGATGGTTTACATGTATATGATGACCCTGTAGGTGTCCTCACAAATAATCCACCATTTCCAATTCAAATGTTCATGTTAAATAACTATATGTCATTGTCTAACAAACAACCTACAAATACATTTTCAAAAGATCTTGATTTACAACTATATTCAAGAGGTATGGGTGGACTAGGCCTACCTGGAGATCTTAGTAGTTCATCTCGCTTTGTACGTTGTGCCTTCACAAAAGAAAACAGTGTACGACCTACAAGTGAAGAAGAAAGCGTTTCTCAATTCTTTCATATCATTCATAGTGTTGAACAACAGAAAGGATGTTGTGAAGTGAGTGAAGGAAAGTATGAATATACGATCTATTCTTCTTGTATGAATACAATAAAAGGAATCTATTATTACACAACTTATGATCAAACAGGAATTCAAGCTGTTGATATGAATCGTTGTGATCTAGATTCCTCAAAGATAGAAATATTTGAAGTGAATGATGAGATAATGATCAATTATCATAACTAAAGATAATATGTTCGTTTTCTTTGTATACCGCAAACCATAACTTAGTACCATCACTATTCATGTCTGGTTCTGTTTCTTCTAACTTGACTGCGGTATAACCAAACTTTTCTAATATTTGTTTATTTCTCATACGGTCTTTCTCATCTTTCATAGAATAGATGTATGGTTTATCAGGAGTATCTTCTCCATAACACGCAATATCAGGATCTAATGAGAATACACTGTAGTAAATGGTATCTTCATCACAATGTCTTAATATCATTTCTTTCGTGATATCTAACATGTTTGTGAAGATATGTTGTTTACGATATCTTTTCGTTACATACGCATTTGTAAAGAAACAAGCTTCTCCAATAAATGTATCTTGATTGTCACTTTTACAACAAGGATACAAGACATTAGGGAACATCATACTACAAAGCGTGTAATGTTGTAGATATGACCAATCAGAGTCTGTGGTTATTTCATCATAGACTCTTTCATTATTCATGACATCATCCATCATTCCATGCATGAATGCGTTATCCGCAATCACTTTATCTCCATCAAATACTAAAACGATACCTTGTTCTAGAAGTTCATAGTTATTTTCTACGACTAATGGATAAACAAATATTAAATAATGATATCCATTGATTTCTTCTACAGAACATTCTTCTGGATATAATTCGTATCGATGTATAAATTGTTCATATGATGGTAGTAACCAACTAGATAGAAGGTCATACGCTAACTTGAAATATTTTTCACACTCTTTTTCCATGAAACTATCATAACAGATAATTTGTTGTGAATATAGAAATACACAGTAGTATACTTTTGAAAAAGTGAGGTATAAGTATGAAACCTGTGATTGGAATATTAGCACATCCACCATATACATTTGAAAAGAATCCATTCAATCAAATTGGATGTAATTATACAGATTCTATTTATAAAGCAGGTGGAATCCCTATCATCATTCCACAGATAGATGATCTAGAAACCATACAAGGATATGTAGATATTTGTGATGGATTATTGATACCAGGAGGAATCGACATCAATCCTATGATGTACCATGAAGACCCACTTCCTAAATTAGGTACAGTGAACATCAAATACGATACTTGGCAATTTCATGTATTAGATGTATTTAAAAAGACAAATAAACCAATCTTAGGAATCTGTAGAGGATTACAGATGTTGAATGTTTATCATGGTGGAACTCTCTATCAAGATATCTCATACAGGGAGAATACATTCTTACATAGTCAAACAGAAGAACGTGGAAGTGCTTCTCATTCGATTCATATCATTCAAGATACACATCTATCAAAATTATTTGGTGATTCTTTAGATGTGAATTCATTTCATCATCAAATGATAAAAGACATAGCGTCAAATTTCATTGTTTCAGCTACCGCAAATGATGGAGTCATAGAAGCTATCGAAGATCCTAGTCATCCTTACATGGTTGGCGTACAGTGGCATCCTGAAGGATTTGTTCATACAAGTGATGTAATGATGCCTTTGTTTACTGACTTTATAAAGAATTGCACAAAATAAAAAGATGATCGTATCAAACGATACGATCATTTTTTTGTTTATTTTGTAATGAAATGTTGTAGTAATGTGAAAGTATTCATCGCACCATCCACATGACTTCTTTCATAGTTATGAGAAGCGTAAACACCAGGTCCGATCAATCCATGACGGATATCATATCCAGCTCTTAATGTTGTTTCTACATCACTTCCATAATGAGGATAGATATCAATTGCGTAATCAATGTTGTATTCCTTACAAATAGAATGTAATTCTGTAATGAGATCATAGTTGTATGGTCCACCAGAATCCTTCGCACAGATAGAAACCATTCTTTCTGTACATCCTAGGTCATCTCCAACACATCCCATATCAACAGATAACATATCTTCTGTGTCAGAAGGAACATTACTTCCACCATATCCTACTTCTTCTAGACATGTAAAGATCAATGTTACTTTTCTATTTAAAGTAATATTTTCATCTTTTACCCATTTTGCGATTGCGATAAGAATTGCGGCAGAGAGCTTATCATCTAAGAATCTAGATTTGATGTAACCACTATCTGTTACTGTAGTCTTAGGATCCATCGCAATGATATCTCCAACTTCGATTCCTAGCTTTTCTACATCTTCTTTAGAAGAAATATTTTCATCTAGAAGGATCTCCATATTTTCTTCTTTTGTCTCGACTTTTGCGTTGGCTACATGTGCACTAGGTTCTTTGTTTAGTACGACACCTGTGTACATTTTTCCACTTCTTGTGAATACCATGCAGTTTTCACCATCCGCAGTGGACCATTGATGACCGCCTAATGTTGTAGGCTTTAATCTTCCATTTGGCTTGATGCTGCGAACCATGGCTCCTAACGTATCAACATGTGCAGCTAGTACGAGTGGACTACCAACTCCACCAATCGTACATTCTACATTTCCTTTTCTTGTGATACGAGCTTCATAACCAAATGATTCTAATGTCTCTTTGACATATTCTGCAGCCTTGGCTGTATAACCACTTGGTGAAGCGATACTTGTCAATTTGTATAATTGATCACAGATTTCTTTTGAATATTTGTTCATTTCCATAAATTTTCCCTCTAGTAAAGATTGTATTCTTTTGTTGGTGGATTGACAATTTATTTGATGTGAGAAATGATATAAACAAGGAGTTTTATAGAAGTATGTATGGAATCATTGCGACATGGAGAATGGCATTAGAAGGTGTTCAAAAAGGAGACAAGATCTTAAAAGATCATGGAAGTTGTTTGGATGCCTTGGAAGAAGCTGTAAAAGATGTAGAAGACTTTGAATTCTACAAAAGTGTTGGATATGGAGGTCTTCCAAATAAGGAAGGTGTCGTTGAATTAGATGCCTCTTTTATGAATGGAGATACGCTTGAATTTGGTGCAGTTGGAGCAGTGAAAGATCATGCCAATCCTATCTCGATCGCAAGATCATTGATGAAAGGTGATGTGAATAATTTTTTGGTTGGAAGTGGTGCTGAAGAATACGCAAAACAACATGGATTTGAAAGAAAGAACATGTTGAGTGAAAGAGCAGTGATCCACTATGAAAATCGATTAAAAGAAATGGAAGAAGAAATCAAACCTTATAGTGGCCACGATACTGTAGGAATGATTGCGTTAGATGATGGTGGACACATGTGTAGTGCGACAAGTACATCGGGGCTATTCATGAAACATCCTGGTAGACTTGGTGATTCTCCTGTTTGTGGAGCTGGTTTCTATGTAGATTCTCAAGTTGGTGGAGCGAGTGCGACAGGACTAGGAGAAGATGTCATGAAGGGTTGCGTTAGCTATGAGATCGTACGTCTTATGAAAGAAGGCATGCATCCTCAAGAAGCGTGTGAAAAAGCAGTCTTTGAATTTGATGAACAATTAAAACAACGTCGTGGAAAAGCTGGAGATATGTCTTTGATTGCGATGAATAACAAAGGAGAATGGGGATGTGCTACAAACATTGAAGGTTTCTCATTTGTGGTATGTACAGAACGATTAAGACCAACCGTTTATCTTGCGAAAAAAGAGAATGGTAAAATGATATTTGAAGAGGCAACAAACGAGTGGATGGAAGAATATATGAAGACTAGAACAGCACCACTCATTAGAAAGTGAGAATAGAATGGAAAGAATCGTAGAAGTATGTTGTGGAAGCTATGAAGATTGTGTCGCTGCCTATAAAGGTGGCGCAAAAAGAGTAGAACTCAACAGTGCGTTAAGTGTAGGTGGATTGACACCAACGCTCGCTACATTAAAAAGAGTAAAAAAAGATACGGATCTTAAGGTGATCTGTATGGATCGTCCTAGAGCTGCAGGATTTTCTTATTCATTCAGTGAATTTGAAACGATGATGGATGAGGCAGAGATCTTATTAGAGAATGGTGCTGATGGAATTGCGTTTGGTTTCTTGAATGATGATGGTAGCGTCTGTATGCCATATGTAGAAAAGATGGTAGATTTGATTCATTCTTATGGAAAAGAGGCAGTCTTTCATAGAGCGTTTGATGTAACACCAGATCCATATTTAGCGATGGAGATCTTAAGTGATCTTGGTGTGGACCGTGTTCTTACAAGTGGTCAAAGATCTAAGGCAATGGAAGGGATGGATCTTATCAAACAACTTCAAAGTGAGTTTGGTGAGAAGATAGAGATATTAGCTGGTTCTGGAATGAACGCAAGTAACGCTGTAGAAATGATGGAAACGACAGGGATCCATCAAGTTCATTCTTCTTGTAAGAATTATCAAACAGATCCAACGACATCATCTGAATATGTGACGTATTCATATTTAAGTGAACCACATACAAATGATTATGATGTTGTAGATGAAGAACTTGTTAAAAAGTTAGTAGAGGTCGTTCATGAAAGTTGTATGCGCAATTGATTCTTTTAAAGGTAGCTTATCTTCCATGCAGGCAGGTGAAGCTGTAAAAGAAGGAATCCATAAAGTAGATGAAAGCGTTGAAGTTGTCATTAGCCCATTAGCGGATGGTGGTGAAGGAACAGTCGATGCGTTAGTGGAAGGAATGAAGGGAGAAAAGAAAGTGATCTCTGTTCATGGACCACTAGAAAAGAACGTAGATTGTACGTATGGTATCGTGAATGATCTAGCCATCATAGAAATGAGTGGTGCTGCAGGATTGCCTTTATTAAAGAGTGAGGAAAGAAATCCTTATTACACAACGACTTATGGTGTTGGTGAAGTCATCAAAGATGCCATTGAGAATGGTTGTAGAAAATTCATTATTGGAATTGGTGGATCTGCGACAAATGATGGTGGTGTTGGTATGTTACAAGCACTTGGTTATCATTTCTTAGACAAAGAAGGGAACGAAATTCCTTTTGGTGCAATCGGTCTAAAAGATATTGATTCTATTTCCGAGGAAATAGATCCAGTATTAAAAGAATGTACGTTCCGTATCGCATGTGATGTTAATAATCCACTCTGTGGTACAACGGGTGCTTCTTACATCTATGGTCCACAAAAAGGTGCTAGTGAAGAAATGGTCCAAAACATGGATACGTGGATGAAACACTATAGTGAAGTCGCAAAAAAATATTATCCAAATGCGGATGAGAATATACCAGGTAGTGGTGCTGCAGGAGGTATGGGCTTTGCGTTCCATACATTCTTGAATGCGGAAATGAAGAGTGGCATTGAAATCGTATTAGAAGAATTGAAGTTTGATGAAGTCGTTAAAGATGCAGATCTAGTCTTTACTGGTGAAGGTAGATTGGATCATCAAACAGCGATGGGGAAAGCACCTGTAGGAGTTGCCAAACACGCTAAGAAGTATGACATTCCAGTCGTTGGTGTGGCAGGTTGTTTATTAGACCCATACGCATGTAATGAAAATGGAATAGACGCATATTTTCCAATCATTCCAAGGATCATGACATTAGAAGAGGCAATGGATACAACAGTTGCCTACCAAAACTTAAAAGATACAGCGGAACAGATGTTTCGATTGTGGAATGTAAAAGCCAAGTGAGATCACTTGGCTTTTGTTAGGTCTATGAGGTATGGAATAGCTTGTTCGAAGTTTGTTCCATAGATATTATGATTTTCTTCTTGAAGTGTTAGATGGATGCATTCTCTTACATATTCACTAGCGATCTTGATCGCTTCGTTGATGTCTTTTCCATTGACCAGTGCACCGGTAATCGTAGATGCCCAGATATCACCAGTACCATGGAAGTGTTGTGGTTCTTCCTTTGTTGAGTAGAAAGTATAAGAATCTTTTGAAGCGTCATAGGCATACGCACCAATGGAATGATCATCAAAAGAAATACCAGTGATGATAGAAATATTACATCCTAATTGACATAGTTCTTTTAACATCACTTTGACAGTTTCTTCAGTGTAGTGTTCTTGATAAGGTCTATTTAAAAGAAGAGAAGCTTCTGTGATATTTGGACAGATGATATCTGCTTTTTGACAAAGAGATTTCATGCCTTCCACAAATTCCTTTGTGAAGCCTGTATATAGCTTTCCTGAATCTGCCATACATGGATCAACGATGACGAGTGGTCTATCATCCATAGAATCAATCATATTCTTTGCGATATTCAATTGTTCAAAAGAACCTAGATATCCAGTATAGATGGCATCAAAATGAAATCCTTCTTTCTTCCAATGATCTAAGATAGGTTGTATTTCATTTGTGAGATCATGAAACGTAAATCCTTTAAACATTGTATGTGTTGATAATACCGCAGTAGGAAGGATCGCAGTTTCTATGCCCATTGCGGATAGGATCGGTAAAGCTACCGTTAAGGAACATTTTCCAATACAGGAAATATCTTGCATCGTAATAATTCTTTTCATTTTTACTCCTCCTAGTGCGATATAATACTAATAATGATACGCAATAAAGATATATCGATTCACATTTTAAAACAAGAAGAGATTCCTATGTTATTAGATTTATATTCTTTTCCTTTATCCTATGAAAGAGGATGTATGTTGTATCGTGAACTATCTAGAGATATCACATATGGAATCTATGATGAAAAAGAATTGGTTGGAATCATTCAATTGTATGAAAGAGATCATGGTATCTATGAGATAGGATATCGAACAAAATATCGCTACATGCATAGAGGGTATATGACACAAGGTTTACAGTTATTGTGTGAATCATTTCAATGTAATGAAATCTATGCGAAAGTAGATGAAACGAATATTTATTCAAGAAAGTTGTTGGAACATACAGGTTTTTTACAAGGACTTAACAAAGATGGTGTATTGATATATAGGTATTTGTATTGAAGGTGATGAGTATGCAGAAGAATGTTTATAAAGAAGGGTATACATGTAATAGAGAGTTATCTTGGTTGCGTTTTAATAATCGTGTTTTAAATGAAGCCAAAGATGTAACAGTTCCTTTACTAGAAAGATTGAAATCTGTTTATTTCTTTTCTTCTAACTTAGAAGAATTTTTCCGTGTGCGTGTAGGTTCTTTGTGGGATCTAAAAAGTGCGAAAGTGAGTAAAGTAGATAATAAGTCTGGTATGACACCTGCTCAACAAATGGATGCCATCTATCCTGTTGCGAAAAGAGGTTGTAAGAAAAGAGATAAGATCTATGCGGAAGTGACGAAGGAATTAGCGAAAGAAGGAATTGAAGCTATATCGATCAATGAATGTACGAAAGATGAAATAAAGTTTTTGAAGAAGTACTACAAGTCAAAAGTAGCACCTTTGATCAATCCTCAGATCGTTGACTCTCATCATCCATTTCCTAACCTACAAAACCATATCACATATGTCGCTGCTAGTATGAAGAAGAAAAGTAAGACATCGTATTGTTTTGTGGCAGTACCACAATCCTTACCTCAGATCATTGTCTTACCACATAAGAAGAGATTTCGTTATATCCATACAGAAGACTTATTGGTTTGGCAGATTCCTTCTATCTTCTCAGATCATACAGTAGGAGAAACACTAAAGCTAACAGTTTCTAGAAGTGCGTATGTAGACGCAGATGATGAGGCATTTGAAGATATCTTGGACTATCGTAAGAAGATGGAAAAAGTATTAAAGGAAAGAAGAAAGATGAACGTTACGATGTTGACGGTATCTAAGAAACCTTCAGATTCTTTCCGCCAATATCTTTTAAGTAATCTCAAGATCACAAGAAGAGAACTCTTTGTGTGTGAAGCTCCAATGAATTTAAAGTATGTCTTTGGCATTGAAGGACTTGTAGATGAAGAAGTACGTAATAAGAATACGTATCCAAAATATACACCAAAGTTATCATCTGAATTAAACTACAAACAATCGATCTTTAACCAGATCCAAAAGAAAGATGTTTTATTACATTATCCTTATGAATCCATGGAACCTTTCTTACAACTTGTTAAGGAAGCAGCGAATGATCCTAAGACAGTTTCTATCAAGATCACGATCTATCGTTTAGCTTCTAGAGCTAGACTAGTAGATTACTTATGCCAAGCTGCAGAAAATGGTATTGAAGTGGATGTATTGATTGAATTGAAGGCTCGTTTTGATGAACAGAATAATATTGATTATTCTGAGAAGTTGGAAGAAGCTGGATGTAATGTCATTTATGGATTTGAGAAGTATAAAGTACATTCAAAAGTATGTTTGATCACAAAAGTGATCAACAGTAAGCCACAACACGTCGCTTTGATTTCTACTGGTAACTTTAACGAGAATACAGCTAAGACATATACTGACTTTGCGTATATGACATCTAGACCAGCTATTATTAAAGATGCGGTAGCGTTCTTCTCTAACATGGCTATTGGAAAATTAGATGGAAAATATAACACATTGCTTGTTTCTCCTGTTTCTTTAAAGCGTTCGATCTTAGAACTTATGGATAGAGAAATCGAAAAGGGAGAAAAGGGTGTAATTACTTGTAAATTAAATTCTATCACTGATGAAGAAATTATAGTAAAATTACATCAGGCATCCTGTGCAGGCGTAAATGTTAATTTGATCGTAAGAGGTATCTCTTGTATCACACCACAAATCAAAGGAAAAACAGATCATATCCATATCACTTCTATCGTAGGTAGATATCTAGAACATTCTAGGATCTATATCTTCGGAAAAGGTAGTAGTGAAAAGATGTATATCTCTTCTGCTGATTTCATGACAAGAAATACAGAACGTAGAGTTGAAGTAGCTTGTCCTATCTTAGATACCACTGCTAAAGAAAAGATCCATCAATACCTAGAACTTGCGTTAAAAGATAATACAAAAGCGAGAAGTATGAGTGAAACGGGTAGATATCGTAAGAAACAGATTGGTGAAGTACCTTTGAACAGTCAACTGGCGATGATGAGATTGTTACCAGAGGGTAAAAAAGTTACGACTCAAAAACATGTACGAAAGAATACAGTTGCCTTTAAGTAGGTGATGTTATGAAGCTGACAATTCAATGTCCAAATGGACAAATCATAGAAAAAGAATATGAGGGAAGTGTTATTCTAGAAAGAGTAATGGAGTCTCTCTCTTTTTCGTATCCAATTTATGCGTGTAAAGTAAATAATCATTTCGAAAGATTAAACACAAAGATCTATGACGATTCTTTGGTAGAGTTCTATGATATTCGTAATCCATATGCGAATATGTGTTACCAAAGTTCATTGACGCTTTTATATCTGAAGGCAATCAAAGATATCTCTGGAGATGATACGACAGTACATATTGCGAATTCTATCTCAAAAGGTGTATTTACTTCTGTTTATCATTCTAAGTATTCTAGAGAAGAACTTTGTCAAAAAGTAAAAGAAAGAATGAAGAAACTAGTAGATGCAGATCTACCTATCTTACAAGTAAAGAAAGATAGAGATTCTCTTTTACATGACTTTTATAAAAATAATTCATTTCCATATGAAAGTAGTGTTATTCAAACTGCGTATGATGTAAAAGAAGCGTATGTTTGTACCTTGGATGATACACAACATCTTTTCTATCAATACTTATTACCAAGCACAAAGTATTTAAATCTATTTGATCTACATGTATATCGAAAAGGAATCATTCTTCAATTCCCACAACCAAATGATCCTAGTGTTGTACCTGCATTCAAAGAACAGAATCTATTGTATGAAGCTTTCTCAGAAGAAAAGAGCTGGGAAAAGCTAATGGGTGTAAGAGAAGTTAGTACATTGAATGAAAAGGTATTGAAACGTGAGTATAAAGAGATGATCTTGTTGAGTGAAGCGCTTCATGAAAAGAAGATAGCTGATATCGCAAGAATGATCAAAGAAAGAAGTAAGAGGATCGTATTGATTGCGGGACCTTCTTCCTCTGGAAAGACATCCTTTGCGAAACGTTTGTGTATTCAACTTCAAGTCATTGGTTTAAAACCTTTATATCTAGGTACAGATGATTATTTCATTAACCGTGCTGATCTTCCTGTACAAGAAGATGGCACAAAGGATTTTGAGGCATTATCTGCGGTAGATGTAGAATTGTTTACGAATCAAATGAATGCGTTATTAAACCATGAAGAAGTAGATCTACCTGAGTATGACTTTTTGAAAGGTGAAAAGGTCTATGGACAAAGAATCACGACATTAAAAGAAGATCAGATCATTGTCATTGAAGGGATCCATGGATTGAATCCTGAACTTACAAAAGGAATCGATGATAAGGAAAAGTTTAAGATCTACATTAGTCCTTTAACACAGTTGACGATCGATCGTTATCATCGTATCCCAACAACAGATGCGCGTATGTTAAGAAGACTTGTAAGGGACTACCGTACAAGAGATATGAGTGCACAACAAACGATAGAGAGCTGGCATCTTGTTAGAGAGGGTGAAGAAAAGAACATATTCCCTTATAATGGAGAGGCAGATGTATTCTTTAATAGTCAATGTGTATATGAATTAGCTGTATTAAAGAAATATGCGGAACCATTATTAAAAGAAATTACATATGAATCACCACAATACGCAGAAGCACAAAGAATGTTAAGATTCTTAGACTTCTTTGTACCAATTGAAGATGATTCGTGTATCGCAAATAATTCGATCATTCGTGAGTTTATTGGAGGAAGTATTATCGCATCATGAAAAAACAATTATCATTCTTATTTATGACATCTATTTTATTAACAGGATGTTCATCTAGTGGAATCACTGGAAAGTATTATTATCAATCTTATAGTGGAGGAGTAGATAAAGATACATACTTTGAACTAAAAGATGATGGAACATGTTCCATGGTAGCTAGTGGTGAGGAACAAGCTTGTACGTATGGAAATGGAATCATCACGATTGATGATCAATCCGTATCTTACAAGATATCAAAAAATGTCATGACCGTTACATTCCCTGGGGATGAAACGACTATGACATTTGAGAAGAATTAAATAGATTTATAAATGATATAAAGAATAATACCAACAAGTGTACCTAGTGTGTTATTCAATAGATCTGTGATATCACAGATACGATTTGTTGTGAATAACAATTGAGATATTTCAATCGTTAAAGAAAACAACGCACCATATAAGAGAGTGATCTTATATGGTTTTTTTAATGCTCGTTGTGCGATAAAACCAAATGGTACAAACAACATTAAGTTATACACTGTTTCTCTACGATAACTTCCATAACCATAGATCCAATCAGAGAAAGGAATCAGATTGAAATTCTCATAGACACCATCAAAAGCCCAAGGTAAATGAATGATGATTGGCATGATCGTCCACCCCAATACTACACAGATATAGAGATAGAGTGCTGTATGCCATCCAAAATCATTGGGTGATAGTTTCTTCCACTTTGGAAATAGTATTTTTATATAGATTACCAATAAGATAAGAATATCTGGTAATGCTTGTAAGATCCACGTCATAAACCGCGTTATTATATCATAGAAAGACAGTGATTCTTTTGTGTAATAGCGAAAGTTTTGTGAAATATGAACAAATGTTCAGATACTATGACTTGAATAATCATTTAAAAATGCGTATATTATACGATGGATTTTGGAGGAAAATATGAGTATTCTTGATCAATTTAGATTGTTTACAAATATCGTGATACAAATTCTAACAGTGATATATGCATATCAAGTGATTTATATAGTGATTTCCATCGTGAAGAGAAAAGTAGCGAAGTTAAGAGATACAGACATCAGAAATCGTTTTGCGTTATGTATTAGCGCAAGAAATGAAGAAGGTGTCATTCATGAACTATTGGATAGTTTAAATCAAATGGAATATCCAAAGGAATACTATGATATCTATGTCGTAGCGGATAACTGTACAGACCATACAGCACAAGTCGCTAAAGATCATGGGGCAACGGTATTCGAACGATTCAACAAAGAAGAAGTCGGTAAAGGATATGCGCTCAACTATCTTTATACAAAGATCACTGGCTTAGTAGGAAGTGACTACTATGATGCGTTTGTGGTATTTGATGCAGACAATCTTGTGGATAAAGCGTTCTTAAAAGAAGTGAATAAGAAACTAGCGACTGGTAAGTATGATGCCTTAACGACATATCGTAACTCTAAGAACTTTGGAGAAAACTGGTTAACTGCAGCGTATTCTACTTGGTTCTTACATGAGGCAAGACACTTAAACTATGTTAGAGATATGATTGGTGCACAATGTATGATCTCTGGTACAGGATTTGTGATCTCATCTTCTTTAATGGAAGAGAATGAAGGTTGGCCATATTACTTCTTAACAGAAGATATTCAATTCTCAGTAGATTCTACGATAAAGAATAAGAGAATTGGTTATGTAGATAGTGCGATCCTTTATGATGAACAACCATCTACGATGGAACAATCTTGGAAACAAAGATTGAGATGGGCCAAGGGCTTCTATCAAATTGATGGTAGATATCTTGGTGAGCTAACAAAAGGAATGTTGTTGGAAAAGGGTAAGAGACTTTCTTACTATGATGTATTGATGACATGTTTACCATGTTCTTTATTGACAGTCATCATGGTAGCTTTAGCACTGTGGGTGTTAGGTGCTGCTTCATTTATGCCATACTACATCTCTCTTGTCTTAAGACAAGAAATGATCAAATTCTTAACAGGTGTATTAGCGTATATGTGGATCAGTATGATGTTGTTGGCTGGTGCGACCGTTATTTCTGAGTGGAAGAACATTCCAGCTAAGACAAGTGAAAAGTTAAAGTATGTTCCAATGTTTCCAATGTTTATGTTGACGTATATTCCTATTACGATACAAGCATTGTTTACAAATGTCACTTGGACACCTATTCAACATTATTCTACAAGTCAATTAGCGATGAAAAAGTAACAGAAATGTTACTTTTTTTGTGTATAATAGAGCCATTGCGAAAGGAATAGATATGAGTATATTAGCAGTTGATAACTTGAATCATAGTTTTGGAGATAGAGAGATCTTAAAAGATGTATCTTTTCGAATCAATAAAGGAGAACACATTGGTCTTGTTGGTCCAAATGGTGAAGGAAAGTCTACATTCTTAAAAGTCATCACAAGAAGAATGGATGTGGATGAAGGAAAGATCCAATGGGCAAAGAATGTGAAAGTTGGCTACTTAGATCAACACGCAACATTACAGAAAGGGATGTCTATTAAAGATGTACTTCAAACAGCGTTTTCTGATTTATTTGATATGGAACAACATATGAATGAATTATATGGAAACATGGCAGATGACAACGCAGACATTGATGCGTTAATGGCTGAGGCAAGTGATATCCAAGATATGTTGAATACAAGGGATTTCTATACACTAGATGCGAAGATCGATGAAGTATCAAGAGCTCTTGGATTGTTTGATCTAGGACTAGAGAAAGATGTAGAAGAGTTATCTGGTGGGCAACGTACAAAGGTATTACTAGCGAAGTTACTACTAGAGAAACCAGATATCTTACTATTGGATGAACCTACAAACTATTTAGATGTAGAACATATCCAATGGTTAGAAAGATATCTTATCAACTATGAAAATGCGTTCGTTATCATTTCTCATGATCTTCCATTCTTAAATAAAGTCATCAATGTCGTATATCATATCAACAATTCTCAATTAACACGTTACGCAGGAGACTATGATAATTTTGTGGAAGTGTACGAAGTACAAAAAGCACAGAAAGAAGCGGCTTATAAACGCCAACAAAAAGAAATCGCAGATCTGAAAGATTTCGTGGCTAGAAATAAAGCACGTGTAGCGACGAGAAATATGGCGATGTCTAGACAGAAGAAACTAGATTCCATGGAACTCATTGAATTAGAAAGAGAAAAGCCAAAACCTCACTTTGATTTCCAAGTATCTAGAACACCTGGTAAGTTGATCTTTGAGGCAAAGGATCTCGTCATTGGTTATGACTCTCCACTATCTAGACCAATTCAATTTGACTTAGAAAGAAAACAAAAGGTCGTATTGATAGGTGCGAATGGTATTGGTAAGAGTACATTATTAAAGAGCTTGTTAGGGAAGATCCCATCATTAGAAGGAAAAGTAGAAGTAGGTGAAAATGTTGAAGTAGGCTACTTCCAACAAGAAGAGTCTGCGAGTGATAAGACTTGTCTACAAGAGATATGGGATACATTTCCATCATGGAATCAATATGAAGTGAGAAATGCGTTAGCGAAATGTGGATTATTAGAAAAACACATTGAATCGAAGGTGAAAGTGTTATCTGGTGGTGAACAGGCAAAAGTGCGTTTATGTAAGTTAATGAATACACCAACAAATGTACTTGTGTTAGATGAACCTACAAACCATTTAGATGAAGACGCTAAAAATGAACTACAAAGAGCTTTACAAGCATATGAAGGTTCTATTTTGATGGTGTGCCATGAACCATACTTCTATGAATCTTGGGCAGATGTCATCCAGAATTGTGAAGAATGGACAACGGTTGAATACTAAAAGATTGAAGAATGTAAACTTCGATCTTTTTTTGTTGGGCATATGAGTGGAAAGAAAAAACATTGATGAGTAAAATATTTTCATCCTAGGAGTAAGAAGTGTATGGATACAAGAGTATTACAGATTCTAAGTGAATCTTTCACAAAGATATTGATACCTGGTCTATTGGTGACGATACCATTAACATTGATATCGTTTGCGTTAGCTATCATCATTGCGGTGATCGTTGCGATGATCCAATATGCGAAAGTCCCGGTGTTAAAAGAAATCTCTAGATTTTATATCTGGATCATAAGAGGAACGCCATTACTTGTACAGTTGATGGTTGGTTATTATGGTCTGAAAGCTGTTGGAATTGAAACGTCTGCGTTTGTGACGGCAATCGTAGTATTTGCGTTAAATGAAGGTGCGTATTGTGCGGAAACGATTAGAGGTGCATTAGAAAGCGTGCCACAAGGACAGATGGAAGCTGGGTATTGCGTAGGTATGAGTTATATACAGATCATGTGGCATGTGGTATTACCACAGGCTTTTAGAACAGCATTCCCTTCATTAGGCAATTCTTTGATTTCTATGGTGAAGGATACTTCACTAGCTTCAAATATCACAGTCGTAGAAATGTTTATGAGAACGAGACAAATCATTGGTAGAACATATGTTTATCTACCTTTGTATATTGAAGTCGCAATCGTATATTTAATGTTCTGTACGATCATTTCCTGGTTACAGAAACTTGGTGAAAAGAAGCTAGGTAGCTATGGAGGTACAAAGTGATATGTCAGTATTAGAAATAAAAGATATTCATAAATCCTTTGGTGATCTTCAAGTGTTGAATGGTGTTGATCTAACCGTTAACCAAGGGGATGTCGTTGCGATACTTGGACCGAGTGGTTCTGGAAAAACGACACTGTTAAGATGTATCAACTTTCTAGAACGTGCAGATGAAGGACAACTTGTCTTTGATGAGAAGAACTATGATTTGTCTTCCATCAGTCAAAAAGATATAAGAGAGATTCGTAAGAAGACGGGATTTGTGTTTCAAAACTATAACTTGTTTGCGAATAAGACAGCACTACAAAACGTAACGTTAGGTCTAACAAGTGCTAGAAAGATGAATTCTAAGGAAGCGGAAAAGATCGGATTAGAGATGTTGAATAAAGTTGGTATGGGTGATAGAGCGGATCATTATCCTTCTCAACTATCTGGTGGTCAACAACAAAGAGTGGCAATCGCTAGAGCGTTAGCGACTAGTCCAGAGATCATCTACTTTGATGAACCTACATCCGCATTAGATCCAGAATTAATTGGTGAAGTATTAAATGTCATGAGAGACTTGGCAAAAGATGGTATGACAATGATCGTTGTCACACATGAAATGTCATTTGCGAAAGATGTCTCCAACCATGTCATCTTCATGGAGGGTGGAAAGATCGTAGAAGAAGGAAACTCAAAAGACTTCTTTGAAAATCCAAAACAAGAACGTACAAGAGAATTTCTTCGTATGGAAGATACACATGGAGAAAATAGAGAATAAATCAGGAGGAAAACAAAAATGAAAAAGGTAAATGCGTTATTAGCTACATTACTCGCAACAACTTTAATTGGTTGTTCATCTACAACAAGCTCAACAACAGCTTCTACAAGTAGTGATCAAGATCACTTAGCTAGAATTCAAGAAGCTGGTAAGATCACTATCGCAACAGAAGGTGTATGGTCTCCATTCACATATCATGATGAAACGACGGATGAACTTGTAGGTTTCGATGTTGAAGTCGCTGCAGCGGTTGCTGAAAAGCTAGGCGTTGAAGCAGATTTTAAAGAAGTAAACTTCGATGGTGGTTTGACAGGTGTTGCGGAAGGTACATTTGATATGATGGCAAATGGTGTTGACGTAACAGAAGAAAGAAGTCTTTCTTATGACTTTACAGAAGCTTATGCGTATGACCACGCAGTTATCGTAGCTAAGACAGGTAACACAGATATCAAGTCATTCTCTGATCTAAGTGGCAAGACAACAGCGAACTCAACAGGTTCTACTTACGCTGCAATGGGTGAAGATAATGGAGCTACAGTCACAAATGTTGATACATTAGGTGAAACAATGGATCTTGTCTTAGATGGATCAGTTGACGCAACGATCAACGCAAATACATCCGTACAGGATTACTTCAACACTACAGGTAACTCTGATAAGTTATCTGTCGTAGTAACAGATGAAGAAACAACAGAGTATGCGTTCCCATTAAAGAAGGGAACAGATAACGACACATTACGTGAAGCTATCAATAAGGCAATTGAAGAACTTAGAGAAGATGGAACATTAGCTGAAATCTCTAATAAGTACTTTGGTTCTGATATTACAGCTGAATAATAATGAACACCTCCAATTGGAGGTGTTTTTAATTGTGAAGTATTATTCTTGAAAGTGCTTACAACTATTTGGTATATTTTATGCATAGGGGAATTCATATGCATAACAAAAAACAAATATTAGTATTGATTACATGTTGTTGTATCGTAGCTTCGTCCATTGGTATTCTAACAAATGCCTCTGGTGTGTTCTTTACACCAATTGCGGAGGATCTTGGCGTAGGAAAAGGATCTGTTAGTATGACACTGACGATTGCCAATATTGCCTATGCGATAGGTGGATTGTTAACTGTTAAGTTGGTCCATGAAAGAAACTTTAAGAAGATGGTTCTGATGTTATCGGTAGTATATGCGGTATCAACAGCTCTATTATCTTTGTGTAGTTCTATTATCTTGTTGTATATCTTGAGTGCTATTAGAGGTATCTCTACTGGTATCGTAGGATTTGTGATGGTATCGATCTTGATCAATAATCACTTTGATGATGGTGTTGGATTAGCTACAAGTATCGCACTTGGTTTCTCAGGTATCGCAGGTGCTTTGTTATCTCCACTATTAACGATCATCATTAATTCGATAGGTTGGAGAATGACATATGTCTTAGAAGCTGTATTAGCTTTTGTGTTATATCTTCCATGTATCGTTGGACCTGTTTCTTTAAACAATAAGATCAAAGATGTAAGTGATACAAGTGCTCCTCAACAAATCGAAGTCAAGAAGATCTCAACAGCTACATTTATGGTCGTAGCTATCTACGCTTTCTGTATTGCGGCATCTACTGCTTTACCACAACACTTCCCATCTATGACGATTGATGCCACAACAGGTTCTTTGATGGTATCCATTGCGATGGTAGTCAATACATTAAGTAAGATCGTATTAGGTGCAGCGTCAGATAAGATCGGTGTAGAAAAGTCTTTATGTGTATATGGTGTATTCGCAATGATTGGTTTGATCTTATTAGCTTTATTCTCTTCAAATTCAATGGCGATGTTATTGGCTGCTGGACTTGTTGGACTTGTGTATGCGATGAGTGCAGTAGGACCTGTATTGATGTCACAGAACTTGTTTAAGGAAAGCTATAATGCGTATTATCCTAAGATCTCTTTGATTGGAACGGTATCCAATGCGTTGTTTACGACATTTGTTGGATTCTTATATGATTTGAGTGGTTCCTATTTTTCTTCTATCGCTTTGATCATTGGATTAACGATCATTGCGCTAGTAATGATATTACGAGCTCTATCTTTATCCACAAAACAATAATAAGCTTGGAAATAATAAAAGAATTCCAGTATAATCTTTATTGTTAATAAAAGCCGGCTTATAAAGCGTGAAATCCGAGAACGTGCTTGTTCTCATAGATTTTGCGCTTTTTTGTTTTAGAAATGGAGGAATATATGAATTCAAAAAACAAGTTAGCAGATATGCCAATAAGACCATTACTTTATACGATGGCAATTCCTTTGATGTTATCACTATTGATACAATCCTTGTATAACATCGTAGATAGTATCTTTGTTGCGAGATTATCAGAAACGGCATTGACTGCGGCATCTTTAGTCTATGCGATACAGTTTCTGATGATTGCGATCGGTGTAGGTACTGCGGTAGGTCTTAACGCATTACTATCGCAAAAGTTAGGACAGAAAAAGAATGAAGAAGCGTGTCGTGTCGCAACGACTGGATTGTTTCTAATGATAGGAACATCTTTGATATTTAGTATCATTGGATTGTTCTTTTCTGATCAAATTGCGTGTCATTTAACAAATGATCCTGAACTTCAACAGCTCTGCAAAGAATATCTTTCTGTGAATCTTGTGTTCTGTTGGGGAATCTTCTTACAGACATATGGTCAAAGACTTCTACAAGCAGTAGGTGATACGGTTCTTTCAATGATATCTTTGATCATTGGGGCAGTTGTGAATATCATATTGGATCCAATCATGATATTTGGGCTACTAGGATGTCCGATGATGGGAATCCGTGGAGCTGCGATTGCGACTGTGATTGGACAGTTAACTGGATCAGTTGCGGCATTGTGGTTCAATAAAGTCAAGAATCCTGTCATTCATGTAAGATTGAAAGGGTATCAGTTTATATGGAAAGATGTTGTGGATATTTATCGTGTTGGTTTACCGACGATCGTCATGCAGGCAATTGGAAGTGTCATGACATTCGCTATCAATAGTATCTTATTGACGGTATCTTCTACTGCGGTGGCTTTCTTTGGAATCTACTATAAACTTCAAAGCTTTTTGATGATGCCTGTAAATGGTCTAGGACAAGCTGCGATTCCGGTGGTTGGATATAACTATGGAAGTGGAGCGAGCGATAGGATCAAACAAGCTTGGGCAGTACTCATTCCAACTGGAATCATCTTTGCGATAGTAGGAACGATCATCTTCTTGTTGTTTCCAACACAATTACTTGGATTATTTTCCGCAAGTAGTGAAATGTTAGCGTTTGGTGTTCCTGCCTTACGGATCATTTCTATCACATTCATCTTTGCGGTAACGACGATCCTTTGTGGGTATTTCGCTTCAGGATTAGGAAATGGAGTAGTAAACATGATAGGTGGTGCGTTACGTCAACTTGTGGTCTTAGTACCATGTTTATGGTTGTTTATCCATTTGTTTGGAATTGAAAAGGCTTGGTATGCGTTTTGGATCTCAGAAGTAGTAGCTTGTGTATATAGTTATATTGTTGTGAAGAGTGAAATGAGAAAGAAAGTAAACTAAAAGATCGGGAGTCCCGATCTTTTGTGTTAATTGACACTTCCTGAAATCAAGTTTCCTTCAAAGAAGACTGCAGTTGGAAGTACATCTTTAAATTCGTTGACATCAATATCAAATAGGTTTTCGGAGTAGATATTGAAGTTGGCAGATTTTCCTACTTCTAGAGAACCAGCGACATCATCGATCCTCATTTGGATTGCGGCATTGATCGTATAACCTCTTAATAGGTCTTCTAATGATA
Source organism: Bulleidia sp. (assembly GCA_963613355.1). Lineage (GTDB taxonomy): Bacteria > Bacillota_I > Bacilli_A > Erysipelotrichales > Erysipelotrichaceae > Bulleidia. The sequence continues at coordinate 23,520 of CAVDZA010000006.1, read as the reverse complement.
GTTTCGCATCTGCGCTTTCTCTTTCACCTTCATAGATGCCATCCCAAATATCAACTCTTGTCATCCCTATCTGCATACCAAAATAAGGATTACCTCTTTCTTCTTCATACATGGAATAGATGTCAGATCCAAATGTAACGATAGCACCTGATTCGATCATAGGATTGAATTGGTACATTCTGTTATATCTTTCTTCTCCTAAGTATTGTTTAGAACCATCTCCAAAGTATCCTCCTGACCACTGTGGTGTCCAGTTAACGATAATGCCTAATTCTGCTGGTCTATCATAATCATCTGGATCAACATATTCACAATGACATACTTCAACTTGAATATCTAATTCACCAATTTCATTCTTTAATTCTTCTGTCGCATCACATACTTGTCTAAAGGCTAGATCACCAACCATATGGAAATGAACATCGATTCCTTCTTCATTACAACGTTTGATGACGTTCTTTGTTTCTTCTGTATCCATCATGATATAACCTGTTTGTGTTTCATCTGTGATCCAACCATCGATCAATGCGGCATTTCCTAATTCATTAGTGCCATCATAGAAGATCTTTAACGTATCTACTTTCACATGATCTGTTTGATATGTATCATTCAAATAATGAATGGATGTTAAACAATCTTCTAGATCTTCTGGTGTATCCATGACATAAGATAGTTCATAGTATTGGTTTAACTTACCAGCTTTGTCTAAATCAGATATCGTTTTAACATGTTCTTCCGATAATGTATAAGCGTCCATGATTCCTGTAACGCCCCATGATTTAAAATCATCTAATACTGGAGTAATCGTTTCTTCTGTAACTTCTTCTGGTGGATAGTAGTTTGTAGCTTCGTATAAGTTAGAAATATAAGTCTTCCAAACTCCTTCTTTGATCCAACCTGTAAAATCTCCATTCTTATCTTTGATAAAAAATTCTTCATCATCTTTTTGTAGGACACCATTTTCATAGATGCCTAATCCTTCTAAGAACTTAGAGTTTACCCAACAAGCATGGTCTGAGAAATCTTCAATCAGGATAGCTCTATCATCTACGACTTCATCAATGAGTTCTTTATTAGGACCTTCTTCTCCAAATAGATTAGAAGGGTAGTATTCAAAATAAACAAATGGATATTCTTCTGCGCTATGTTCTTCACAATAGCTTTTTACATAATCTAAAATAGAATCAACCGTTACCGCATCGTCTGGAATATCAACATACCAAGCTGTCGTAGAAACCATACCTGGATGAGAAGGCGCATCTAACAATCCCGGAGTCACAAAACTGCCATTTAGATCGATGACTTCCGTATCATTTCCTGTGAATGATTTGATGGTATCTTCATCATTATCCCCAACATAAATGATCTTTCCGTCTTTGACTGCCATCACTTCAGCTTCAGGTGCTTCTTCATTTTCTGTGTAGAAGGTTCCATTCGTGTAGATGACATCCGCAACATCTTGTGTACTAGCTTGATTTGTACAACCTAGTTGTAAAATAAGCATCATACAGAGAACTACATTTAAAATCTTTTTCATTTTCTTACCCCTTTCCTAACAAAAAAGACAGGTGTATTTATTTCACCTGCCTAAAATATCTTTATAAAGTCCTTTCTGTACTAGAAATCGCTTCTTATTGACCATTTCATAAGGTTAAATAAATACAACTTTACAAAACTGAGCTTTTAACTCAATCAATAAGGGTGAATACCCTTCTGCATTCCACTAAACGCAGTTCTTGTTTCTTCAACAAGTTTTCGGCATTTGACCCGGCCGTCCGTGTAGCCTTGGCCTAAAAAGGCGGTCAATTTCTTGTACAGAATTTGTACGAAAAGATAATAAATGAAAAATGGATTTGTGACAAGAAAAAATTACTTGATTAGTTCTTGAACGATGTAACTAGCGGCAATGAGTCCAGCTACGCTAGGCACAAAGGCAGTAGAACCAGGAACGGAACGTTTCTTACTGTTCTCTTCTGTGTAATGTGTTTTCACTGGTAGTTCTTTTGAACATACGACCTTTAGCTTATTGATGTGACGCTTCTTTAATTCATGGCGCATGACCTTAGCTAATGGGTCGTTTTTTGTCTTGTAGATATCTGTTATCTCTAGTTGTGTAGGATCTAATCGATTACCACATCCCATACAAGAGATGATTGGTGTCTTTACACTTTTTGCGTAACAGATCATATCGATCTTCGCAGTCACTGTATCAATGGCATCTACGACATAATCGTATTTTGTGAAATCAAATTCTTCTCTTTTTTCTGGAAGATAGAATGTTGTGTATTTGTGTACGATCGTATTAGGAGAGATGTCATTGATCCTTTTCTCTGCGACATCGACCTTGTATTGACCGACTGTAGAGTGAGTAGCTACGATCTGGCGATTGATGTTACTGATAGCTACGGTATCATTATCAATGATATCGATTTCTCCAATTCCACAACGTGCCAAAGCTTCTACGACGTATCCACCAACGCCTCCAACGCCAAACACCGCAACTCTTTTCTTAGATAATTTATCAAGTCCTTCTTTTCCAATAACGACTTCTGTTCTTACAAATGGATTCTCTGTCATTTTGTTTCCTCAAATAATTTCTTTAGATTGATATCAAATGGTGGGTATACGATTCCTTTTTCTGTAATGATGGCAGTGAGTAAGGAATGATCTGTGACATCAAAAGCTGGATCATATTTCTTGATGTCTTTTAAGATCATTGGTTCTTTGTACCACATTGAACCAATTTCTTCTTCATCTCGTTCTTCGATTGGAATTTCTTTTCCTGTTGGAGTGTTGAAATCAATCGTAGAAGAGGGTGCTAATGTGTAGAAAGGAATGTTGTAGTATTTCGCTAATATCGCAACACCACTTGTGCCGATCTTATTCGCAAAGTCACCATTGGCCGCAATACGATCACTTCCTACCATTACACATTGGATCTTACCTTGTGACATAACGATGCTAGCCATATTATCACAGATAGAAGTGACATCGATTCCTGCTTTGTATAATTCATAGCTTGTTAGACGGGCACCTTGTAGAAGAGGACGTGTTTCATCGGAATAGACATGAATATGTATCCCTTTTTGATGTGCTTTATACATTGGTGCGGTCGCTGTACCAATTCCTAAACAAGCTAAATATCCCGCATTACAATGTGTTAAGATTCCATCATTTTCATGAAGGAGCGTTACACCATATTCTCCGATCTTTTCTGTCATGGATTCATTTTCTGAATCGATCTTTTTCGCTTCTAGGATCAATTCTTTCTTTAATGTTGGAATATCCGTTTTATGCGAACTTACATAGTTCTTCATTCTTGTAAGAGCCCAAGAAAGATTAACAGCTGTAGGTCTACTTGTGTTTAAGTAGTCGGCTTGTTGATTGAATTCTTGTTGGAAAGAAGCGTAATCATCTGTATTGATGGATTGGGCAATGGTCGCAATGGCATATGCCGCAAATACACCAATGGCTGGAGCACCACGTACTTGTAGAAGTTTGATGGCATCCCACATTTGTTGAGGTGTAGACAATGTTAAATAAACTTCACGATTAGGAAGTTGTGTTTGGTCAAGGATGATGACGTTATGATTTGTTTCATCTAATTGAATGACTTTTAATTGTTCCATAGATACCTCATTGTCCATATTTGTTTAATGCGAAATCTCGCATCCATTCTATATCTTCTTTTTTGATCTCAATAGGTGTTCCGATCGTGAGTACTTTATAGTAGATCTGTGCACTTGTTTCTAATACTGTAGCCACCTTAAAACATTCATTGATATCTTTTCCTACACAAACGGCACCATGATTGCTTAATAAGACTGCTTGTGAATCATCTAAAGCTTTTATGGCGTTGATGGCTAGTTGTTCACTTCCAGGTAGTGCGTAATCTGCGCATCTTACTTCATTACCGATTGCCTGTGCCATTTCATCTGTAATGACAGGGATGGAGCGATGTAGTACACCGAAGATCGTTGAGTCGATAGGATGTGTATGTACGATGGCATTTACATCTTTTCTTGTTTGATAGATCAACACATGTAATTGTTTTTCGATGCTGGGTCTTCTTGAACCTTCTATGAGATTGCCATCTTTGTCTAATACACAGATATCTTCTTCTGTAATAGAATCATATGCCATTCCACTTGGTGTGATATAGATATTGTTTGTGAGTGGATCTTTGATGGAAATGTTTCCCCATGTTTCAATGGTAAGACCTTTTTCTTTTAAAGTAATACCAGCTTTTAGTAATGTTTGTTTATAAGTATTTGTCATGTATTTATTGTATACGAAAGAGTTATGAAAATCTTTTCATAATATTTTACAAATTCTTTCATAAAATGTAAGAAAAGTGTTGATTCGTATGTATTTGAAGTTTATATTTGATTCATACAAACCGAAGATCAGGAGATCAAACGTAGAAGGCAACTTCAAGAGAGTCGTGATTGGTGGAAATCGACAGTGAGGCACTACGCAAATGGACCTGGGAGGGCTAGATGAAAGTGAATAACGAGTACTTCTAGACGCAATGTCAGCGTTAAAGGACAGAAAATGTGATTGCATTTTCCAAGAAAGAGAGAAGTTTATCTTCTAATTAAGGTGGTACCGCAGGCTATATACGCTTGTCCTTAGATGGACAGGCGTTTTTTGTTTCTATCACAGATGGAGGAAATGCAGAGAATAAAGGAGGAAAAATCACATGAAAAAACTAGTATCTTTATCTTTAGCGGCAACAATGCTCGCAACAATGGTTGGTTGTTCTTCAACATCCACTACTTCTACAGCTACATCTTCTTCATCTAAGACTTATAAGGTAGCAGTCGTTAAACAATTAGATCACGCTTCATTAGATGAGATCGCAGATGCGATCACAGCTGAACTAGACGCTATCGCAGAAAAGGAAGGTGTCACAATTGAATATGGTGAAGTATATTCAGGTCAAAATGATCAAACGACTTTACAACAGATTGGAACACAAGTCATGAGTGATGGTGTGGATGTCATTATTCCTATCGCAACACTTGCCGCTCAAACAATGACAGTTTCTTCGGATGGTCAAGTTCCTGTCGTATACGCTGCGATCTCTGATCCAGAAAGCGCAGAACTTACAGACATCGATTACGTAACAGGTACATCTGATGCGTTAAATACAGAACAGATCATGGAAATGATGTTAGCGGCTGATCCTGATGTAAAGAAGGTTGGACTCTTGTATTCTAAATCGGAAGCGAATTCAGAAACACCTATTAAAGATGCTAAGGCATATCTAGATGAAAAGGGAATCGAATATGTTGAGGCCACAGGTAATACGGATGATGAAGTCAAACAAGCAGCTGCTTCACTTATCGCTAGTGGCGTAGACGCTGTATTTACACCTACGGATAATGTCGTTATGGCTAGTGAACTCGCAATCGCCCCAGACTTTGCGGAAGCTGGTATTCCTCACTACACAGGTGCAGATTCCTTCGTTAGAAATGGAGCGTTCGCAACATGTGGTGTAAACTATACAGAACTTGGTAAAGAAACTGCTGATCTAGCTTATAAAGCTATCACAGAAGGTATGGAAGCTACAGGATATGAAGGCAGTTATGAAGTCATGCCTGGTGGAATCATCACAGTAAATTCAGAAACAAGTGAAAAACTAGGAATCAAATCTGATGTATTCGCAGACTTTGGTTCTGTTACAGAAGTAGAAACAACAGAAGACTAATAGGAGAAATCAATGATCTATATCGTACAGACAGCATTACAACTTGGGTGTATCTATTCCTTTGTGGCACTCGCTTTATTTCTAAGCTATCGTGTACTTGATATCGCAGATCTAACAACGGATGGATGTTTTGTCTTGGGAATGGCAGTTTCTGTCTCCCTTTGCGCAAACGGTCATCCGTTTGTTGGGGTTTTGATGGGAATGGTATCTGGTGGACTAGCAGGACTTGTTACGGCGACCCTACAAACTAGATTAGGCGTTCCTTCGATCTTAGCAGGTATCGTCACAAATACAGGACTCTATACCGTTAATCTTATGGCGATGGGATGGAGTTCCAATGTATCTTTATTGAAGAATGATACGATCTTTTCTTTGTTTAAAGAAACAGGAATTGGTGGTAGTTGGAATACCATCATCTTAGCTGGGATCTTTTCCATCCTAGCGATGTTATTCATGAAGTGGTTCTTATCTACTAGACTTGGTCTATCGATTCGTGCCACAGGAGATAATAGAGATATGGTATCTGCCTCTTCTATCAATCCAAAGTTTACGATCACGGTAGGACTTGTGGTCGCAAATATGTTGACTGGTCTATCTGGCGCTCTAGCTGGACAACTTCAAAAAAGCGCAGATATCAACGCAGGTACAGGTATCGTTACGATTGGTCTAGCGACATTGATCATTGGAGAAACATTGATCAACGGTAAGAAATCCATTACACGAAATATCATTGCGTGTTTGGTTGGGAATATCGTTTATCGTTGTATCTATGCGTTTGTTCTTCAAACACATATCATTCCTGTAGAAGGATTGAAATTAATGACAGCGTTTGTGGTGGCATTAGCTATCGCAATGCCTCACATGAAAGAAAATGTGAGTGTGATGAAACGAGAGAGAAAGGAAAGAAGCTATGTTAAGAATTGAAAATATCTCTAAGACATTCAATCCTGGAACAGTGAATGAAAAGAAAGCTTTGAATGATTTCTCTTTAACAGTGAATGATGGTGATTTTATTACGATCGTTGGTTCAAATGGTGCTGGTAAATCCACATTGTTTAATAGTATCGCAGGGAATTTCTTAGTGGATTCTGGAAAGATCTTCTTAGATGATACGGATATTACATTCATTCCAGAGTATAAACGTAGTAAGTACATTGGTAGATTGTTTCAAGATCCTTTAAAAGGTACAGCTCCAAATATGACGATACGTGAGAATCTAGCTCTTGCGTATTTGCGTGCAGGACATTCCACAAAGTTCTTTTCAAGGATCACAAAGAAAGATGAAGAGAAGTTTCGTGATATCTTAAAACAATTGGATATTGGATTAGAAGATAGAATGGATGTACCTGTAGGTACATTGTCTGGTGGACAAAGACAATCTTTGACGTTATTGATGGCTACGATCGTTCCACCAAAGCTATTGTTGTTGGATGAACATACAGCTGCCTTGGATCCAAAGGCTGCTGATAAGATCATGGAACTTACAAACAAGATCGTTTCAGAGAATCATACGACATGTTTGATGATCACACATAACATGAAGATGGCATTATCTACTGGTAATCGTACATTGATGATGAATGATGGTAAGATCATTAAAGATATTTCTTTAGAAGAAAAGAAGAACATGGAAGTTGAAGATCTGATGAAACAATTCAAAGATCAATTGAATGATGATCGAATTCTATTGACGGAAGATTAGTTGCGTACTAATCTTCTTTTTGGTGATGTTATGGCAAAAAAAGAAACGAAAACAAATGCGATGCGTATCATGGATCAAAATCATGTGGAATACATCGTACATACATATGATGTCTCAGATGATTTGATTGATGGTGTATCTGTCGCAAAGAAATGTGGACAAGATCCTGAACAAGTCTTTAAGACATTAGTGACGGTTGGAAATGATAAAGAACATTATGTGTTTGTGATTCCTGTTGGAGAGAAATTAGATCTAAAGGAATGTGCGAAAGCAGTGGGTGTCAAGAATGTTGAAATGATTCCTCAAAAAGAATTATTGAAATTAACAGGATATATCCATGGTGGATGTTCTCCAATTGGAATGAAGAAAAAGTTTGAGACCGTGTATGATGAAACCGTTGTTTTATTTGATAAGATCATGGTTTCTGGAGGTAGAGTAGGTACACAAGTGGAAGTTGGTGTAGAGGATCTCGTCAACATCACAGAAGGAAAAATAAAAGCTATCACAAGAAATACACAAAACTAGACACAATGTCTGATATAATAGAATTATGAAAAAGAAACTAACGAAGATATTGATTGCGATAAGTTCTGCGATCCTATATATAAATCCTGTTGTTTTGATTGCGGAATCGAACCCTTGTGATTCTGATCCGTACTCAGATGCATGTAAGACATATTCTGAAAATCAGAAGAAAAAGGTTCAGGAAAGTAGTGAGAAAGCTGCGGAAGAAAAGGCAAAGAGTGAACAAGAACTAGCGGATATCAAAGCGAAAAGAAGTGAAATTGCGGCAGATATCACAAAGTATAAGGATGAGATTGCCAGCTACCAAACAAAGATCGATGAATTAAATACAACGATCTCAGAGCTAGAAACAAAGATTTCATCCAAACAAGCTGAAATCAATGAGACACAGACAAAGGCAGATGAAAAACAAGCAGAGATCGATGAAACACAACAACAGATCTCTAAGCTTGGTGAAAAAGTAAAGAGTAGAATGTCTACTTCTCAATCAGGAATGCGTATCAATAAAGTATTCTCGATCTTGATGGGAGCTTCTTCCTTTACAGAATTCATTCGTATCGCAAATGGATTAAGTGATATCAATGAATACGACAACCAAACAACAAATCAACTTGTAGAGTTATCTTCTCAATTAAAAGAAGATAAAGAAGAATTAGATACATTGACATCTTCTTTAGAAGTTCAAAAACAAGAACTAGACGCAAGCCAACAAGAACAAGAAACACAAAAAGAAGTGTTAGAGATCAATCAAGAAAAGATCGAAGTCTTTAAAGATGCGGCAGAAGATACAGCTGCCCAATTAGAAGCACAAGGTGAAAAGATTTCTTCTACTGTTAGTACGTTACAAGCTACGATCAGTGCTAACTCTAGTAAGATGGATGAACTACAAGCTGCCATTGATAAAGCGAATAATCCTCAACCTACTCCAGATACGAGTGAAGAAGATTCTTCTGCATCTGATAGTAGTTCTAGTAGTGAATCTAGCAGTAGTCAAAGTAGTAGTTCTAGCAGTAGTTCAACAAGCTCATTTGGCTCATCAGGTTGGGTAAACCCAGTGCCAGGTGCGTATCGAAGTGCAGGTACATGGAACTACTCAGGTGGTGGTATTCACTTAGGATATGACTTTGCGGCTTCACAAGGTACTACGATCCGTGCGGTTGGTGATGGTGTCGTTATCGTTAGTGCGGATGGTGCTACGGAAGGATATCTTGGTTGCACGGCGCATGGCGTTGGTGGTTCTTCGATGGGAGGAAACCAGATCTATCTATTAACGGTCGTAAATGGTTCTCTCTATGCGGTGAAGTACTTACATATGCAGTATGGAAGTCCTATCGCTTTAGGTACGACAGTCAAAGCGGGTGACTATATCGGTAGAGTAGGCGCTACAGGTAACGTTACAGGACCTCATTGTCACATTGAAATATTCTATTTAGGTGACGCTTCTAATTTCTCGAATTATTTGAGGACATGGAATGGTGATCTAGCGTTTGGATGTGGATGGGCTGGTAGCTATGGTGGCTATGGTAGAAGATGCCAAGATGGTTATGGTGCTCCATGTCGAGTTAGACCAGAAAATTATATTGGTTAAGGGATGAGATATTTCTCATCTCTTTTTTGTGGTAATTTAAATGAATGCGTTGATTTTAAAAAACGTAGGTTAAATTATCGTGTTGAAAAACTAAAATAAATCCATGGGCTTGGACTGTATTAGAAGAAGGTATTCTGACAGGACCAAAGAAGAAAAGTTCGCTATCATGAAAGCTATTTTTAATCGCAAACGTAGAAAGTTGAACCAATTGTTTATATTGATGTAACTATTGACATTACAACACACTCAACTATAATGACTTTGTCATTTTTTAAAAGGAGTAATTAGTATGATTGAAAACACAATTGAAAAGTATAGAGCACTTGTTCATGAACCATCTTTAGACCTCGCAAAAGAATTATTTGAAGAAAATGCAGTATTGATTTCTCTAGTAAACCCATTTTATGGTCCTGATGAAATCTACAATGTTTTTCTAAAACAATTATTATATGGAAAATATAGTACTGTAGAATTAGTGAAAGAAGATTTACAAATAAATATGTTAGATGAAGATACAGCGATTGCTATATTTCGTTATCATACAGAATGCTTATTAAGAGATACCAATGAACCAGATGGTATTCAAGGTATTGAAACGCAAGTTTTACGTAGACATGGTGATACTTGGAAAATAGCACATGTTCATTATGCTGCTATTGTGTAACAAATAGATTGGATAAATTACTAAAAAGAAACGGTAATTTAAATTGATGCGTTGATTTTAAAAAACGTAGGTTAAATTATCGTGTTGAAAAACTAAAATGGATCCATGGGAAAATACCATATAGTGGTAAGAAATTCACATGGATTTTTTAGTGGTAGAGTAATGAGATGAATACTTAATCAGTATTCTTTTTGTAAGAACCTCTTGGCTTTTTTAAGGATAGTGACCAACGCAATAATTTAAAGCGCCTTTTTTGTTAGAATAGTAGTATGAAGAAATTATTAAAGTTTTTGATCTTTTGTTTATTTGTGGTTTCTTTGGTGTTTGTAACACATACTGAAAACATCTTTTATGGAATGTATGAAAACGTAAAAGATGTTGTTTTAGAGATGTTTGGACAACAAGAGGAAATCGTTGAATATGATCCGTTGTATAACATCTACTATGAACAATTAACAGATAGTGAAAAACGATTGTATTCTAAATTCATTACTTGTGCGAATGAATATGAAACTTCTTTTAAACCATTTGATTCTAATATCACAGAAAAGAATATAGAGAATGCGTATCAAGCGGTATTGTTTGATCATCCAGAATTGTTTTGGTTGGATACGACATATTCTTCTCAATACTATGAGAATATGGGTATCTTTGAAGTAGATATTACATACAATGAAACCATCAATAACATCGAAGAGAATCGACAATTATTTGATAATACATGTAATCAGATCATTCAAACAGCTTCTGTGTTTGAAACAGAAGAAGAGAAAGAAATCTATGTACATGATCAATTGACAAGTATGATCGAATATGATGAAAATGCCTCTTTGAATCAAACGAGCTTTTCCGCAATCGTAAATCATAAGACGGTATGTGCTGGTTACGCTAAGGCATTCCAATACATCATGGACCAACTCAGTATTCCTTGTTATTACGTCGTAGGACAATCAGAAGGAGAAGAACATGCTTGGAATATCATCTATATCAATCAAACATGGAGAAATGTAGATCTAACATGGGATGATGACCTACAAGATCCTTACTATTTCTTTAATAAGACAGATGAAGAATTCTCACAAACACATACAAGAGATGAAGCTAGTGCTTTGTTGCCAACTTGTCAATGAAGTAGAAAATGATAGAACCACATAAGAAACCACACATATCTAATAAGACATCTGTAACACATCCATATCGATCTGGTACAAAATGTTGTATCGTTTCATCTAAAGATGCTGGAAGGATCCAAAAGAGGATGTAGTTTAGTGTTGTGTTGTTAAGAAGTGGTTGTTTCTTGATACCAAAATATACCAATATTCCTAAAACGGCATATTCAATGAAATGTGCTGTTTTTCTAATGAAGTGATGAAAAGCTTCATATTGTAGAGAAATACCAATTGAATGAAGGAAAGATAATAAAGAGGCAGTGATTCCTCCAGAAAGAGAACTGCTTGTTTCTCCTACTTGTAAGGAATGAAAGAAAATAAATAGAATGTATAGAAAGATAAGGAACCAAATATATTTCTTCTTCATGAGTGATATAATACAGTGGTTGTGAGGGTGTTTTCAATGAAAAAAGTAATGAATATATTATATGTGGTGATAGGAACACTGATTTTAACGATGTCAGTAGAATTCTTTATTTTGCCATATCATATCTTATCTGGTGGTGTTGCCGGTATTGCGGTAGCGTTTGAACCATTCTTTCATATCAATGAGACATTGGTAGCTAATATCTTAACGATTGGATTGTTGATCGTTGGTACATTGATCTTAGGAAAACAATTTGGTATAGATACGTTATTATCTTCTGTATGTTATACATTGTTTACGACTATATTGGCACAGGTTCAACCAATGTTATCCATTAATGTAGATCCAATCTTAGCTAGCTTTTATGCGGGATTGTTAGGTGGTATTGGAATTGGACTTGTCATGAGAGCGGGTGCTTCTACAGGTGGTATGGATGTACCTCCACTTGTTGCGAATAAATTAACAGGACTAAAAGTATCTACAGGTGTCATTATTACAGATGGAATTACGGTCCTACTTGGAATCATTGCGTATGGATTAGATGCGGCACTTATTGGTTTGATCTCTGTATTCGCTTCAGGATATGCCATTGATAAGGTCTTATCCATGGGTGCAGGTAGTAACGCGAAGAGCGTAACGATCATCTCTGAAAAGTGGAGAGAGATCGCAGATGTCGTAATGAAAGACATGGATCGTGGCGTTACATTCTTAAAAGGTGAAGGTGGTTATCAACAGGATGAAAAGAAGGTCATCCTTTGTGTTGTTAGCTCCAAACAATACTCTCAATTAGTAGAGATCATCAATTCCATTGATGATCGTGCATTCACGATCACAACGGATGCCTCAGATATGCATGGAGAAGGTTTCACGTACCCTTCACCAACAATCTAGTGTTCTGTGGTAAAATATAACATGGTTAATTATGAGAAAGGGGAACTTGCATGATTGAATGTTCACACGTATACAAACAATATAAAAATGGAACAAATGCGTTGTATGACGTTAACTTTAGTGTCAAACAAGGTGAATTCGTTTATATTATTGGACCTACAGGTTCAGGTAAATCTACATTGATTAAGATCCTAGATGGTGAAGAAGTTCCAACAAAAGGAAAAGCTGAAGTCGTAGGTATCGATGTAGGAAAGCTAAAAAGAAAACAAGTTCCTATCTATAGAAGAAATATTGGAGTCGTATTCCAAGATTTTAGACTTCTTCCAACAAAGACAGTATTTGAAAATATTGGTTATGCCTTAGAAGTCATCAACATGAAAAAGGCACAGATCAAAAAGAGAGTCAATGAAGTATTAGAAGTCGTATCTTTATCTGAAAAGAAAGATTCTTTCCCACATGAATTATCAGGTGGTCAACAACAGCGTATTGCGATCGCACGTGCGATTGCCAATCGTCCTAAGGTCTTGATTGCGGATGAACCTACAGGTAACTTAGACCCAGGTAAATCAGATGAGATCATGAATCTATTAGATAGAATCAACAAGAAGTATGGAACAACGATCTTGATGGTCACACATGACCTAACGATCGTTAACAAACATCGTAAGAGAACGATCGTTCTAGAACATGGCCACATTGTGGCAGATCTAGCGGAAGGAGGTTATGTCCGTCATGATCAGTAGACCAATTAAAGAAGGATTTTCAGGTGTCGCTAGACACTGGGGAATGGCAATTAGCTCTGCTTTCGCAGTAACGATCACATTGATCATTATTTCATTGTTTATCTTATTTTCTAGTAACGTACAAAACTTTACAAAGAATATTGAATCTTCCATGGAGATCTCAGTCATGGTTGCGTATGACAGTGAAGATAAGGAAGATGACATCAAAAAAGAAATCGAAGCAATCGATGGTGTTAAGACAGTTACATTCTCAGATAAAGCACAAGAATTTCAATATTATATTGATTCTTTCGATGATGAGAAGACAAAGGAAGCGTTTGAACCATTTAGAGATGACAACCCTATGCATGATGCCTTCTATGTAGAGGCAGAAAATGGTAATCAGATTACAGATATCGCAGAAACGATTTCTAAGATCGATGGTGTAGATGAAGTCAACTATGGTGGTTCTTCTACAGTATCTATGGTAGATACGATGAGTATGATCCGTAAGGTTGGAGGAGTACTCGTAATAGGCCTAACGATCCTAGCGATATTCTTGATCCAAAATACGATCAAGTTAACGATCTCTGCTCGTAAACATGAGATCACGATCATGAGAAACGTAGGTGCGACAAATTCCTTCATTCGTGCACCATTTGTCATTGAAGGTATCATCATTGGTGTATTAGGTGCTCTCATTCCAGTCGTTTTAACGATATGGGGATACATCTTCTTATACAACTCAACAGGTGGTATCCTAGTATCCAATATGTTTAAGTTAGTAAAACCTACACCATATATCTTCTATGTAGGTGGAATCCTAGTAGGAATTGGTGTACTCGTTGGTTTTATTGGTTCTATTCTTTCTGTTAACCGTTATTTGAGGTGGAAGAGATGATACGTAAGGTCATTCAATTGATGACTTGTATCGCTGTATCTTGTTTGTGTTTCTTACAACCATCTCTCGTGTTAGCGGAGAATGATTATTCTGATACAGAGTATTGGAGCGAACAGTGTAAGAAAGCGACATCTTCTAACCAAGAAGCATGTAAGGCATATGCGAAGTATCTAGAAAGTAAGAAATCTAGTGCACAAGAAGAATTAAAAAAGATCGAATCGCAACGTGCTGATATTGCGGCAAACTTAGAAAAGTATGATGCGCAGTTAAAACAACTTCAATCAGAGATTTCTGAATTAGAAACGAAGATTGAAACAAAACAAGCAGAAATTGATGCGAAACAAGTTGAAATCGACAACAAACAAGCAGAAATCGATGCGACACAAGAACAAGTAGATTCTTTGAAAGAGAAAGTGAAGAGTCGTATGACAAATTCACAATCTTCAATGCGTTTATCAAAGTATACAGATATTTTGATGGGTGCTTCCACATTTACAGAATTCATTCGTATTGCGAATGGTTTGAATTCTATTTCTCAATATGATGAAACTACATTGAATCAATTGGCAGATCTTGTGGAACAATTGAATACAGAAAAACAAGAACTTGAAAATGCGAAAACAGAAATGGAAGTCGCTAAACAAGAACTTGTCGTTCAACAAGATGATCTAGAAATCAAAGAACAAAGCGTTCAGGTCATCATTGATGAACAAGAAAAGCTAGCAGCTGAATTAGAAGCACAAGGTGATACGATCTCATCCAACATTGATGCGATCAAGTCAATGATCTCTAAGATCGACCTAGATGGTGTCGTAGCTGCGGATGGTTGGACAAACCCTGTACCTGGTGGGTATCGAAGTGCTGGTACTTGGAACTATTCAGGTGGAGGTAAGCACTTAGGCTATGACTTTGCGGCAACGGCAGGAACTACGATACGAGCAGTAGCCAATGGTGTCGTCATCAATAGTGCGGATGGTTGCCAATATGGTGGACTAGGTTCTTCATGCCATGGAAGTGGTGGATCTAGTGGTGGAGGAAACCAAGTATATCTAGTTGTCGCTGTAGGAAATACGTTATATGCGGTGAAGTATCTACATATGCAGTATGGAAGCCCAATTGCGACTGGTACGAAAGTAACGGCTGGTGACTATGTTGGTAGAGTTGGATCAACTGGTAACTCAAGTGGTCCTCATTGCCATGTAGAGATCTTTAAGATCGGTTCAGCATCTGATTTCTCAAGTTATGTAAAGAGTTGGAATGGTGATCTGACATTTGGATGTGGATGGGCTGGAAGCTATGATGGATATGGTAGAAGGTGTGAAGCTGGATATGGTATTCCTTGTAGAATCAGACCAGAGTCCGTGTTTGGATAAATGTGTTAATATAGAGGGAGCTTTTTAGAAAGCTCCTTTTGTGAAGGTAGTAGTATGGATGAAAATAAAGTAACGGAAGAAAAAGAAGAGGAATTAAAAACGATTACTCTTAAGAAATATGTGTGGCCTGATGAGGCAGCATTAAATGAGGAAAAGAAGAAAAATAAGAGACTCAAAAAGATCTTGATCGGTGTGGCAATCGTAGGGATCCTTGTTGGGTGGTTTGGTGGTTCATTACTTCCTTATGGTTTCACGACATCATTACGTAATGCGATCTCTAGAGGAACGACAATGGATTCTTCTAAGAAGATACAAGAGACATTGGAAATCATGGAAAGTGATTGGTATTTTGGAAGTGATGTAGATGATCTAGATGATCGTTTGGTAGACCAAGCTTTATCTGGCATCACAACAAATGATGAAGACGCACATACACAATACATGACAAAAGATGAGATGGAATCATTTACACAATCCATCAATCGTAATTATGTTGGAATCGGTGTGAAGTACACAAATGATGGTACGACAGCCATCGTAGAATCTGTTTATAAGAATTCACCTGCAGAACAAGCAGGTATCCAATCTGGAGATATCATTCATACAGTAGATGGTACGGATGTGAGTGGAATGACTTCTACGGAAATCAAAGAACTCGTTCAAGGAGATGCAGGTACTAAAGTTACGATCGGATTGATCCGTGATGGAAAGAATATCGCATTAGAAATCACACGTGCAGAAGTATCTTCTACAGTAGAAGGTGAGATGTTGGATAATGGCATTGGATATCTAGAGCTTTATCAATTTGGTAATACGACACCAGATGAAGTGAAATCGTATTTAGATGATATGCAGGATGCGAAAGGTTTGATCATTGATCTAAGAGATAATGGTGGTGGCTATTTGAACTCTGTAGAAGGTGTCGCTTCTTGTTTCTTGGATAAGGGAACAAAAGTCATGGATCAAACATACAAAAATGGTGATGTCGTAGAAACAGATACAAAGTCTGATAAATATACAAACATCAAAAACATCGTCATTCTCACAAATGGCAATACAGCTAGTGCTGCGGAAGTATTGACATTAGCTCTCAAACAACAAAGAGATGATGTGACGATCGTAGGTATGACGACGTATGGAAAAGGAACTGTACAGGTCAGCAAACAATTTGATGATGGTTCCGCAATCAAATACACGACAAGTAAATGGACATCTCCGGATGGAACATGGGTCAATGGTGTAGGTATCACACCAGATGAAGAAGTAAAGCTTCATGATGTGTTTTATCAATCATTCACATCAATGGAAGACGAGGATTCTTATACGGTAGATCAAGTATCTGATTCGATTTCAGACGCACAATTATGTTTGGATTATCTAGGATATGATGTTGATCGTACAGATGGTTACTTCTCTAGTAAAACAGGTAGTGCTTTAAAGAAATACAAAGAAGAACATAACTTAACATCGGATGAAGTCTTAGATAAGGATACATATGATAGTCTACGTTCTTCCGTGATCTTAGATTGGAGCCAATCCAAGACAAACGATCTTCAATTCCAAAAAGCTGAGGAAATACTAAATGGCTGATAAATTTGAACTCGTATCACCATTTCAACCAACAGGTGATCAACCAAACGCAATCGATGAGTTGTGTGAAGGTCTAAAACAAGGAAAGAGAGAACAAGTCTTACAGGGTGCCACTGGTACTGGTAAGACTTTTACCATGGCCAATATCATCGCTAAGATGAATCGACCAACACTTGTTTTCTCTCACAATAAGACATTGGCTGGACAATTATATTCTGAATTCAAAGAATTGTTTCCAAATAACCGTGTAGAATTCTTTGTTTCTAACTTTGATTACTATCAACCAGAAGCGTATGTGCCTAAAAGTGATATGTATATCGAAAAGACTGCTGCGATCAATGAAGAATTAGATATGTTCCGTGAATCTACATTAAATTCTTTACTAGAAAGAAGAGATACGATCGTAGTAGCTTCTGTTGCGTGCATCTATGCCGCAAGTGATCCTGTTGAATATAAGAATATGTTTATGACGATCCGTGTAGGAGAATCCTATGATCGTAATACGCTTTTAAAGAAATTCATTGAACTTCAATATACAAGAAATGATATGGAACAAAGTAGAGGTACGATCCGTGTAAGAGGTGATGTCATTGACTTGACACCATCTTATACAGATCAATTCAATATTCGAATTGAAATGTTTGGGGATGAGATCGATCGTATCACTGAAGTAGATCCTTTGACTGGTAAGACTTTAAATGCCTATCAGTTCTATAACATCTTTCCAGCATCTGGTTACGCAAGAAGTAAACAGGCAATGTTGAGAGCTTGTAATGACATTGAAGAAGAATTGGAAGATCGTTTGAAGTTCTTTCAAGATAACAACAAGTTATTGGAAGCAGAACGTTTAGAACAACGTACAAGATTTGATTTAGAAGCGTTAAGAGAGAATGGATATTGTGCAGGCATTGAAAACTATTCCATGCATATAGATGGTAGAAAACCTGGACAAAGACCTTGGAACCTATTTGATTATTTCCCTAAAGATTTCTTATTGTTTGTGGATGAATCTCATGTTTCTTTACCTCAGATACGAGGGATGTTTAATGGTGATCGACAAAGAAAATCTGTATTAGTTGAATATGGTTTCCGTTTACCAAGTGCTTTAGATAATCGTCCTATGACATTTGATGAGTTTGAAGGAATGGTGAATCAAGTCGTATATTGTTCTGCGACTCCTGGTGACTATGAGTTACAACAAGTTGATCATCAAGTAACAGAACAAGTCATTCGTCCAACAGGTTTGTTGGATCCACTCATTACAGTCAAACCAACAAAGGGACAAATTGATGATATCTCAGAAGCTCTACAAGAAAGAATCAAGAGAAATGAAAGAGTCTTGATTACGACATTGACAGTACGTATGGCAGAAGACCTTACACAATACCTACAAGAAAGAGGTTTTCATATTGCCTACTTACATCATGAGACAAAGACCTTGGAAAGAACGCAAGTCATTCAAGACTTGAGAGTTGGAAAAGTAGACGCTATCGTTGGTATCAACTTATTAAGAGAAGGTCTTGATATTCCTGAAGTGTCTCTTGTTTGTATCTTAGATGCGGATAAAGAAGGTTTCTTGAGAAGCCAAAGATCTTTGATCCAGACAATTGGTAGAGCTGCACGTAATGAACATGGTGAAGTTTATATGTATGCGGATAATATGACAGATTCTATGCGTATTGCGATAGAAGAAACAGAGCGTAGAAGAAAGATCCAAGAAGCATACAACCAAGAACATGGCATCACACCTCATACAGTCGTAAAGAAGGTGGATGAAGTCATTCGTGGTAAAGAGACAAAGGAAATGGCTGCGAAGTATATGTTGAAGAAGAATAAGACATCTAAGAAAGATAAAGCTGTCTTATTAGAGAATATGCGTGCAGAGATGAAAGATGCGGCAGCACATCTAGATTTTGAAAGAGCTGCGGAATTAAGAGATATGATCTATGAACTTCAATCGGAAGATTGATTCAAAAAACTTCATAGATAGTGTAGAATTGTAGGAAATTAGAGGTGATGTAGATGATCGATTATAAAAAGATACAAACACAAGCTGCATTAGACATGCGACCAAGTGGGATCCGTAAGTTTTTTGCGTTGGCTTCTGAAATACCAGATTGTATTTCTCTTGGTGTAGGAGAACCTGATTTCCAAACACCTTGGGCGATCCGTGAATCTGCGATCCATTCTCTAGAAGTTGGACGAACAAAATATACATCGAATGCTGGTCTACAACCTCTTCGTGAAGAAATCACAAAGTTTTTGAAGAGAAAGTATTCTCTATCTTATGATCCTAACCAAGTATTGGTTACGGTAGGTGGATCAGAGGCAATCGATCTAGCAATTAGAATGTTGATCGAAGAAGGGGATGAAGTCATCATTCCTGAACCTTGTTATGTTTCTTATGATCCAATCACAACATTGACTGGTGGAAAAGCTGTTCATATCCAATGTACTGAAGAAAATGAGTTTAGAGTTACTCCAGAACAGATCAAGAACGCATTGACAGAAAAGACAAAAATATTAGTGCTTTCTTATCCAAACAATCCAACAGGTGCAGTGCTTAGACATGAAGATCTTGTTGGTATCGCAGAAGTATTGAAGGATACAGATGTCATTGTCTTATCGGATGAGATCTATGCGGAACTTGTATATGGAGATGAGAAGTATGAATCTATCGCTTCCATTGAAGGAATGAAAGAAAGAACGATCGTAGTAAATGGTTTTTCTAAATCATTCTCTATGACAGGTTGGAGACTTGGTTACGCAATAGGGCCTCAACCTTTGATCGATACGATGACAAAGATCCATCAATCTTGTATCATGTGTTCTCCTACGACTTCTCAATACGCAGGTATTACAGCTTTGAGTAGTTGTGATGATGAAATCGTAAAGATGAAAGAAGAATATGACTTTAGAAGAAAGTATTGTGTAAGAAGGTTGAACGAAATGGGATTGCATACATTTGAACCAAGAGGTGCGTTCTATGTGTTCCCTAACATTACTTCTTCTGGAATGAATAGTGATGATTTCTGTATGAAGTTATTGGAAGAAAAGAATGTCGCAATCGTACCTGGTACTGCTTTTGGTGAAAGTGGTGAAGGATTTGCGAGAATCTCATATGCGTATTCCTTAGAACACTTACAAATAGCTTTGAATAGAATAGAAGAATTCTTAAATGAATTGAAGGAGAATAAATAATGGATACAAGTAAATTATTAGATCTGTTGATTGAAAACCCACGTGTTTCTGTAACGAATCTTGCGGATATCTTAAATGAAACAGAAGAAACAGTAGATGGTGAAATCAAGAAGTTAGAAAATGATAAAGTCATTTGTGGTTACCATACAGTCATCAACTGGGATAAGACAAACCAAGAACATGTAGATGCGATCATTGGTGTACAAGCATCTAGTGAAAGAGGATTTGGTTATGATAAGGTAGCTGAAAAGATCGCGAGATTCCCAGAAGTATCTTCTCTTTATTTGATGAGTGGTGGATATGAGTTCTTTGTGAACATCAATGCCAAGACAATGCGAGAAGTAGCGGACTTTGTAGGACAGAAGCTAGCACCAATTGAAGGTGTTTCTGGTACTATGACAATGTTCGTTTTAAAGAAATATAAGGTACATGGCGTAGCACTTGATATGGAAAGTGAAGTAGAAGACGATCGCCAAATCGTATCAGCGTAATAGCGGTATCTTAGGATACTGCTTTTTTGGAGGTGGACTATGAATTATCTTGTGTATGATTGGGGTGGAACATCCTTAAAGTACGCCTTGATGAATGAAGAGGCAGAGATCAAAGAAAGTGGTAGTGTTCCTACACCTAGTAGAACTTCCACAAAAGAATCGTTTTATCAATTGTTAGATTCCATTTGGAATCAGTTTCATGATGTTGATGGGATTGCGATATCATCGACAGGTGTCATTGATAGTGAAAAAGGAATCGCACAAACAATAGGTGCTTTACCTTTTCTAGATAATACAAATGTAAAAAAAGAATTAGAAGAAAGATACAACGTAAAAGTCACACTAGAAAATGATGGGAAGTGTGCTGCTTTAGCGGAACTTTGGAAAGGGAATCTATCAGATGTAGACGATGGTGCAGTCGTAGTGATTGGTACAAATATCGGTACTGCCTTGATCCTAGATCATAAACTAAGAAGAGGAAAACGTTTCTTAGCAGGGGAAGTATGTGCGATGTGTGTAGAGAAAGATAAGCCTACAGATCCCTATAGCTATATAGGTCAACTAGGTACACCATACTTATGTAAGTTGATCCAAGAGAAACTAATGTTGAACGAAGCACTAGATGGTTTGAAGGCTTTTGATTATATCCAACAAGGAAATGAATCAGCTTTACTCGCATTAAAAGAATATACAGATACTTTAGCGATAGTCTTATTCAACATGAATATCATGTTAGATCTAGAAAAGATATTGATTGGTGGAGGTATTTCAGAACAACCAATCTTAATGGAATCATTAAAACATTCCATTGAAGATATAAAAAACATACATCCAGATATCATGAAAGGAATACAGTATCCTTTACCTAATATTGATGTATGTAAATATCATAATTCCGCAAATCTAATAGGAGCTTTATATCATTTCTTATATGAATGATCTAATAGATGTAAAGATATCATCAAACCTACAATAAAGATCCATTCTGATATACCAGTAATAGAAGAATACGTTAATACAAATAAACCTGATAATAATAAACAACATAGATAAAATGTTGTGATCTTTCTAGAATACCAATAGAAAGAATATAAGATCCAATGTAGATATAACATTGTAGCTAAAGCTACAAATAAATGAATCTGTGATAATAGATCACCTGTATCAGAATATGGTGTAAACATTGTACAGAGAATGAAAGGAAACAAGATGAATATATTTTGTTTCTTTTTTAATTGATACAAATGAAAGAACAACAAGAAACACCAATACAAACATATAACAATAGCTAATATCTTCGTACTACTATGATTGATCAAACCAGTATAGTTATATTTGATAGGATCATTGATCCACATAAACAATGTAAAGATAATAAGAAAACAATAATCTAATATCGGAATCATCTTTTTCAACATGGATTCATTATACATCTTGAGGTTTAACTTTTAAAAAAGTTAAAAAAACATTTGAACTTAAAGTGCACTTTAGGTTTATAGTATTAACAGGAGGATCAATTATGAAATCTAAAGTATATTTCACAAAGACAATTACACCTGAAAAGGTATTAGAAATGTATGAAGTTCTAGGAAAGGAATTAACAGGTAACATCGCAATAAAGGTACATTCTGGAGAAGATGGAAACCAAAACTTCTTGAAACCTGATTTCTGGAAACCTATCATTGATCATTTGAATGGTACTGTTGTTGAATGTAATACAGCGTATAATGGTGCTAGAAACACAACAGAGAAACATGTAAAGCTTATTGAAAAACATGGTTGGAACAAATACTTTACAGTAGATCTAATGGACGCAGAAGGACCTGATATGGTATTGGACATTCCTGAAGGAAAACGTATCAAGAAGAACTATGTTGGTAAGAATATGGCAAAGTATGATGGAATGATCGTGCTTTCTCACTTTAAAGGACATCCAATGGGAGGCTATGGTGGAGCACTAAAACAACTCTCTATCGGTTGTGGTTCTTCCTTTGGTAAAGCGTATATTCATGGTGCAGGGGAACCTGATAAGATCTGGACTGCAGATCATGATTCTTTCTTAGAATCTATGGCTGATGCGGCTAAGTCTGTTCATGAATACTTTAAAGGTAACACTGTTTATATCAATGTTATGAAGAACATGTCTGTAGACTGTGACTGTTGTGCAGTAGCAGAAGATCCATGTATGAAAGATATTGGTATCTTGATTTCTGAAGATCCTATCGCTATCGACCAAGCATGTATCGATCTAGTATATGCTTCTGAAGATCCAGGTAGAGATCATTTGATTGAAAGAATTGAATCTAGAAATGGTGTACATACAATTGAAGCTGCAGCAGAACATGGATTTGGTTCTAGAGAATACGAACTCATCGACATCGATAAATAAGTAACTAAAACTATGACAGAAATGTCATAGTTTTTTATTACTTATTATTTACATCATTCTGATGTGAAATACATAGAAAGTATGTAAGATACAATGAAATGATGTATAGGAGAAGAATCGTTGCTTACATAAAAATGATGTAAGGAACATAAATGATATGTAAGATACAACAAATTGATGTAAAAGAGTAAAGAAGAATTACCCTATTATTATAAATTAAAAACTATTTTATAC
>CAVDZA010000005.1:0-75751 GCA_963613355.1 Bulleidia sp. | reverse complement strand
ATTATAACGTTGAAAAGAATCATCAAAGTTCAAAATACTTCTTTGTAAAGAAAGTTTTGAACTTTTTAATTGTTTTGTCTAACAATAGAAAAGTTTTTTGTTAAACGTTTTCAAAAGGGAGTATAATTAATATGGCAATAATTAGGAGGACATATGAGTACAGAGAACAAAAAGGTTTTCGAAGCCATGGATGGTAATACTGCGACTGCCCACTCCGCGTATGCTTTCACGGAAGTAGCTGGTATCTATCCAATTACGCCATCATCTCCGATGGCAGAACACGTTGACGACTGGGCAACTGCTGGTCGTACAAACATTTTCGGCGATAAAGTTAAGGTCGTTGAAATGCAAGCTGAAGGTGGTGCTGCTGGTGCAATCCACGGTGCATTACAAGCTGGTTCATTAGCTACAACATTTACAGCTTCACAGGGTCTATTATTAATGATCCCTAATATTTATAAGTTGAAGGGTGAACTTTTACCTGGTGTAATCCACGTAGCTGCTCGTTCTTTAGCTACACACACATTGTCAATTTTTGGTGATCACTCAGACGTTTATGCTTGCCGTCAGACAGGTATCGTTATGATGTGCTCTCATTCTGTTCAAGACTGTATGGATCTTGGTGGCGTTGCTCACTTGATCGCTATTGATGGAAGCGTTGCTGTTATGCACTTCTTTGATGGTTTCCGTACATCTCATGAATATGACAAGATCGAAGTTATGGATTATGACTTCTTAAAGAGCTTATTACCAGCTGAAAAGTTAGAAGCTTTCCGTGCTAAGGCTCTTAACCCACATACAAATCCAGTTGTACGTGGTACTAACCAGAATGATGATATCTTCTTCCAAGCTGAAGAAGCTCAGAACAAGCATTTCGATGCTGTACCAGATATCGCTGCTAAGTACATGAAGGCTGTATCTGAACATACAGGTCGTAACTATGCTCCATTCGTATATGTTGGTGCTCCAGATGCTGAAAGAGTTATCGTAGCTATGGGTTCTGTTACAGATACAATTACAGAAACAGTTAATACTCTTGTAGCTAGAGGAGAAAAGGTTGGTTTAATTAAGGTTTACTTATACAGACCATTCTCTCAGAAGTATCTTGAAGATGTATTACCTTCAACAGTTAAGAGCATTGCTGTTCTTGACCGTGCTAAAGAAGTTGGTACAAGAGAACCATTATTCTTAGATGTATGCTATGCATTAAGAAATCATAAGGATATTACATTCATTGGTGGACGTTATGGTCTATCTTCTAAGGATACAAACCCAAGCCACATCAATGCTGTATATGAAGAACTCAAGAAGGATTCACCTAAGGAAGAGTTCACAATTGGTATCGATGATGATGTTACAAATCTATCACTTGATCCAGTTGATATCTCAGTTGATGCTGACTACTCAACATGCTTATTCTATGGTTTAGGTGCTGATGGTACTGTAGGTGCTAACAAGTCTACTGTTAAGATCATTGGTAACAACACAGATCTTTATTCACAAGCATACTTTGCTTATGACTCAAAGAAGGCTGGTGGTGTAACTAGATCTCACTTAAGATTTGGTCCTACTCCAATTCATTCACCTTACTATATTGATAAGGCTGACTTCATTTCTTCATCTCAGGAATCTTATGCATTCAAGTTTGACATGGTTCGTGATTTGAAGGATGGTGGTACATTCTTATTGAATACAACAATGTCTGCTGATGAAGTTGAAGATAAACTTCCTAACAGAATGTTAAAGGGCTTAGCTGATAAGCACGCAAAGTTCTTCATTATCAATGCGAACGCAATTGCTCGTGAGACTCATATGGGCACTCATACAAATACAATTCTTCAGTCCGCATTCTTCAAATTGAATGAACAGATCATGCCTTATTCTAAGAGCTTACAGTTGATGGAAGACTCTGCACGTACAACTTATGCACGTAAGGGTGAAGATGTTGTTAACAACAATATCGCTGCTATCAACAAGGGTGCTTCTGGTCTAGTAGAAGTTCCTGTTAAGGCTGAATGGAGTGAACTATCATCTAAGGGTGCATTATACAAGGAAACTGGTGATGCTTACTATGATGGTTATGTTCAGAAGATCAACGCTCTTGAAGGTTACAACATGAAGGTTTCTGAATTCATGGCTCCTGAATTACTTGATGGTACTATGAAGGAAGATGTATCTTTCAGAGAAACACGTAACATTTCTGCTTATGTTCCTGAATGGAATGCTGATAAGTGTATCGAATGTGGTCAGTGTGCATTCGCATGTCCACATGCTACGATCCGTCCATTCTTAATGACAGAAGAAGAATGTGCTGAAGCTAGTAAGATTGCTAGTGAAAATGGATTTGAATTAACATATAAGGATCCAACACCTCTCTATGGTAAGGCTAAGGAAGATGGCTTGAAGTTTAGAATCCAACTTGCTACAGAAAACTGTGTAGGTTGTGGTGTATGTATCACAGCTTGTCCAGTAGGCGATGGAACTAAGGAAAATCCAAAGGCATTAGTTGCTAAGCCAATCGCTACACAGACAAAACAAGAACCAGTAGCTGATTACTTATACAAGAAGACTCCAGAAAAACCACAGTATGGTAATGCTAATACTGTTGCTGGTGTATCTCTTGAAAAGCCATACTTTGAAGTATCTGGATGCTGCCCAGGATGTGGTGAAGCTCCTTACTACAGATTAGTATCTCAGTTATTCGGTAAAGATATGCTTGTTGCTAACGCTACAGGTTGTTCAATGATCTACTGTTCAGCTACTCCATCTAACCCATTCACAACAGATGCTGAAGGAAATGGTGTTGCTTGGGCTAACTCATTATTCGAAGATAACGCAGAATACGGTTTCGGTATGGCAGTATCTCAAGCTGCTAAGACTGGTAGAATCCTACGTATCATCGAAGAAAATATCGACAATGTTGAACCAGCTTGCAAGGAAGCATTCACTAAGTACTTAGATGCTAAGGAAGATAGAAATGCTCAGCGTGCAGTTAAGGATGAATTAGTTGCTGCTGTTAAGGCTTCAAGTGTTGAAGCAGTTAAGCCATTGCTTGAAATGGAAAGAGACTTAGTTGGTAAGTCTGTATGGATCGTCGGTGGTGACGGATGGTCTTATGATATCGGTTACGGTGGATTAGATCACGTTATGGCTAACAACTTGAACGTTAACGTTCTTGTACTAGATACAGAAACTTATTCTAATACAGGTGGTCAGGCTTCTAAGTCTACAAACTACTCTGCTATTGCTAAGTTCGCTGCAGGTGGTAAGCCAACAGCTAAGAAGGATCTTGGTCAGATCTTCATGGAATATGGAACAGCTTATGTTGCTTCTGTATGTATGGGAGCTAACCAGATGCAAACAATCAAGGCATTCAAGGAAGCTGAAAGCTATAATGGTCCATCAATCGTTATCGCATACTGCCCATGTGCTGAACATGGTATCAAGGGTGGATTGATCAATGCACCTAAGAGACAGAAGGATGCTGTAGCTTGTGGTTATACATCTCTATACAGATATGACCCAAGACTTGAAAAACCATTACAGTTAGATTCTACTAAGACTCCAGACTGGTCTAAGTTCGAAGACTTCTTAATGGCTGAAGCTCGTTACTTCAACTTACCAAGATTGAAGGGACAAGAAGCAGCTCATGAAATGTTCGAAAAGACAAAGAAGGATGCTCAGACACGTCTCAACAAGTTGATCACAAAGATCAAGATGCAAGACGAACAATAATTCTTAAGAATGAATTAGAAGACAGATACTCATTATGAGTATCTGTTTTTTTATTGGATGATGAATTATAATAGATAAGGTTAAATTTATGAAAGTCTTATTATATTTTGAAGGTGAAAATGTAATCTCTAAATCAGGCATTGGTAGAGCTTTTAAGCACCAAAAAAGAGCTTTAGAATCTGCAGGAATTGAATATACAACAGATCCTTGGTGTTCTGATTATGATATCTTACATATCAATACTTATTATATGAATTCTGACGCAATCGTTAAGAATGCGAGAGAACATGGTAAGAAAGTAATTTATCATGCACATTCTACAGAAGAGGATTTTAGAAATAGTTTTACATTATCTAATACGATTTCTCCAGCTGTAAAGAAATGGTTGATGCATTTATATACACAGGCTGATGCTTTAATTACACCTACACCTTATTCAAAGATGATATTAGAAGGATATGGAATCGATCTACCAATCTTTGATGTAAGTAATGGAATCGATTTAAATAGGTATGAAAAAGATTATGAGAAGATCAAAGCTTTTCGTAAGTATTTTTCTTTGAAGCCAGAAGATAAGGTCGTTATTGGTGTTGGATTGTTATTCCAAAGAAAAGGATTACCTGATTTTGTAGAAGTAGCTAGAAGATTGCCTGATTATAAATTTATTTGGTTTGGTGATACGAATCGTTTGATCATTCCTAAAGAAATGGGTGATCTTGTGGATCAGAATGATATTCCGAATTTGATTTTTCCAGGATACGTAAAAGGTGGAATCATTGAAGGTGCTTATAGTGATGCGGATTGTTTCTTCTTCCCAAGTTATGAAGAGACGGAAGGAATCGTTGTTTTAGAAGCGTTAGCTGGAAAATGTCCTACTGTTGTAAGAGATATTGGGGCTTTTTCACCATGGCTAGAAGATAAAAAGAATTGTTATAAAGGAACAAACAATGATGAATTTGTAGATATCATTCAAGGTGTCGTAGAAAAGAAGTTGCCAGATTTAAGAGATGCTGGTTATCAAACAGCTTCTGAAAGATCCATAGAAGCTGTAGGTCAACAATTAAAGAAAGTGTATGAATTTGTTTTGAATAAATAAGAGTTCACATATTTTAGGAATATTGTTTGATAAGTCTAATAAAGGTATAATATAGACATGTGGAAGAAGATAAAGAAGCTATTTAGTAATACGCTTTTTAATATATTTTTAATTTTAGGATTAGCTGCACTTGTCCTTGGTTTTACGTTAAAGACAGATGGGAAAAATGTCATTGAAACATTAAAATCTGTTAGTATTCCAGGATTGATTGGTGTTGTTTTGTTGATGGTCTTTGAAAGATTCTTATTAGGAATAGGGCTAGCAGAAGAATGTAAGTTGACACATCCAAACTATACATATAAACAAGGTTTTGTGAATGCGTATGTAGCTGGATTATTTAATAATATTACACCAGGTGCTTCTGGTGGACAGGTCGCACAAGGTTATATCTTTCGTAAACAAGGAATTCCAATTAGTAATTCCATTGGTGTTTTATGGTTGGATTTTATTGTTTATCAATCAACGATGTGTTTGTTGGTATTATTTTTGATCCTTGTGAAATTTCCATATTTCTATTCCAATTATTCTCAATTTTTCTTAATTGTGTTAGCTGGGTTTGCGGTTGGTGCTGCGATCATCGTTTTCTTATGGGTGCTTGCGGTATCTCCAAAGTTCTATCATTGGTTAACAACAAAAGGAATCGATATTGGTTGTAAATTACACATCGTAAAAGATAAACAATTAACATTAGCGAAATTGAATTCTCAACTTGAACAATTTTCTAAAGAAGTAACGGTTTTAAAGAATCATAAGAAATTGATCGTTTTCTTAGCTATAGATGATTTGATTCGTTTATTGATCTATTACAGTATTCCTTTTTTATGTGCTTTGATTTTAAGAATACCAGTTACTGGTGATATGTATTTCAATATCGTAGCTTTATCATCCTTTGTTGCGATGGTAAATGCGTTCTTACCAATGCCAGGATCTTCTGGAGGTACAGAAGCTACGTTCGTATTGATGTTTTCTACAATATTTACAACGACACAATCCGCATCCATTATGTTGTTATGGAGAATGGTTACTTTTTATCAAGTATTGATTATTGGAAGTATTGTATTTTTATACGCGAAGACAAGGAAAGATGTTCCTGAATCAAAAGGATTACCAGCATCTTATACAAAAGACGCAATCAAAAATTATCAGAAAGAAGGTGAGGAGTAATGCGTATCGCATTATTTACAGATACATATCCACCTCAGATCAATGGGGTAGCTGCCTCAACTTATATTTTGAGAAATGAATTAGAAAAACATGGTCATGAAGTATATGTTGTGACAACTTATAAAGGTAGTGGAAAACATAAATGGGATGAAGATCATAAGATATTAAGATTAGCTGGCGTACAGTTGAAGTTCTTATATGGTTATGTGATGACATCTCCTTTTCATGTTTCTGCCTTAGAAGAGATCCGTAAGTTAAATCTAGATATCATTCACGCTCAAACAGAGTTTGGTGTAGGTATATTCGCTAGGATCTGCGCAAAACAATTAAAGATTCCACTCGTTTCTACATATCATACGACTTATGAAGATTACACGCACTATGTTAATTTTATTAACAGTCGTAAAGTAGATGAGATTGCGAAGATCGGTGTTGCGAAATTGAGTCGTTTATATGGTGATTCTTCTATAGAAGTCATTGCGCCAAGTATCAAGACAAAGGAAATGTTAGAAGGATATCATGTTAGAAGAGAGATCAATGTGATTCCAACAGGCCTAGAATTAGATAAGTTTGATCCTAAGTTGACTTCAAAAGAAACAAGAAGCGATATCCGTAAACAATATGGTTTTAACGATGATGATAAGTTGATCATCTATGTTGGTCGTTTAGCGGAAGAGAAAGCTTTAGATCTTGTCGTAAAAGGTATCGCAGAAACTTTAAAACAGGGAATCAACATTAAACTTTTGATCGTTGGGGATGGACCTGATTTTAATCGTTTGAATCAATTGGCAGAAGAATTAAAAGTGACGGATTCTGTAAAGTTTGCGGGTGCGAAACCTCGTGATGAGATTCCAACACTTTATCATTCCGCAGATGCTTTTATTTCTGCTTCTTTATCTGAAACGCAAGGTATGACATTTATTGAAGCTTTAGCTTCTGGTTTGCCTTTATTTGCGAGATATGATGATGTATTGAAAGAATTATTGATTCCAGAAAAGACTGGATGGTTTTTTAAGGATGAAAATGATCTTCCTAAATACATTCAAGAATTTTTATCTTTAAATGATGAACAGTATCAATTAGTATCTGATCAATGTATTGAACAAGTTCAACCATATTCATCTGAAACGTTCTATCAAAGAGTCATTCAAGTATATGAAAATACGATCTTACAATATCATGATCAATATTCTATCGTTGATGTTAAGATCAAGGATACATTGGTTCAGTTGTATTTGATTTCAGATAAAAAAGAGGAATTACGCATTCAAGTATCTTTAGATGATTACTATAATATGGGAATGCGTAAAGATGGATTCTTGACAAAGAAACAAGTTGAAGATCTGCTTTATCGTGAAAAAGGTTCTTTAGCTTATCAAAGCTGTATTAGAAAGCTTGAATATAAAGATAGAAGCCGTAAAGAAATCTATGATTGGTTAACACAAAATACAGATTGTGATATTCATATCATCAATCGTATCGTTGAAAAACTAGAAAAGAAAGGTTACATCAACGATGAAAGATTTTGTGAAGATCAAATCAATTCTTTGAAAGCAGCTTTAAATGGAAAAGATAAGATCATTCGTACATTAACGAAAAAAGGTATTCCTTATGAAATGATCGAAGAAAAATTAACAGAAAGAAAAGATGATGAAGAAGAAAACGCATATGCGTATGCGAATAAGATCCTATCTTCATGTAAGAATGATTCTGTTAAGAAAACGCAGAACTATGTCTATACACGTTTAATTAGTAGAGGATATCGTTATGACCTTGCGAGTAAAGTATCTAATAAACTAGACTATACAAATATAGAAACGAAGGAATTAGATAACTTATATAAATGTGTAACAAAAGCAAAGAAACGTTATGAGAGAAAATATCAAGGAAATGATCTAAGAAATCATGTCTTTAGATATTGTATGGCACAAGGATATTCTACAGAAGATATCTATGTGACTATGGATGAAATGGAGTGGTAAGAATGGTAAAAATCAGTGAATTTGAAGAACATATGAAATTACTACAACCTTTATTAGTAAAGGATGTAAAGAATGGTACAACAACAAAGGGTTCTCCTTATTTGTCTATGACTTTACAAGATCGATCTGGAACGATCGAAGCGAAGTTTTGGGATGTAAAAGAATCAGATCAAGCCTTGATCCAAGTAGGTAAGATCTTGTTGTTTAACTATGAAGTTCTTTTGTATAAAGATAAATTACAATTGAGAGTCAACCGTGTTGAACCAATTGAAGAAAGTGAAATCAATTTAGAAGACTTTGTGATATCTAGTGATCATAGTGAAAATGAAAGAAGAGATTTGGCTGATTCATTGATTCAATCCATTCAAAATGAGACGTATAAAAAGCTTGTTGAAGGAATGCTAGAATTTGTTGGAGATAAGTACTATACATTCCCAGCAGCTAGTAAGATCCATCATGGATGGAAGGGTGGCCTTTCTGATCATTCCTTATCTATGGCTACATTAGCGGATGACCTTTGTAAGCATTATCCACAACTGAATCGTGACTTGTTAGTATCTGCGGCATTGATCCACGATGTTGGAAAGACTGCTGAACTATCTGGACCTGTCACAACAGAATATACGTTAGCTGGAAAACTGGAAGGGCATATTTCTATTGCGAATTCTTGGTTGAGCGAAGTAGCTGAAAAGCTTGGTCTAGAAAATAAAGAAGAGACATTGTTAATGCACCATATGATCCTATCTCATCATGGAAAGATGGAATTTGGTTCTCCTGTGACACCTATGATCATCGAAGCGGAAGCTTTATATTTGATTGATAACATGGATGCGAGACTAACATCCTTAAAACAAGCTTTAGATGGTATTAAACCTGGACAGTGGACAAGTCGCATGTTCCAATTTGAAAATAGACAGTTCTATAAACCAAAGGGGTAATGTATGGATATTCGATTAAAGTTAGTACAATTTACACATGCGATCCTTTCTAAAGCTGGAAGAGGAGGAAGTTTTCCAGGTGAGTTGGCTTTGAAAATGGATCCTCATTTTATTGAAAAGTTTAAAATGCCTAAGATCGTTGTTTTAGTCACTGGTACAAACGGAAAAACGACAACATCTAATTTGATTGCCGAATCATTACGCGCTGCAGGATTAGATGTAATCAATAACCGTAGAGGTGATAACTTAAATGTAGGTATTGCGACTTTATTAGCGTCAAATTCTGATTCTAATTTCAATGTAAAGGCTGAAGCTGCAGTTATCGAAGTAGATGAATTGACGTTGTATCGTCAATTCAAAAATCTTCATCCTACACATCTGGTTGTGAATAACTTCTTTAGAGATCAATTGGATCGTGCAGGAGAAATGGAAACGATCATTCGCAAGATCCAAGAAGTTACGAAAGATTTTACAGGTGATATTATCTTGAATGGTGATGATCCAAATACATTACGTATTGCGGATACTGCCACAAACGCTAAGATCCATACATTCTCTGTTGATCGTAATGAAATTTCAAAAGATAGAACAGATGAAGCGAGTGAAGGTAAGTTCTGTCCTAGATGTGGTAGACCTTTAAAGTATTCTTATTATCAATATTCTCATATTGGTAGATTCGTTTGTGAAAGTGATGGATTTGGAAATATTGATCCAGATATCAAAGTTACTGCCATCGATTATGTAAAAGAAACTTTCACAGTGGAAGGTAAGAAATATCATAACTTTATTAATAGTATCTATGCGATATACAATTGTGCTTGTACATTGACTGTCATGAAGACATTGGATCTGGATTTTGATGCCGCAAATAAAGTATTTACTACTTTCGTTATGAAAGAAGGTAGAAATGAAAAGTATGATCTGAAACAGCCTTGTGTCATCAATCTAGTAAAGAATCCTACAGGTGCTAATGAAGTCATGAAGTATATCATTGGACAAGAAGGTGATAAGAATATTTGTATCTTCTTAAATGATAATGATCAAGATGGACATGACGTTTCTTGGATCTGGGATGCCCATTTCGAAAGATTAAATGTACCTGAAGTAAAACATATCGTTTGTTCAGGATTAAGAGCGTATGATATGGCATTGCGCTTAAAATATGAAGGATTAGAAGATCGTATCCTTGTTATTGAAGATGCGACTGAGGCAATCCAATGGTTGAATGAGGCAGATCTACCATCTCATGTCATTGCGACATATACAGCTTTACATTCCACAAGAGCGATATTAAGAAAGGTGAGTGGTCAAAAATGAATTTAAAGATTTTATGGATGTACCATGACCTAATGGATCTTTATGGAGATAAAGGTAACGCAGAAGTATTGAGAAGAAGAGCTGAGAAAAGAGGTATTGAAGTTCAACTAGATACTTGTACGATTGGTGAAGAAAAGAATATTGATGATTATGATCTATTTTTCTTAGGTGGTGGTGCTGATAAAGAACAAAATTTGATCTTTGAAGATCTCATCAAAAGAAAAGATTCTATTCAACAAGCGATGGATCATAAAACAGCTTTCTTATTGATCTGTGGTGGATATCAATTATTTGGACAATACTACAAAGATCAAGATGGAAATGTCGTTGAAGGTTTGAAATTCTTTGACTACTATACAGTAGCTGGAGATAGGGACTCTAGATGCATTGGAAATATCGCAGTTGAAACGACAATGGATGGTAAGACATTCAAAGCAGTTGGATTTGAAAACCATGGTGGTCAAACAATGAATGTTAAGACACCTTTTGCGAAGGTCTTATCAGGACATGGAAATGAAAACCATAGTGAATATGAAGGATTCATGAATGATCAAGTATTAGCTACTTATATGCATGGTCCTTTACTTCCAAAGAATCCAGATATTGCGGATGCGATATTAGTACGTGCTTTAAATAAAAGATATGGTAAAGTTGAATTAGAGAAATTAGACGATACGATCGAATATAAAGCACAACAAGTCATGTTAGAAAGATTACATTGTGAGTAAGAAAACAGAGTACACTTCATTGTGTACTCTGTCTTTTATTGTTCGTGAATGCTACGCTTCATTGTATGTTGTATATTCTTTTGTGAGAAATACTCTTCTAAGATTTCTTGATGTGTAACAACGATATCATAGTCTTCTAGCTCCATTGGATCTACCCATTTTAATTCAATGGAATGTTTTGATACTTCTGTATCTGGTAGTTCGTTTAATTCAGCATAGAAAGCTAGATGTACCATTCTATAAATGTTTCCATCTACAAAGGAAACGATCCTAGTAGGATCATCAAATAACTCTAAACGATGAACTTGGTCATTCTTTAAATGAATGCCTGTTTCCTCAATCGTTCTACGAATCGCACAATCTTTAAAAGACTCTGTATCGCGAATATCACCTGAGACGATTCCCCAACGGAAATTATCCTTTCTATGTTCTAATAAGATCTGTCCATCACAAGAAATCACTACTGCACTTCCAAATCTAGAAGGGCGGTTTGGCTTTGGTGCGAATGGATCATGCATGAAATAGAGTGCTGCTGGCATAATTATCCCTTTACCTTTTCTAGAACTTCATTAAGGTCTTGTTTTGGACTTTCTTTAAATTCAAAAGATACACAATCATTTTCAGAATATCTTGGAATGATATGGAAGTGTAGGTGATGAACTGTTTGACCAGCAACCTCACCACAATTATTTAATACATTACATCCAACTGCGCCTGTGTTAGAAACGATTTGTTTTGTTAGTTTAGAAATTACTTTAGAACATTTCACTACAGTATCTTCATCTGCCTCAATGATATTTTCTACATGTTTTTTTGGCATGACCAATGTATGGCCAAATGTTACTTGAGAGACATCTAAAATCGCCAATACATCCTCATCTTCATATACTTTAGATGATGGAATCTTTCCATCAATGATATCGCAAAAAATACACATAATAATTCCTCCAAAATCTATTGGTATTATACCATTCCACTAAAAAAGAGAGAACTGAATTCTCTCTTTTCATGTTATTCATTTGTTGATGAAGCTGTAGAAGTAGAAGATGTCGTAGTTGTTGTGTCATCTTCCATATCCTGAACTAAATAGTCTGGATAGTCTTCTTCGATCGCATCATAGATCGTCTTATCATAAACATGGAAGTTATACTTCTTGAAGAAGTATGTTATAGCGTCAGAAGATACTTGAGATACTTCAACTAACTTTTCAATACATTCATCTTTGAAATTGTTAGGATCGTTATCATCTACTTTAACTACATAGAATGTACTTCCATCACTTGCTGGTACTTCGCTCCATCCATCATCTGGTGTATTCGCTGTAATACAGCTTCTAACGATTGAATCTAGATCAGTATCTTCAATTGTGTAGATCTGACTTTCACCAGTTGAAGAAGAGTTATGACCACTTGCAGCTTCACTAGCTGTCTTAGAACCATCTTTTAATTCACTTAATGCAGCTTCGGCATCATCACTAGAGGAGAACTCTAGAAGTGTTGCCTTGACAGGTGTATATAGTTTAACAACATTGTCCCAGTTCTGGTCAAGA
The DNA here is from genome assembly GCA_963613355.1 of Bulleidia sp. GTDB lineage: Bacteria > Bacillota_I > Bacilli_A > Erysipelotrichales > Erysipelotrichaceae > Bulleidia. Next base: position 63,242 of record CAVDZA010000005.1, on the reverse strand, counting down.
TAAGCTTCAGGAAGCTTTTCTGCTTGAAGAGATGGAATCAAATAGTTGTTTAAGTAGTCATCTTCTGTCATGTTGTTGTTTTCTAGATAACTTGTGAATGTATCTCCATACAAGCTCTTGTATGACTTCAATGTGCTTTCAGCACTTTCTTTCATATCATCAGTGATTTCGACTTCTACTGCAGAGATTGCCTTTGTTGCGTTGTTTGTAACAACAGAAGCACCTGAAGTGTAGTTCATCTTAGAATATAGATCACCTTTTGTGACAGTCTTGCTACCAACAGAGAATAAAGCTGTTGAAGAATCTTTTAATTTAGCTTGTGCGTCTGAACATCCTACTAGACATGTACAAGTAAGTAGGGCACTTAAGAATAAGTAATGTTTATTTTTCATTATTTATCTTCCTCGCTTTCTTCACTTGTTTCTTCTTTATCAGATGTTTTTGAATCCTTGGAATCAGATTCAGTTGTTTCTTCTGTAGTTTCTTCTTCTGTATCTTCTTCGTCTGTTACATTGAAAGCAGTCTTGATAGCTTTTTCCATGTCTTCGTTTCCTTTGAAGTCGATACCTAATTCTTGAGCCTTTTCCCAGATAGCTGTATTTTCTAATGTCGTATCATAGTTTTGAACAAGTGATAAGTATGGATCAGAATCAGTGTTATTGTTTTCTAATGTTTCTTGTGTTGAAGCAGTACACATGATCTTGAAGTATCCAAAGGAATCACTTCTTACCCAATCAGAAACTTCACCTTCTTTTAATGCTAGGGAAGTAGATAAGAATGTTGAATCTAATGAAGTCGTATTCTTATCGATTACACCTAAGTTACCACCATCGCTTGCAGTAGAAGAATCTTCAGAATGTTCTTCAGCTACAGTAGCGAAGTCTGTTCCATCTTTTAAAGCCTTATCTACAGCGTCCATACGACTCTGTTCATCTTCTGTAGCTTCATCAGCTGGATCAGAACTATCTTCAAACTTCACTAGAATATATGAAACCTGTCTAATGTTGAGATCTTCAAAATTCTTTTTTGCGTATTCTGCAGAAATCTGATTGATCTTTTGTACTTCGATCAAATATTCTTCTAGATCATCATAACCAGTAGAAGCTAAGTCATTAGCTAGATATGATTCATAATCTGTTCCATAATTGGATTCATAATTTGACTTGATAGATTCAGCTTGTGTTTTAGCGTTATCTTTCATTTCACTTGTTGTGTCGATAGCGGCATCCGCAACTGCTTGTTTGAATAATGCAGTGACACTAGATGTTCCTGATGATGAATATAGATCATCATAGAATTGAGAAGCTGTTGTATCTTCACCGTTTATTTCGTAAACAACATCTTCACCATTTGATTTCTTTCCTTTTAGTTTACCTTTGTTTGTATCGTAGATATAGTATCCAACAACACCAATAAATAATGTTGCGACAAGAACTACGAACCAATTCTTTTTTAAGAATTTACCCATAAATCCTCCTATTAAAATAAGCCTATTTATTTTATTACAAGCCTACATTAATTGCAATTTTATCAATGTGAAGATTATCTGAACAAGTTAGATACTTTGATATTCATTCAATAAGAAAAAAACATTCATTTCTGAACGTCTTTGATTCTTTTCTTTATATTCTAATTTATCATTTTCTGTCATATGTCTTCTTCATAACATATATTCTTTTGGAATGTATTTTAAACATGATTCATAGATCTAAGGAATATTGGAATCAGATATTAGATTTCCTGTTAGTACGATCATACTAGGAGCACTTTAGCTCTCCATTACGAATCTTATTCAATTTTACTATGTGAATATCTGCAGAATCTTTCATAATTATCTCATTCCTATAACAGTTATTGAAACGTTTAGAATAAAAAAATAATCTATAAATGACTTTGTTGAGAACACATTACAAGACAGTCAAAAAATAAAATGGTAAAATAAATCCCGGAAATAAAAAGGAAGTGTATGTATGAAAACTTTAGAAATTAAAAATCTTCATGTTGAGGTTGAAGGAAAAGAAATACTAAAGGGTGTTGATCTTACAGTAAACGAAAATGAAGTTCACGCTCTTATGGGACCTAATGGTAATGGTAAGTCTACTTTATTAGCAGCTATCATGGGAAATCCTAAATATACAGTTACGGAAGGTTCTATTACTTATGATGGAAAGAATCTTTTAGAAATGCCTGTGAATGAAAGAAGTATTGCCGGAGTATTCTTAGCGATGCAATATCCACAAGAGATCCCTGGTGTAACAAATAGTGATTTCTTACGTGCTGCTATGAACGTTAGAAGAGAACAACCTATTTCTTTATTTAAGTTCATTAAAGAAATGGAAGGAACGATCAAAGATCTACAAATGAAAGAAGATCTCGCACATCGTTTCTTAAATGAAGGTTTCTCTGGTGGTGAAAAGAAGAGAAATGAAATCGTACAGATGGAAATGTTGAAACCATCTTTGAGTATGTTGGATGAAATCGATTCTGGTCTAGATGTTGATGCGTTACATATCGTTGCGGATGCATTAAATAAGATGAAGAATGATACGAAGATGAGCATGATCGTTGTTTCTCACTATGAAAGATTCTATCAATTGATCAAGCCTGAATTTACACATGTATTAGTTAACGGAAAGATCGTAGTAGAAGGTGGAGCAGAACTAGCAGAAAAGATCGATAATGAAGGATATGATTGGATCTATCAAGAATACAACGTTCAACCAGCTTCTGAAGCTAGTAATAATGTAAAGAAAGTATCTGCAGGAATTGGAACATGTGCTGTTCGTACTGCGGCAGAAAGTGCAGGAAAGACAGAATGATCGATATTCATGTTGATATGGATGTCGTACTATCAGAAGGCTACAGTGAATATGTCATTGATACAGATCGTGACATTGAATTGACTTTCTATGCATCTCATAACTGTGATGTATTTGTACGAATCAATAAAGCGAATAAAATCAAGATCAGAACATTCGCACAAAGAGACACGAAAGTATCTTACTTGTTCTGGAATGATGCGCATTGTGAAATCGAAACAGAAGAAACACATGAAGTATTAGGAAATGCGGATGTTACTGTTGCGTATGGTGAATGTAATGGTTCTAATACAAAAAGAGAAACTTATGTTGCGTTAAGAGAAGAAGGAGCTAACGCTCTGATTTCAAGTGCTTCTTTAGTGGATTGTAAGAAAGATTATCGTATGCAGGTGGTGAATTACGCTCCACATACATATGGTGATATGAAGAATTACGCTGTTGTATTAAAAGATGGCAAATTGAATATTGACGCTATTGGTAAGGTGATCAAGGGATCACATGGTTCTCAATCTCATCAAACAAGTCGTGCATTATCATTTGAAAAAGGATGTCATGCGATGATCCTTCCTGAATTGTTGATTGATGAAAATGATATCATGGCTTCTCACGCTATGAGTATTGGTAGAGTAGACGAAGATCAATTGTATTATTTAATGACAAGAGGTCTTTCTGTTAAACAATGTACTTCATTGATTTCTACAGGTTATTTGATGCCTATTACGGATACTTTAAATAATGATGAGCTAAAGAATAAGTTGAAAGAAGAAATGGAAAGGAAGCTTGATGAGTTATGTTAGACATCAACAAGATCAGAAAAGACTTTCCTATGTTTGATAATGATCCAGATCTAGTGTATTTGGATTCTGCCGCAACGAGTTTAAAACCACAATGTGTAATTGACGCTGTTGTTGATTTTTATACAAAACATACTTCAAATGTTCATAGAGGAGATTATGATATCGCTGCGTTGAATGATCGCTTGTATGATCAAACACGTTCATCAGTCGCAAAGTTGATCCATTGTGAACCAAATGAAGTCATTTATACACATAATGTCTCTCATTCATTGAATCAGGTTGCGTTTGGTCTAAAGAATAAACTAACAAAAGATGATACGGTTCTTTTGACATATGCAGAACACGCAAGTAATCTACTACCTTGGTTTACTTTACAAAAAGAGATTGGTTTTAAGATTGAATATATTCAAACAGATCTTCAAGCGAATATTTCAATCGAATCTTTTAAGAATAGTATGCATGAAGGTGTAAAGATCGTAAGTGTTGCGGAAGTAACAAATGTATTAGGATCGATCCAACCAATCAAAGAAATGACGAAGATAGCGCATGAATATGGTGCGTATATGGTCGTTGATGGAGCACAATCTGTTCCACATATGCCTGTTGATGTGAAAGATCTAGATATCGATTTCTTAGGCTTTTCAGCACATAAGATGTGTGGACCTGGTGGAGTAGGTATCTTATATGGTAAGAAGGCGTTATTAGATGAAATGGATCCTGTGTTCTATGGTGGTGATATGAATGCGAGATTTAATAAAGATGGTGAAGTCATTTTAAAAGAGACACCAATCAAGTTTGAAGCTGGTACGCCAAATATTGAAGGTGTCATTGGAACAGGTGCCGCAATCGAATATTTGTTATCCATTGGTATGGAAAATATTCATGAATATGAAGCTGAATTAAGAAAGTACGCAATTGAGAAATTATCAAAATTAGAAAATATTGAAATCATCAATCCAGATAATTTGTATGGACCTATTGATTTCAATGCGAAAGGTGTATTCGCACAAGATGCGGCAGGTTACTTGGCTAGTAAGAATATTGCGGTACGTTCAGGTAATCACTGTGCTAAGATCTTACACAATATTATTGGTACAGATCAATCAATTCGAGCTTCACTATATTTCTACAATACAAAAGAAGATATTGATAAGTTTGTGGATGCATGTAAAGACATCACATTAGAAAACTGTGTTGGTATTTTCTTCTAGGAGGACTTTATGAGCGATGTAAATGATATGTTGAATGATCCTTCAATTCTTAGAGAATTGATCATGGATCATTATCAATACCCACACAATCACAATTTAACAGATGGAGAAGGATATAACAGTGTTCATATGGCTTCTGATAGTTGTATTGATGATATTACGGTCCAATCTAAGATTGAAAATGGGAAAATTGAAGATATTCGTTTTGATGGTGTAGCTTGTACGATCTCAACTGCTTCTACTTCTATGATGACGGATCTTTTGAAAGGTAAAACAATTGATGAAGCTAAGGCTATCATCAATGAATATTTCAATATGATCGACGCAAAGGAATATGATCCTGATGTTTTAGAAGAAGCTGTTGCGATGAAGAATGTTTATAAACAAGCTAACAGAATCAAATGTGCGACGATTGGTTGGAAGGCAATCAATCAAATGATTGAAGAAAGTGAGGGAAACAAATGAGTGAAAATAAAAATAATGATGTTTTAGCCTCACAAGATGATTATAAATATGGGTTTCATGATGATAATGTCAAAACAGTACTTGAAACTGGTAAAGGACTCAATGAAGAAATCGTAAGACAGATTTCTGCTTGGAAACATGAACCAGAGTGGATGACAGAATTTAGAGTGAATGCGTTTCATCAATTTGAAAAGATGGATATGCCTAAGTGGGGACCAGATCTATCTGATATTGATTTCCAAGATTTTACTTACTATAAAAAAGTAAGTGATGAAGCGGAAAAGAGTTGGGATGATGTACCTGAAGAAGTCAAAAATACATTTGAAAAACTTGGTATTCCTGAAGCGGAAAGAAAGTATTTAGCTGGTGTAACGACACAATACGAATCTGAAGCTGTTTATCACAACATGTTGGATGAAGTAAGAGAAAAGGGAGTTTTATTCCTTGATATCGATTCAGCTTTGAAAGAATATCCAGAACTATTTAAAAAGTATTTTGCGACGATCGTTCCCGCAAGTGATAATAAACTAGCTGCGTTAAATAGTGCTGTATGGTCTGGTGGTTCATTTATCTATGTTCCTCCAGGAGTTAAACTAGAAAAACCATTACAGTCCTATTTCAGAATCAATTCTGAATCAATGGGCCAGTTTGAAAGATCTATCATTATCGTTGATGATGGGGCAGAATGTTCTTATGTAGAAGGATGTACAGCACCTCAATACTCTAAAGATTCCATGCATGCTGCAGTGGTGGAAGTGTTTGTAGGTAAGGGCGCAAAATGTAGATATTCTTCTGTTCAAAACTGGAGTGGTAATATCTTGAACCTTGTCACAAAACGTGCGAAGGTCGAGGCACATGGAACGATGGAATGGATCGATGGTAATATTGGTTCTAGAGTATCCATGAAATATCCTGCTTGTATCTTAGCTGGAGAATACGCACATGGTATGTGTATTTCTATTGCGGTAGGTTCAAAGGGACAGTTCCAAGATACAGGAGCTAAGATGATCCATCTAGCACCACATACGACATCTTCCATCGTATCAAAGTCAGTTTCTAGAAATGGTGGTATCACAAACTTTAGAGACTGGATCCGCTTTTCTGGTAAGGCTGAAAATTCTCGTACAAAGGTAGAATGTGATACGTTGATCCTAGATAACCAATCTCGTTCAGATACGATTCCATTAAATGTAAATGATTGTGATTCCGCAACCATTGAACATGAAGCTACTGTTTCTAAGATCTCTGAAGATGAATTGTTCTATTTGATGAGTAGGGGATTATCTGAAGCACAAGCGACTGAAATGATCGTCATGGGATTCTTAGAACCATTTACGAGAGAATTACCTATGGAATATGCAGTCGAGTTAAATCAATTGATGAAGATCGATTTTACAAATTCTATTGGATAAACACTGTGGATTTCTCACAGTGTTTTTTATATGATAGAAACATGAATAAAAAAGACGCAAGAAGATATGGTCTGAAACAAAGACATGACCTTTCTTTAGAAATTAGAAAAGAAAAATCTAAATCTATCTTTCAACAGTTATTGCCATACTTAAATAAATATAACTGTATTGGAAGTTATGTATCTATTCGTGATGAAGTAGATACAAAGGATATATTAGATTGGTGTTTTGAACATCATAAGAAAATATGTGTACCGAAAGTAGTAGGAAGTACACTTGTGTTTTATGAGATCCATGATTGGTGTGATCTAGAAGAAGGTTCTTTTCATGTATTAGAACCTAAAACAAGTGAATTAGTAGAAGTTTCTGATATTGAGTTGATGTTGGTGCCTTTATCAGCATTTGATAAGGAACATAATCGTTGTGGTTATGGAAAAGGGTATTATGATTCTGTATTAAATGAATGTTCTAAAAAAATAGGATTAGCTTTTAAAGAACAAGAAGTAGATGAAATCACATGCGAAGAATTTGATGTTCCATTGGATGATATTCTGATTGGATAGTAGTGGATTTTGGCTTAAATTTGCGCTTTTTTTAAGAATTGTGTATGATTATTAAGTTAGTTATAAATATTTAAGGAGGAGTGGCATGAAAAAAAGAGTTATTAAAATGATTCCCGCAACAGCTCTCGTTCTTTTCTTATCAGGTCTACAGATCGATGCTCGTGGTAATTTCTCATTTGGAAATACACAAGCTTATACAAAGAGTAATGAAACTGATTTTACTGAATTAGTTGATACAGACAAACAAACGATGTACTTAAAATCAGATGCGAATATCTTATCTGAAGAAAGTAGTGTATCTTCAACGATTGAAACAGATACAAAAGGTACGCAAGTACAACTAGTAAGTGCGAATGGTGAACTTTGTAAGGTCATTACACCAAGTGGAAAGATCGGATATGTAAATGTCAGTAAATTGACAAGTAATGTTGAGACGATCTTTAATGAGATCGATGAGACAAAGTATGCGGATGGTGATATTGAAATCAAACAATTACCTCAAGCTGAATCTACAACGATTTCAACAAAAACAACAGATGATGAACTTCATTTGATTGGTACGAATGACTATGATTATTATGAAGTAGAAGCAGATGGTATGATTGGTTATGTTCTAAAAGACCAAGTAAAGGATGAAAAGACACCTGTTGTTGTAGTATCTACTGAAGATTATTCATCTGTATATGCCAACTTTGGTTCTTCAGGAACTCTAACAAAGGCTTCTGGTGTTAATTATTATGGTGGTAGAAGAGAAACATATTATTCTTCTAACGTCTTATATCACTATTTGACTCCTACATGGACATTAGATTCTGAAGGATTCTATAGAAATGGTGAATATTATGTTGTAGCTGCGAGCGATATGCCACAGGGTACGACATTCTCTTGTTCAAAGGGTGCTTGTATCGTATTAGATACTGGTTGTCCTGCAGGAACAACAGACTATTATGTAGCGTGGTAATGATGGACTGGAAACAGTCCATTTTCAAAAGGTGAAGTTATGGATGATAAAAGATTAAAAAAAGATGAAGATGATGATTTCTTAGATTTCTCTGAAATCAAAGAAGAAATCAATGATGGACCAAGTGAAGAAGAATTCACAAAGGCAATAGATGCGATGAGTGAAACGGATCGAGATATCTTTGAAGATACAGGTATCATTCACATTGATCGAGATATGCCAGCAGAAACACAAGCGATGCATGTCATCAATCTTCAAAAAGAGAATGCGAAAAGAAAGAATAAGATCTTAAAGATCCTTTTAGGATTGATGTGTGTAGGACTTGTTGTGGCATTACTTGGTCTGTATTTAAAAAACACACAATCAAAGCCAACAAAACCAGTAGAGGAAACAGAAGAAGTAGAAGTGGATGAAGATGAATCTTTATTAGCGGTAGATGAAGTGACATTCCCAGATGCGATATTTAGAAGTTATGTCTTAAAGAGTTTTGATTCAAATGGGGATGGTTCTCTATCTGCGGAAGAAAGGAATTCAGTCATTGCGATCATCGCTCCTGAAGATGCGGCCCTAACTAGTTTAAAGGGCATTGAAAATTTCCCTCTACTTCAAAGCTTAACATTCATAAATACTGGGGTTACTGAAGTGGATCTTTCCACAAACACAAAATTAACATTTGTGGATTGTTCGAACTCTCCTGTAACGAATATCGTATTAGCACAAGATTCTAATATGACATGTGAATCTAATGAAGGAATCTATACAACTTGTAAGATCAATGAGTGAGACATGGTACCATGTCTCATTTTACATAGATTTTACATAAACTTAAAAAGACCTTGATAGATGAAACTTTCATTCTAACTTACCATGTTCTTAACAAAGAGGGAAAGTTATGAATGAAAATGTAAAGATAGTCTTTGGATTAATAGGTGGACTCGCATTATTCCTTTATGGAATGAATAGTATGTCAGATGCCTTGCAGAAAACAGCAGGCGAAAAGATGAAAAAGATCTTAGGCTTTTTAACGAAGACTCCTATCATGGGAGCGTTAGCTGGAGCTTTAGTTACTGCTGTTTTACAGTCATCTTCCGCTACGACAGTTATGACGATCGGATTTGTTTCTGCAGGGTTGATGTCATTGCCACAAGCGATATCTGTTATCTTTGGTGCCAATATTGGTACAACGATGACTGCACAATTAATGGCATTTAAACTATCTGATTATATTTATCCAATCATCTTTATTGGATTTATGATGAATTTTATTTCTAAGAATGAGAAAGTAAAGAATATAGGATTAGCTATTTTCTCATTTGGTCTATTGTTTGAAGGAATTGAAATCATGGGAACGGTCATGAAGCCTTTGGCATCAAGTCCTATCTTCTTGGAAATGATGGATAAAGTAAAGAATATTCCTATCTTAGGTCTATTCTTAGGTGCAGGAATGACACTTGTCGTACAAAGTTCTTCCGCAACGATTGCGGTCTTACAAAATTTCGCTTCTCAAGTTGGACCGGATGGTGTTTCTAGTGTAATAGGATTAGCTGGTGCGATTCCTATCTTATTAGGAGATAATATCGGAACAACGATTACTGCCTTATTAGCTTCTATTGGACAAAGTAAGAACGCAAAACGTACTGCGATCTCTCATAGTATCTTTAATATCACTGGTAGTATCGTATTCATGATGATCATTCCATTATTTGTGAAGGTCGTTACTTTGATTTCTCCAACTGGTAATGAAGTTGATGTTATTTCTAGACAGATAGCCAACGCACATACATTGTTTAATGTTGTATGTACACTAGTTTGGCTTCCACTTGTTGGAGTAATGGTCAAGATCGTTACGAAGATCATTCCAGATGGAAAAGAATTTGAAATTACGGCTGATCAACCTAAGTATTTGGATGAACATGTTATGGATCAACCAATGGTTGCGATGTATTTGGTATCAGAAGAAAGTGTTCGTTTAGGACAAGGTACGATTGAAGTATTAGAAGATCTAAAACATGCGTTACATCATGGAGATGATTCTGAAGAATTTAAAGCTTTCCACGATAAGAGAAAACAAGTTCATCACTTACAAGGACAGATTGCGGACTATATCACAAAGATGTTCTCAAATGGTAATATCACAGAACAACAAGCAGAACAACTTGCGGGATATTTGTATGTAACGAATAACTTAGAAAGAATATCAGATCGTTGTAGAGATATCGATCATATCTTAAAAGAAACAAGTGCTGCGAATAAATCGTTCTCTTTGATTGCTAGTGAACAAATGGATAATAGTATTGATAGAGTTTCTGATTTATTGAAGAAGTCTATGAATGCGATCCAAACAGGTGATATTGAATGTGCGAAAGAAGTAATCATGATTCGTAATGTATTACGTAATGAAGAAAGAAAATATCATAAAGCACATCTTGAAAGGGTAAAGAGTAAGAAGTGTGACGCAAGCTTACAAGTTAGCTATTCTTCTTTATTAGATAATTTAGAAAGGATCGCAGATGCTTGCGCATGTATCGCAGAAGAGGCTAGAGATCATATCCAATTACTACAATTAGATACTGATTCATCTACAAATATTCAAACACAAACAGCGTAAAAGAAATGACACTTTCAAAAAGTGTCATTTTTCTCCTAATTCTTTTGCACGTTGAATACATTTATCGTTCGCTTCATGAATGATCTTTTGAAGATCATTCTTTTTAAATGAATTGATAGCTTCGATTGTTGTACCACCTTCAGAACATACTTCATTAATAAAGTCTTCTAAAGGTCTATTGGCTTGTGATCGTAGTAATTCACCAGAACCTATGACTGTTTGGACCAATAAGGCTCTTGCGACATCTTCATCGATTCCTCTTTGTTTAGCGTCTTCGATAATACATTGGATAAAGTAGTAAATATACGCAGGTGTTGAACCATGTACTGCGACGACATCATTCATTTGTTTTTCATTGACTGTTCTTGTGACACCCATAGAAGAGAATAGTTGGAAGATGAAGTCGTAATCATCTGCGCTACAATTATCTGACTTACATAATGCGGTAGCACCTTGGTTGATTTGAAGTGGTGTATTTGGCATTGCACGAATGATTGGTGCTTGATTTAGTTTTTCTTGTAAGTAAGAAATAGACGCACCAGTTACGATAGATAAGATCGTATTGATATTACAATCCTTGATATGATCTAAGACACCATCTAATTGTTGAGGTCTTACCGCAATCAAAACGATATGAGAATTATCAACAAGTTCTTTTACGTCATTCAAATAGTCAAAGCCTTCAATCAAACAATCTTTCTTTGCGTGTTCTGAATGATCATAGACACCTATACGATATCTTTCAATATATTCTTTTCGTACTGCACCTTTGGCAATCGCTGTACCCATATTTCCTAATCCAATGATTCCAAGTGTATATTTTCTAGTGATTTTCATAACAGGATCTCCTAATCTTTAATAATATTTTAACGCATGGAAATCTTATGTGTATCCTAATGTTTCAATTCCATGTAAAATATATGTTATGTATATCGTTTCAGTGTGGATCGAACATCCAATTCGTACATTAGATCAGACATTCTCTTATCTTTCAGATATAGAAATCAAACAGGGCTGTAGAGTTTCTGTTCCTTTTGGTTCAAAACGTTTAACAGGGTTTACGGAAGAATGTATTTATACAGAAGAAACGATCCAACAAATCAATGAACGATTTGGTTTTGAAATTAAATATATTGATTCCGTCATTGATGAAGAACCATTGATCAATGAAGAATTACATGATCTTGCGTTATGGATGAAAGAAACTACTTTGTCTACAACGATATCTTGTTTTCAAGCGATGTTACCTTCTGTCATTAAACCAAAGGGGAGACTAAAAAGTATTTCTGTAGAGAAATGGGTAAAGCTTACGGAAATAGAAACGAGTCTAACACCAAAACAACTTCAAGTCTTTCAATATGTCCAAGAACATCAAGAAGTGAAATATAGTGAATTACGAGAAAAGTTTAAAACGATTCCAAAGACATTGATAGATAAGGGCGTTTTGATTTCTTTTGAAAAAGAAAAGAATGGACAAGTCATTCATCAGGATGTCATTGATCAACCTTTTACGCTTCGTGAGAATCAAATCAATGCCATGGATGAAATTGAAGGTAGTAATGATCTAGTTTATTTATTGCATGGTGTGACAGGTTCTGGAAAAACGGAAGTATATCTTCAACTCGCAAGTCATCAATTACAACAAGGAAAACAAGTTTTGATTCTTGTGCCAGAAATTGCGTTGACACCACAAATGATAGAAAGAGTGTCATCTCGTTTTTCTAATGCCCTAGCAATCTATCATTCCGCATTGAATCCTCAACAAAAATATGAACAATGGAAGCTTGTACGTGATGGTCAGGCAAGGATCGTCGTAGGAACGAGAAGTTCTGTGTTTTTACCATTTCAAGATCTTGGTTTGATCGTTATGGATGAAGAACATGATGCTTCTTATAAACAAGATACACAACCATCCTATCACGCACGTGATATAGCGATCCAAAGAGGAAAATATCATCATTGTAAAGTAATCTTAGGTTCTGCGACACCTTCTCTTGATTCTTACGCTAGAGCCTTAAGAAATGTTTATCATTTAGTGAATATGAAAGAGAGAGTGAATGAATCACTTCCTAATATTTCTATTGTTGAAATGAAACAAGCTATCAAGAATGGAGAATCTTTTATTCTTTCAGATACTTTAAAAGAGAAGATGAACGAACAATTATCTCAAAATAAACAAGTCATCTTACTTTTGAATCGTAGAGGTTTTCATACACAATTAAGATGTAAATCATGCCAAGAAGTATTACGTTGTCCACATTGCGATCTAGCGATGAGCTATCATAGACAAATCAAAAAGATGAAATGTCATACATGTGGAAGTGAATTGTTTGTACCAAGAGTATGTCCAAGTTGTGGAAGCTATGAAGGATTTACAACATTTGGATATGGAACGGAACGTTTAGAACAAGAAGTGAAAGAAGTATTTCCAAACTATAAAGTATTAAGGATGGATGCGGATACGACGACGAGGAAAGATTCTCACGCAAAGATCCTAAAACAATTTGGAGATCATGAAGCGGATATCTTATTAGGAACACAAATGATCGCTAAGGGGTTGGATTTTCCTGATGTTACGTTAGTTGGAATCTTAAATGGAGATGAAGGATTAAATCGTACAGATTTTAGAAGTGCAGAAATGACGTTTGATCTGTTGATGCAGGCGAGTGGTAGAAGTGGAAGAGCACAATCTGATGGAGAAGTCATTATCCAAGTATTTAATCAAGAACAATTTGTGATTGAGTGTGTTAAACGACAAGACTATATACGTTTCTTTGAAAATGAGATGCGTTTTAGAAAAGCAGGACAATATCCTCCATATACTTATTTGATATCTATTACTGTATCTGGAGTCAATCAAACAAAAGTTGATTCTACATCCCTTCAGATAAAGAATGGTCTATCAGGTGATTTTAAAGTCATTGGTATCGTTTCATTGTTGAAAATCAAAGATCGTTATCGGAATCGTATGATCTTAAAAGGGAAGAATCTAGATACGATGAGAATGGCAGTAAAAGAAATGTTGGAACAGGAAGATCTTGATCTAAATTCAATCAAGATCGATGTGAATCCTATGACATTAGACTAAGAGGTTTTATGAATACAAGAAAAGAAGCTTTAGAAATCTTATATCAAGTATTTTCAAGAGATGGTTATGCGTCTTTGATCATGCGTGAAAGAAAAGATATCGATTCACAACATATGCCATTTATATCTAATGTTGTATATGGAGTGATACGTAATTATCGTTATCTAGAATCGCAATGGAGAAGCTACGCAAAAAGAACAAAGTTAAAAACAGCTTTAACGATAGATATGGCTATATATGAGCTCTTCTTTATGAATGGGGAAGATTATGCCATTGTGAATGAAGCAGTTGAACTAACAAAAGAAAATGAAAAGAAATTCGTGAACGCTATCCTTAGAAGAGTATTACAAGAAGGTAAGAAAGATAGTGATGATCTATGTGTACAAACTTCTCATCCAGATTGGATCTATCATATGTGGAAAGCACATTATGGAGAAGATATCGCAAAACAGATCATGATAGCTGATCAACAAATACCTCAGGTATATGGAAGAATCAATCCATTAAAGATCACAAAGGAAGAACTATTGAATGATCCTAGTGTTCATTTTATTGATGATCATTCTTTTACAATGGATCAATCCATTGTGAATACAGAGTATTTTAGAGATGGTAAAGTATTGATTCAAAATCCTTCTTCATTGATACCTGTATTCGCATTAGATGTCAAAGAGGGAATGAAGGTATTGGATCTTTGTGCCGCCCCAGGAACAAAGACACAATTGATTTCTGCATTCATGAATAATACAGGAGAAGTCATTGCGTGTGATTTGTATGAACAGCGCTGTCATTTGATTGAGAAATTGATGGAACGTTGTGGAAATACGAATGTGAAGACTATGGTCAATGACGCTACAAAGGATACTTTTGAACATAACGCATACGATAGAGTACTTTGTGATGTACCTTGTTCTGGACTAGGTGATCTTTCACATAAACCTGAAATCAGATGGCATTTAAAACCAGAGAATATTGATGAAATAGTTGTTATACAAAAGAAAATATTAGAAGTTTCTTCTACGTATGTAAAAGAAGGTGGAATATTGGTATATTCAACATGTACTTTGAATAAGAAAGAAAATACTTCACAGATCAATCAATTCTTAAAACAACATTCAGAATTTAAGTTGATAGAAGAACAAACAATATTTCCTTTTGAAGAAGACCATGATGGTTTTTACATCGCAAAGTTAGAAAAACGGTCTTGATATGGTAGAATATAGGATATGAAAACAATATACGATTTAACATATGAACAAATGCAAGAAATGTTGGTAGCTCATGGACAGAAACCATATAGAGCGAAACAAATGTTTTCTTGGCTATATAGAAAAAGAGCAAATAGCTTTGATGAAATGACAGATCTTCCTAAATCTTTCATTGAAGAACTAAAACAAGAATATTCCATTGAACCTTTAAAAGAGATTCAAAGACAAGTATCCAAAGATGGAACGATCAAGTTCTTAGCTGAATTATCTGATGGATCAAGCGTAGAACTTGTATTGATGCATTTTCATTTTGGTGATTCTTTATGTGTAACTTCTCAAGTTGGATGTAATATGGGATGTTCTTTTTGTGCATCTGGTCTATTGAAGAAACAACGTGACTTAACAGCAGGAGAAATCGTTGGAGAAGTCATGTTCGTTCAAAAACAATTAGATAAAGAAGGTAGAAGAGTCGATAATATCGTTGTGATGGGTACAGGTGAACCTTTTGATAACTATGATAATGTCATGGATTTCTGTTCTATCGTTAATTCTGATCTAGGTTTAGCAATCGGTGCTAGACATATCACGATCTCTACTTGTGGTGTCGTTCCTAAGATCAATGAATTTGCGAAGGGACATTATCAATATAACTTAGCGATTTCTTTACACGCACCTACAGATGAACTTAGAAGAAAGATCATGCCAATTGATAAGGCATATCCTTTAGATGTATTGATGGAATCTTTAAGAAACTATAGTGAAAATAACCATCGTAGATTAACATTTGAATATATTCTTCTTCATGATGTCAATGATACAGATGAAATGGCTATTACATTAGCGAATCTAGTTCGAGGTATGAATGCATACATTAATTTGATTCCTTATAATCAAGTTGATGAGAATGGTTATATTGGTGTAGATGATAAGAAAGCATTACATTTCTATGATGTATTGATGAAGCATGGTGTCAAGGCAACATTACGTCAAAAACATGGTGATGATATTGATGCGGCTTGTGGTCAATTACGAGCTAAACATGAGAGGGATAAGCAGTCTTCATGAAGTACTACGGGATAACAGATAAAGGATTAGTGAGAAAAAATAACCAAGATTCCTATGTCATTGCGACGAATCAGTCTAATGACATTTTTGCGATCGTTGCGGATGGAATCGGTGGTAATTTTGGTGGCGATATCGCTTCTAGAATGACAGTGCGTTTTTTCTCTAAGGTATTTTCTGAGACGGAACAATTTACAAGTGAAGAAGAAGCTAGAAAGTGGATCACTTCCGCAATCAACGCATGTAATCTACAAATCTATGAATATGGACAAACACATGGCAATTTAAAAGGCATGGGTACTACTTTTTGTGGAGTCATGATTACTTCTTTTGGTAAGCTAGTAGTTAATATTGGTGACTCAAGAGCGTACGCATGGTTTGATAATGGAAATCTAAGACAACTTACTACAGATCATTCATTAGTAAATGACATGGTCATTCATGGTGAATTAACACCAGAAGAGGCAAAGACATATCCTAAGAAGAATGTCTTAACGAATGCCTTAGGTGTATGGGAAAGTGTCAAGGCAGATATTGATCTCCATACAGAAAAGATGAATGGCATGTTATTGTGTTCGGATGGATTACATGGATATGTAGATGAAGACAAGATCCAATCAGTAATATTAGACAAGTACGTAGATCCTTCTTTACGTGCTAGAAGATTGATGAAGTGTGCATTAGATGCAGGTGGATTTGATAATGTAACTGTTATCTTGATAGATATGGATGGTGAAGAATAATGGCTACGAATCGTAATAATGTAATCGCTGATCGTTATGAAGTAGTCTCTCACATTGGACAAGGAGGAATGGCCGATGTTTTTCTTGCGGTCGATTCTATCCTGAATAGACAAGTCGCTATCAAGATCTTAAGAGCGGATCTATCTACAGATACGGTAAGTATCCTACGTTTTGAAAGAGAAGCACAAGCTGCAGCGGCTCTTGCACATCCTAATATCGTTGAAATCTATGATGTAGGTGATTATAAGGGACATCACTACATCGTCATGGAATATGTTTCTGGTAAGACCTTAAAACAAGTGATTCGTTCTAGAGGACCACTTGTGAATGAAGAAGCTATAGATATCATGAAACAACTTTGTAGTGCAGTATCAGAAGCACACAGCAGAGGCATCATCCATCGTGATATCAAACCACAGAATGTCATTGTAAAGGCAGATGGTTCTGTAAAGATCTTGGACTTTGGTATTGCGACTGCCAAAGGTAGCATGCAGTTGACACAAGCGAATAATGTCATGGGTTCTGTGCATTATCTAGCACCAGAACTCGCTAGAGGAGATTCGGCTTCTCCACAATCTGATATTTACGCATTAGGTATCGTTTTATATGAAATGTTGGCAGGGGATGTACCTTTTAAAGCTGATCAAGCAATTCAGATCGCTTTAAAACAAATGAGGGAACAAATGCCAGATATTCGTACAATGAATGCTTCTGTTCCTCAAAGCGTAGCTAACATCATTACTCGAGCAACCGCAAAAGATCCAAAGAATCGTTATCGTTCCGCAAAGGAAATGTATCAAGATGTTGCGACATGTTTAAGAGCTGAACGTTTGAATGAAAGAAAGTTAGTGATCCAAGAAACGATTCCAAAGCCAAAGAAAGAAGTTAGTGCACCAAAAGCACAACCTGTTAATCAATATACTTCTCACGATAAAACAGATGCTTTTGCGAATACTGCAGAACATAAAAAAAGTAAGAAGCTTACAAAGATCTTGGTTGGAATCTTTACGGGTGTCATCGTTGTTGGTGTCTTAGCAGCAGTGATCTTCCGTTTGTTACCACATAACACAAGTGTTCCTGATATTAGTGGTATGACATTAGATGAAGCGAAACAAGAACTTCAAAATAATGATCTTACATTAGATGAAGCGAATATCACTTATGAATTAACAGAAGGATTTGAAGAAGGTGTAGTCATTTCAACAGATCCTACAAGTGGTAGTGAAGTAGAAGAAGGTACTGCGATAAAAGTAACAGCTTCCTCTGGTATTGGCGTTACATGTGAAGACTATGTTGGAAAAAATATTACAGATGTAAAGAAGAAGTTAAATGAAAACTATCCAAATTTAACTGTGAATATCGTTTCTGAAGATTCTTTACAAGAAGGTGGAACGATCATTCGTCAAGAAAAGTTAGAAGCAGGTACTTTATTTAATCCAGATAAACCAAATGAAATCACATTGGTATATTCTACATATCCTACGATTACGATTCCTGATGATATTATCGGTATGGATATTCAAAGTGCACAAAGAGAGTTGGAAGCAATGGGTGCAGTTGTAAGAACCAGCAATCGTGATACGACACAAATGTCCCAAGAAGAACTTGATAACTTGACGGTTGGTGTGGTCGTTTCTACAGATCCAGCATCTGGCACGTCTTATACACAGAAAGAAAGTAATTATATTACGTTATATTATTATTGATATGAAAGCTAGAATTATAAAAATCGTTTCAAAAGAATATACATTAATGGATGAGGATCATAATATTCTCAATGGAATCTTGACTGGTAAGATCCGTAAACAGGTTACTCCTGTAACAGGGGATATGGTCGAATGTAAAGAATCTCATGGAATCTATACGATTGAAAAGATCCTTCCTAGAATGAATTCAATGATACGTCCTGCAGTTGCGAATGTTGATCAAGTGTTGATCGTTATGTCTGTAAAAGATCCGGATTTCTCTACTGCTTTGATTGATCGATTATCCATGTTGATCAGAGCGAGTGGTATCACTCCAATGTTGATCGTCACAAAGTGTGATAAAGAAATCAGTGAAGAGTGTGAAAAAAGGATCCAAGAATATGAGAATGGTCCAATGAAAGTCATTCGTACAATGAAAGGATCTTTAAATCCTGAAATCGAAGAATGTCTAAAAGGTAAGATTTCTGTATTAACTGGTCAATCTGGTGCAGGGAAGAGTACTTTATTGAATCAATTAGATCCTACATTCCATCTAGCTACCCAAGAAATCTCTAAAGCTTTAGGTAGAGGAAAACACACGACACGTCATAACGAGCTTCATGAAGTTGCGGGTGGTCTTGTTGCGGATACGCCAGGTTTTTCATCCTTAGACTTTTCTCATATCAATGCGGATGAGTTAGGAAACTATGTCATTGATTTTGAACCATACCTTGGTTCATGTAGATTCAATGATTGTATTCATGAAAATGAACCTGATTGTGCAATCAAACAAGCGGTAGAAGAAGGAAAGATTCCTCAAGAAAGATATAAGAATTATCTACAAGTATTACAGATGATTCATGAAAGAAGGGAGAAATACTAATGATCGTTGCGCCTAGTGTCTTATCACTGGATTACAGTGATACAAAGAATCAAATCGAAGAGTTAAATCATAGTGGAGCTGAATGGATGCATTATGATGTCATGGATGGAAACTTTGTACCAAACTTATCTTTTGGACCAGATATCTTAAAAGCTTTTTGTAAGATTTCTCCTTTATATAAGGATGTACATTTGATGGTGAAAGATCCTATTTATTATTCAGATGTATTTATGGATGCTGGAGCACAACTCATTACATTCCATTATGAAGCTATCACTGAAGAAGAAATCAAACCTCTTATTGATAAGATCCATAGTAGAGGTGTAAAAGTTGGACTTTCCATTAAACCTGATACACCTGTTCATGTATTAGAACCATATATCAATATGGTTGATTTGATCTTGATCATGTCTGTAGAACCAGGGTTTGGTGGTCAAAAGTTTAGAGAAAACGCTCCTGAAAAGATCAAAGAAGTAAAGAAGATGATCGTAGAACATGATTCAAAAGCTTTGATTGAAGTGGATGGTGGAATCAACCAAGAAACAGGCAAGTTATGTGCAGAAGCTGGTGTTGATGTATTGGTAGCTGGTAGCTATGTATTTAAGAATGATATCAAAGAAGCTGTGAAATCCTTATGCGAGTAAATATAGCTTTAAAGTTAGCACATGATATTCCAAAAGAAGATTGTGATTATATAGGTGCTGATAAAGGTGCTTTGATACTCAGTGACCAAAATATCAGAATGGTTACTGCGATTGGTGATTTTGATTCTATAGAAAAATCAGAAATGAAAAGGATCGAAGATAGTAGTGATAAGATCATTCAACTTAATCCAATTAAGGATGATTCTGATTCCGAAGCTGCGCTAAATTATGCATTAGAAAATGGATATGATGAAATACATATGTATGGTGCGTTTGGAGGTAGAGTGGATCACTCTTACTACAATATCCGATTAGCATTTCAACATCCTAATGTATTGACCCTATATGATGATATGAATAAAGTGTATGCCTTAAAAGAAGGAATCTATCATATCAAAAAAGAAGACTATCCTTATATTTCTTTCTTTACAGATTCTAAAGCAACGATTACATTACAAGGTTTTGAGTATTCTTTAGATCATTGTGAAATGGATCAAACGACATTATATACTTTATCTAACTCGATCTTAGAAGAAGAGGGGACTCTTATAATTGAATATGGTTCTCTTCTTGTATTACAAACAAAAGACTAGACATAAAAAAAAGATTCCTTACGGAATCCTTTTTCTTTTGATTAAGCGTTAACTGCTTTAGCGGACTTGGACTTGAGTGTCTTAAGTGCACGAGCAGAAACTTTAACTGTCTGTGGCTTACCATCGACAATCATGTGTACTTTTTGTAAATTAACATTCCACTTACGTCTTGTAGCACGTAAAGAATGAGAACGTCTGTTACCACTTAATGCTTTTTTACCGGAAACGGCACAAACTCTAGACATATATACCCTCCTTCGTTCACAATTGCTCAAGTAGAATAACACGGTTTGATTTTTTTTGCAATGATTTTCAACGCTATTTCATGTTAAATTACAACTTTTTTCTTTGTAGCACACCAAATACAGAAAATGGTGCTAAAATTCTATGTATAAAAAAAGGGTGCTAGTGTTTCTGGCTGAGATAAGACTTTTGAGTCTTGACCGAATACCTGATTTGGATAATGCCAACGTAGGGAAATCGTTCGAAGAATGAGTGGAATGCCTTTGTTGGTATTCCACTTTTTTTGGAGGACATGAAAGTGAAACAGTGTTTAGAAAACATAAGAAAGAAAAATCCATTGATTCATAACATCACGAACTATGTTACGGCGAATGATGTAGCCAATGTATTATTAGCTATAGGAGCTAGTCCGATCATGGCAGATGAAGCGGATGAAGTAGAAGAAATTACTTCTTTGTGCGGTGGATTAAACATCAATATTGGAACATTAAAGAAACAAAGCATTGAATCAATGATACGTGCAGGTAGGAAGGCGAATGAATTACATCATATGGTCTTATTGGATCCAGTTGGCGTAGGTGCTAGTTCACTTCGCACAAATACTGCATTAGAGCTATTAGAAAAGATCCATTTTGATGTGATACGAGGCAATATATCAGAAATCAAAACGTTATCTTTTGGTACAAACAGTACAAAAGGTGTGGATGCCGATATAACAGATGTAATAACAGAGGATAATCTAGAAGAAACGATTTTATTTATAAAGGAGTTTGCGAAGGAACAAGATGCGATCATTGTAGTTACTGGCGCAATCGATCTAGTATCTGATGCAAATACTTGTTATGTCATACGAAATGGTCGCAAAGAAATGTCTAAGATCACAGGGACAGGTTGCCAATTATCGGGATTAATAACAGCCTTCATTACCGCAAATCCAAAAGAACGATTAAAAGCTACTGCTGCAGGTGTTTGTGCCATGGGACTAGCTGGTGAGATTGCTTATGGACATTTAGCGACTTACGAAGGAAACGCAACATATCGAAATCGAATCATTGATGCACTCTATCATATGGATGGAGAACAATTAGAAAGAGGAGCAAACTATGAAATCAGATGATCTACTTTTATATGCCATCACAGATCGCACTTGGTTGAAAGATCAAACATTATCCCAACAAGTAGAAGAAGCTTTAAAAGGTGGAGCTACATTCATTCAATTAAGAGAAAAGAATTTAGAAGGAGATTCTCTTCTAAAAGAGGCAAAAGAAATACAAGCTCTTTGTAAGAAATATCATGTTCCATTTATCATCAATGACAATGTTGATCTGGCAAAAGAAATCGATGCGGATGGTGTTCATGTTGGACAAAGCGATATGGAGGCTAGTTTAGCTAGAAAGAAACTGGGACCTGATAAGATCGTTGGGGTTACTGCCAATACAGTTGAAAAAGCATTGTTAGCACAACAAAATGGTGCGGATTATTTAGGTACTGGTGCTGTTTTCCATACAGGAACAAAAGCTGATGCGAAAGATATCACCAAAGAAACTTTAAAGGCAATCGTTGATGCTGTGGATATTCCTGTTGTGGCCATTGGTGGTATTACAAAAGATAACGTTTTGGAACTGAAGGGGACTGGCATTTCAGGAATTGCGGTGATTTCAGCGATATTCGCACAAGATGATATTTTTAATGCTACAAAAGATCTAAAAGAAAAAGTTAAAAGTTTCTATGAATAAAGGAATTCTATTTGATGTTGATGGTACTTTGTTGGATTCTATGAAGATATGGGATGAATTACCATATCGATACCTGAAAAGTTTAGGGATACAAGGAAGTGATGATCTAGCTTCCATTGTTTATCCAATGACATTGGAAGAATCATCTCAGTATTTAAAAGAAGAATATCATTTGAATGATCCTATCGATATCATTCAAAAAGATATATTAATGATCATGAAAGATTTCTATCACTATGAAGTGCAATGTAAAGATGGAGTGAAAGAATATCTATCTTATTTACAGAAACGATCGATTCCAATGGGAATCGTATCAATTGGAAATAAAGAATACATTAAAGCTGCATTCCAAAGATTAGAGATCTTATCTTACTTTGATTTTATTTTGACATGTGATGAATATAAGACATCCAAGAAAGAAAGCTTGATTTATGAAATAGGGAAAGAAAAGCTATCTTGTGAAACTGTGTATGTCTTTGAAGATGTTCTACACGCAATTCGTTCTGCAAAGAGGACTGGTTGTATCACGATTGCGGTATCCGATGAATCAAATTACAAAGATAGAAAAGAACTAATAGAGTGTGCAGATCATTATATTGAAGATTTCAAACAAATCAAAAAGGAGGAGTTTATATGAAAACGGCATGTACGATTGCGGGTAGTGATTCTAGTGGAGGAGCTGGGATCCAAGCTGATATTAAAACGATGACAATGAATGGTGTATTTGCGACTAGTGCAATCACTGCTTTGACTGCGCAAAACACATTAGGTGTTACAGACATCTTAAACGCAACACCTCAATTCTTAGAAAAGGAATTAGACGCTATTTGTACCGATATTCGTCCTGATGCGGTAAAAATTGGTATGGTATCGAGTAGTGAATTGATTCATGTGATTGCGACCAAATTAAAAGAATATGAATTAAAGAATGTAGTGATAGATCCTGTTATGGTGGCTACAAGTGGTGCTAGATTGATTGCGGAAGATGCAATTGAAACACTACAGAAAGAGTTATTACCTCTAGCAGATATTTGTACACCTAATATTCCAGAAGCAGAATTGTTAGCTGGTATGTCAATTGAAAATGAAAATGATATGGTGAAAGCAGGACATAAGATCTTTGATACCTATCATTGTGCAGTTTTATGTAAAGGTGGTCATAGCATCAATGATGCCAATGATCTACTTGTTGATGAGAATGGAGAACATTGGTTCTATGGGAAACGGATCCAAAATCCAAATACACATGGAACAGGATGCACATTATCTAGTGCGATAGCTTCAAATCTAGCGAAGGGATTTGATCTTGAAACCTCCGTTCAACGTGCGAAAGATTACATTTCAAAAGCATTGGGTGCAATGTTAGATCTTGGTCAAGGTTCTGGTCCTATGGATCATATGTTTGACTTGCAAGGTGAATTCTCTAAAGAAGTTGATAAATAATTATTAAAAACGTATTTTCTGCATAACTAAACGAAAATAATCATTTTTGTAGGATAGAAATTTCATGTACTATCTATTTTAATGTTGGTTTTTATGTTAAAATAATTACGTTTATGGAATGAAAGGAGTTCTTCATGAGCGATAAACAAATTTTTGCGAGCGTAGAAGTAAGTGACCATGAGGTGCGCCTGGTCGTTGGAGAGTTTTTTAATACTCGTTTCAATATTATAAAAGTAGAAAGAATCCCTTGCTTTGGATTAACGTACGACAAAGTCGTCAATGCGGATGAAATTTCCAATGCGTTAAGAAAAGCAGCTAGCAGTACAAAACGTACAATCGGTGCTGAAATCAAAAAAGTCATTCTTGCGATACCTTCTTATAGAACAAAGAAATATTCTTTGACATCTACAGTAGATGTTTCAGGAATTGATGGAGTCGTTACGATCCAAGATGTAAGAAATGCGATCCGTAAGGCTGAAAGCGTAAATATTTCTAAGGAACTTGCGTTGATTCAAACTGTTCCAGTGAAGTATGTTGTCAATGGAATTGCGACAAGACGTATTCCAGTAGGAGAGAAATGTTCTCAATTATCTGTTAACGTTGATTTGTTATGTGCTGATCGTAAGCTAGCTTATGAATTAGTTGGATGTGTAGAAAATGCTGGATTGCAAGTTTTAGATATCTTCCCAGATATCTACGCAATTGGTAAAGAAGCAGCATTATTCGAACAAGCTGTAGAAAAACAAGTCATTGTGTTAAAACTTGAAAGAGAATCTACAACACTTGGATTATTTAAGAAAGGCCGTTTAGCTACAAGTGCAGTATTACCTGCAGGTCTAGGTTATATGGTTTCTAACAGTGTTGATCAATATGGCATCAAAACAAATGATGCGGTTGAATTAATGAAATACAGTGTTCGTTTCAATCAAAATGTCTATACGACAAATCCAGTTCATATCTGGAGCCAAGATGGTGAAACAAAGACGATTACTGAAAAAGAATTCATGGAAAGCATTCAAGGAAATGTCAATCAATGGATCAAATCAATTGTAGAAACTTGCGGTAGTCTCTTGCAACAAAGTCAAACAACTGTTATTATTACGGGCGAGGGTGGCGAAACTGAAGGTATTTCAGAGCTTCTTTCTAAGCAATTGAATACTGAAGTCAAGTACTATATTCCTGATACATTAGGTGGTAGAAATGCTGGTCTAACAGCAACACTTGGCTTGTTCTATTCATATCAAGATAAATTACCAATTACTGGTTATATTGATGATAGTTTAGATATGGATGCATTTAAGAAATCAGTTAGCTATCGCGAGAAAAAAACAGAAACAGAAACAAAAGAAGATACTTTAACAAGTAAATTGAAGGGCTTATTCTTTGAGGATAAGAAGTAAGGGAGAAAACAAATGGCAGATTTATCATACAATCAAATCGCAAAAATCAAGGTATTTGGAATTGGTGGTGCAGGTAGTAATGCAGTAAACAGAATGGTAGCTGATGGTGTTCAAGGCGTTGAATTCTATGTAGCTAACACAGATCTACAGGCATTAGATGTATCCCCAGTTGCTAATAAGATCCAATTAGGAAAAGAAGGACTAGGTGCTGGTGGTAATCCAGACAATGGTCGTAAAGCAGCAGTTGAATCTGAAGATGATATTCGTAAATCTATTGAAGGTGCAGATATGGTCTTCATCACAGCTGGTATGGGTGGCGGAACTGGTACAGGTGCTGCTCCTATGTTCGCTAAGGTTGCTAAAGAATTAGGATGCTTAACAGTAGGTATCGTAACAAAACCTTTCTCATTCGAAGGTAAGAAGAGAATGGTTCAAGCTGAACAAGGTCTAGAACAGTTAAAGGAATATGTTGATTCATTGATCATCATTTCTAACAACAAGGTTCTTGAAGTTATTGGTCATATTCCATTTGAAGATGCATTCAAGGAAGCTGACAACATCTTACGTCAAGGTGTACAGACAATCACTGACTTGATTGCTGTTCCAGCTATGATCAACTTAGACTTTGCTGATATCAAGTCTGTAATGGAAGGACAAGGTTCTGCATTATTTGGTATCGGTATGGCTGAAGGTGAAAACAAGGCTGCTGATGCTGCTGAAAGAGCTATTCAGTCACCATTACTTGAAGCTCAGATCAAGGGTGCTAAGAGTGCTATCATCAACGTTACAGGTGGTGCTACAATGTCCGCTTATGACGCTAGTGAAGCTGTAGAATATATTAGAGATGCTGCTGGAAATGATATCGATATCATCTTCGGTGTTGCTATCAATGATAAGATTGGTGATGCTTGCATCGTATCTGTTATCGCAACAGGTTTCGATCTTCCAAAGCCAGAAACAATTCCATCTGATGGACCTGCATCTGAAAAGAGCCCAGTTATCAACTCTACTCCAGTAAGTGGTGTTGTAGCTGCAAGCGATGACGATGATATCTCATTCGGTGGTGAATCAAGCTCTGACGATGATGATAATATCATCCCAAGCTTCTTTACAAGAGGATAATAAAAGCTGTGAAAAACAGCTTTTTTTATAAGTGAACTATGAACAAAGAAGAATTAGCAGTAAGTAAAAGAAATCAAGGATTTAATTGTGCTCAAGCTGTATTATGTGCATATGCAGAAGAACTAGGAATGGATGAAAAACAATTATTTGTTTTATCAGAAGCTCTTGGATCAGGGCTAGGATGTACATTAGGTACATGTGGAGCTTTAAATGCCGCAACAATGGTTCAATCAGTATTATCTTCTACAGGTAATCTAGAACATCCAGATTCTAAAGCTATTACATATCCTAAAGTAAGAAATATCGTAAAAGCTTTCGAATCAGAAGTAGGCGCATTACGTTGTAGAGATATTAAAGGTATTGAAACTGGTACAGTTCTATGCGAATGTGAAGATTGTGTTCGTGTTGCGTGTAGAATAATTGATAAAATGATTGAATTCAAAGATGATGAATCTTTTCTATGATTAGGAACTTCGGTTCCTTTTTTTGTTTCTGATGAATAAATATTCTTTACGATCATTGAATAATATATAAGAAAATCTAATACATAGTTTTTGATTTATGAATTGTTCTTTATGAATTCGTTCTTTAAAATGTTATCAGTGGAGGTGCATATATGAAATATACAAAACTAGGGAATACAGATATTGAAGTATCACAGATTTGTATTGGTGGTATGTCTTATGGTAAAGCTTCCGAAGCATTTCATCAATGGACATTACCGTATGAAGATACGAAAGCTATGATCGATTATGCATATGGACTAGGTGTCAACTTTATTGATACAGCGAATACATATTCTTTTGGAACAAGTGAAGAATATATTGGACAAGCAATCAAAGATCTAGGAATTCCTAGAGATAAGATCGTTCTAGCTTCTAAAGTTTATTTTAACGAAGGGCATTTAAGTAAAGAGGCAATCTTGAGAGAAATCGATGGTACTTTGCAGCGTCTTCAAACAGACTACTTAGATCTTTATCAGATTCATCGTTTTGACTACGATACACCAATTGAAGAAACTATGGAAACATTAGATTCACTTGTTAAGAGCGGTAAAGTTCGTGCTATCGGAGCTAGTGCGATGTATGGTTATCAATTCCATAATATGCAGAATATTGCGGAACAACATAATTGGACAAAGTTCTCTACGATGCAGAACCACTACAATCTATTGTATAGAGAAGATGAAAGAGAATTGATACCTGTTTGTAAACAATATGGTGTTTCCTTGATTCCATATTCACCATTAGCTGGTGGACATTTATCACATACTGGTTGGTTGTCAGAATCTAAGAGAAGCCAAACTGATAAGACAATGCGTTCTAAGTATGATGCGTATAAAGAAAATGATCTAGAGATCATTGAACGTGTAAATGAATTAGCACAAAAATATAACGTATCTATGACAGAAGTGGCATTGGCATGGCACTATAAGAAGGGTGTTTCTTCACCAATCGTTGGTGCCACAAAGATTCCTCATTTCTTACAAGCAGTTCAAGCAGTTGATCTAGAGCTTACGGATGAAGATGTCCAGTACTTAGAAGAAAAGTACATTCCTCATACAGTCGTTGGAGCGATTCCAGATCCTACAAAGTAATATGACAAAAACATTAGTTGTTTATTATTCCTATGCGAATGGGAATACAGAGAAGATTGCGATGAAGCTCGCAGATGCGATAGGGGCAGATATTTGTGGTATCAATCCTAAAGAGGCATATAGTGATAATTATGAGGAAGTGGTAGAACTAGGAAAAGAAGAAGTTGAAAACAATGTTCTTCGTCCAATTGAAGATATTCCATATGATATAAATGAATATGATGTTATCGCAATTGGTACACCAACATGGTGGTATACTATGGCACCATGTGTGAAAACATTCTTAACAGAAAATGATTTTTCTAATAAGAAGGTCATTCCATTTATGACGAATGGTGGATGGCCTGGAACAGTCATTCAAGATATGAAAGATTGTTTGAAGGATAGTGAAATCATCTATCCTATGGAAATTCAATTTGATTCAGAAGGTGGTTCAGAACTAGTCACTTCATGTGAAGAAATCAATACATGGATCAATTCTATTAGACTATGACAGAGTAGTATATTGCTACTCTGTTTTGTTATATACTAGTAAATATGAACGTAACAATAGATATCACAAATATAGTATTAAAAACAGAACGATTAACATTAAGAACATTTCAATATGATGATCTTGATGATTTCTTTGAATACGCAAGTGTAGAAGGTGTTGGCGAAATGGCTGGTTGGCAACATCATCCAAATAAAGAATTTACTAAGATCATATTGAATGCTTTTATGAGTGGAAAACATACTTTCGCAATTGTGAAAGAAAATAAGGTCATTGGTTCCATTGGTGTAGAAAAGTATGATGAGTCATTGTTTCCTTTGTTAGATGATCAAAAAGGTTGTAAGTTAGGGTTTGTTTTAGGTAAACCATATTGGGGGCAAGGCATCATGAAAGAAGCAGTGGAACAGATCATGGAATGGTTGTTTGAACAACAACATCTAGACTTTATCAATTGTGGACATTTCTTAGATAACTTACAATCAAAAAGAGTACAAGAAAAGCTTGGATTCCACTTCTATTGTTATGGTAATTATACTTGTTCAGATGGTTCTAAGCTTATGACGATTGAAAATATCCTGACATATGAAGATTGGAAAAATAGTCATAATTTGATAGAAAAAACAGATAATGGTATAATTTAGCGCATAGTAAAAGTGAGGTAATTATTTTGCAAGATTCTTCGATACCGCTTGATACCCAAGCAAATATTAGAAATGAGGCAATCGTATTATGACACCATATATCATTGCTATCATTGTATTAACTCTTTTTTCTGGACTATTTTCAGCAACTGAAACTGCTTATTCAAGTTCATCTAAAATCAGATTAAAGAATATGGCGAGCGATGGCTATAAAAAAGCTACGAGCGCAATTGTTATTTTAGATGATTTTGATCGTTTTTTAACGACTGTATTAATTGGAAATAATATCGTTAATATAGCTGCAGCTACGATTAGTACATTATTATTTTCTAAGATCTTTATTAATGGAGAAGGACCAACCGTATCTACGATCGTTATTACTATTATTACGTTGATGTTTGGTGAAATTGCGCCTAAATCATTAGCGAAACAAGCTCCTGAAAAGTTTGCATGTGCGACTGTTGGTATGGTCAATTTCTTTGAGTTCGTTTTTACACCTTTAACAGTTGTATTAAAAGGATGGACATGGCTAGTCAATCATATCGTTTCTATTGAAGAAGATGAGAATGATATTTCTGATGAACTTATCACAATGGTTGATGAGGCAGAAAAAGATGGTAACTTGGAAGAACATGAAAGTGATTTAATTTCTGCAGCTATTGAATTTAATGATCTAGATGTAAAAGATGTATTGACACCACGTGTAGATATCGTGGCAGTAAATATTACATCCACACATGAACATATTGAAAAGGCATTCCGTTTTAATTCCTTTTCTAGATTACCTGTTTATGAAAATAGTGTAGATAACATTGTTGGTGTTATTCATGAAAAGGATTTCTATGAATTGATGTATCACAACAATAAAGGTCCAATTAGAAGAATCATCAAACCTGTTATTTATACTTCTCCTAATACACAGATATCTACATGTATGAAACAACTACAGACAGCGAAGTTACATATGGCTGTTGTGTTGGATGAATATGGTGGTACAGAAGGTATCATTACTTTAGAAGATATCATTGAAGAATTAGTTGGTGAGATCTGGGATGAACATGATATCGTTGAAGATTTCTATACAAAGATCGATGACTATACTTGGATGGTAAAAGGTGATGCGGAAATCGATGATCTGATCGAACGTTTTGGCGTAGAAGAGGAAGATGAAGAATTTGATTTCATTACCGTTTCTGGATGGGCTATTTCTGAATTACATCATATTCCAAAGGTGAATGAAGAATTTAACTATAAGAACTTACATGTAACGATCACAAAGGCAGATCAAAGAAAGGTTCTTGAAGTGAAAGTGGATATTCAAAAAGAAATGGAGGATGAGGAAAACGATTAAGTTCGTTTTCCTTTTAAGACTATGCAACAATACTTTGTAGATACACCATTAGAGGTCGGAGAAGATTATGTATTTACTTCTTCACAAGCACATCACGCAAAAACAGTTGTACGTTTAGATCATGAAACGGTAAGACTTGTTTATCAAGGAAAAGCGTATTTTGCGGAAGTAATGATGAAAGATAAACAATTTATTGGACATGTTTATGCACAAGATGAGAATGTTCATGAAATGGATTGTGAAGTTACTTTAGCGATAGCTTTGATACGTAAGGAAAAGTATGAACTTGTGCTACAAAAGGCAACAGAGTTAGGTGTTAGTAGAATCGTTCCTTTTGAATCTAGTCGATGTGTCGTTCATGCCAAGAAAGAAAAAGCAGATAAACAGAAAACAAGATGGCAATCTATCCTACAAGAAGCAAGTGAACAATGTAAAAGAAATCGTATTCCAGAAATTACTGATATCGTATCTTTTAAAGACTTAAAAGATTATTTATCAGAAGGTAACTATGCATGTTATGAAAACGCATATGGTAAATCTTCTTTTTTAACAGAATGTGCGAAGGATAAGAAATCTATTACGATCGTAATTGGATGTGAAGGTGGTTTTTCGCCTTCAGAAGTAGAAGAAATGGAAAAGATGGGATACGAACCTATCACATTAGGTAGTCGCATCTTACGTGCTGAAACTGCTTCGATGTATGCTTGTAGTATACTGAGTGAGATGTATGAGGTAAGAAAATGAGATTTTCAATCGTTAATCTAGGATGTAAAGTCAATGCGTTTGAAGCGGAAGCTCTTAGCGAAACTTTAGTAGAAAGTGGACATACAAGAGTGGCTTTTGATGATTCTCCAGATGCGACCATTATATTTACATGTGCTGTAACGAATACTGCTGCTGCGAAATCTCGTAAGATCTTACACCAAGCTAAACGAATCAAACCAGATGAAATCACAGCGATGGTTGGTTGTTATGTTCAGGTAGATGATGGGCTTTTAGAAGAAGCAGATATTTTAGTTGGTACTGCGAATAAGAAGAAACTTCCATTTTACTTAAATGAATTTATTGAGAAGAAAGAAAAGATCAGAGATATCGTTACATTAGAGAATACATCTTTTGATAATTTAAAATCTTCTACTTTAGATTCAAAAGCTAGATGTGATCTGAAGATACAAGATGGCTGCAATCAATTCTGTTCCTATTGCGTCATTCCATACGCAAGAGGCAGAGAAAGAAGCATGGAGCCTAAACTTGCGGTAGAGGAAGCTGTGAAGCTTTCAAAGAAGTATAAAGAAATCGTATTAACAGGAATTCATACTGGAAGATATGGTAAAGAATATGACACTTCATTAGCTCAATTATTGAAAATGATGTTAGATGCGACAGAAGAAGTACGTTTCCGTATTTCATCTATTGAAGCGACTGAAGTAACAGAAGATCTGATTACGTTAATGAAAGAGAATGATAGAATGACAAAGTTCTTACATATTCCTTTACAATCAGGATGTGATTCTGTGTTAAAACGTATGAGAAGACCATACGATACAAAGTATTATTATGATAAAATAGAATGGATCCGAAAACAGATTCCTGGAATATCTATTTCAACAGATCTGATTACAGGATTTCCTCAAGAAACGGATGATGAATTTGAACAAACATATTCCTTTTTGAAGAAGTGTGAATTTTCTTTTATTCATGTATTCCCATATTCTTTAAGACAAGGAACACCAGCCGCAGATATGCCATGTCAAGTAGACCCTTCTATCAAGAAGGCAAGGGCAAAACGTTGTATCGCTTTAAGTGAAGAACTATATGATACGTATCAATTATCTAAGGTAGGACAAGAAGCTGATATTATTGCGGAATGGGTGAAAGAAGATCATACAACAGGACATACTTCAGAATATATTCCTGTTGTTATTAATGAGAAATTAATACATGGTGAGAAATACCATGTTGTATTAGAAAGATTTGAAGATCATCAAATGTTTGCTAGAAAGGTCAGTGATTGATTTGAAGTTAACAGAATTATTTGAAAATGTACCAGATATTGAAATTAAAAGTTTAATGGCAGATAGCCGTAAGAAAAGACCTAACTCTATTTTCTTTTGTGTAAAGGGAATGATGTTTGATGGACATAAGTTTGTTGAGCAGGCTATTGATAATGGTGCGAAAGTTATCGTATATTCAGATGAAATCGATACTAGTCGTGATGATATTACATACATTCGTGTAAAAGATGTCATTCAAGCATTTAATAAGGTTGCGGATGCATTCTATGGTTATCCAAGTCATAAGTTAATGATGTTTGGTGTAACAGGAACAAATGGTAAGTCATCTATTTCATGTATGATCCGTGATATCTTGAATGAATTTCAACCTACAGGATATATTGGAACGATTTCAATTGAATATGGCTCAGTTAAGCTACCACCATTATTAACGACACCGGATATTGATGATCTACATGGTATCTTAAAGGATATGTTAGATGCTGGTGTAAAAGCTTGTGCGTTAGAAGTTAGCTCCATTGGTATTGAACAAGGTAGAGTAGATTCCATTGATTTTGATGTAGCGATGTTTACAAATCTTACACATGATCACTTAGATTATCATGGAACGATGGCAAACTATTTTAACGCAAAGAAGAAGTTGTTTGATCGTTTGAAACCAGATGGAATCGCAATTACAAATATTGATGATGAACATGGTTTAGAAATCGTAAAAGATACAAAAGCGAAGGTCGTTACGTATGGTATCAATCAACCTGCAGACTATCAGGCAACAAATATTCAACTATTAAAAGATCGAACAAAGTTCACTTTGAAAGTTGAAAATATGGAATATCAGATTGAAACAAATCTTGTTGCGAAATTTAATATCTATAACTTATTAGCTGTCATTGCGGCATTGAATATGAAGGGATTAGATATTGAAGCGATGTTACCATATCTCAATACACTATCTCAAATTGAAGGTCGTATGCAAAGAATCACGGATGGACAACCATTCAACATCTTGATTGACTTCGCACATACACCAGATGGTATTGAAAAGGTATGCCAATACGCTGCAGCTATTACACCAAAGGGAAAGAGAATCATCGCAATTACTGGTTCTGCTGGTAAACGTGATGTCATCAAACGTCCTATCTTTGGAAAGATCTTAGATAAGTATTGTGATATGATCATTTTGACAGAAGATGATCCTAGAGATGAAGATCCTGCAGAAATCGCAGAGGAAATCGCTAAAGAAATCAAGAATACAAATTATATTACGATCTTAGAACGTTATGCTGCTATTCGTGAAGCTATTGAATTGGCAGATGTAAATGATACGATCATCATTCTTGGAAAAGGCGATGAAAAATTCATCTATCGTGAATTAGGAAGAGAACCTTATAAAGGTGATGATGTAATCGCACATGAAGTTTTAAAAAATTACTATTTTTCAAAAGGAGGAGAAGACGAATGAAAGAAAGTAAGTATATAGATCATACTTTGTTGAAACCTGAATCAACAAAGGAACAAGTACAAAAGATCGTTGATGAAGCGAAAGAATATGATTTCGCAACAGTTATGGTAAATCCTGTTTGGATCCCATTTGTAAAACCACAATTAGAAGGTACTGATGTTAAGGCAGCATGTGTCATTGGTTTCCCATTAGGTGCTAATACAAAGGCTGTGAAAGTATTTGAGACAACAGATGCGTTAAACAATGGTGCTGATGAAATTGATATGGTATTGAATATTGGCATGTTGAAAGATGGAAATGATGACTATGTCATCGATGAAATCAAAGCTGTCAAAGAAGCATGTGGAGATCATTGTTTAAAAGTCATCATCGAAACTTGTCTATTAACAGATGAAGAAAAAGTAAGAGCTTGTAAAGATGTAGTCGCAGCTGGCGCAAACTTCGTTAAGACATCTACTGGTTTCTCAACAGGTGGTGCTACAGTAGCTGATGTCGCTCTTATGAAGAAGGCAGTTGAAGGTAGTGCAGTAAAAGTAAAGGCTTCAGGTGGCGTTAGAAGTAGAGAAGACTTTGATGCGATGATTGAAGCTGGTGCTGAAAGAATTGGTACTTCTTCCGGAACAAAATTATTATAAAAACAAATAAGACATACAGACTTCTGTGTGTCTTTCACATTTTAGAAAAGGGGGATAGTAATGAAGAAATTAGATATGACCCATGGATCTTTATGGGACAAGATCTTAAAGCTTGCGATTCCATTAGCACTTAGTGGAATCCTTCAACAACTATTTAATGCGGCGGATGTCGCTGTTGTTGGACAATTTGTAGGAAAAGAAGCGATGGCTGCAGTTGGAGCGAATTCACCAGTCGTCAATATCATGATCACGCTATTTACTGGTATCTCTTTAGGAGCGAATGTCGTTATTTCTAGATATACAGGAAAGAAAGATAAAGAAAGTGCTGAAAGAGCAGCACATACCGCAATCTTAGTCGCAATTATTTCTGGATTCTTGATCCTTGTGTTAGGAGAAGTCATTGCGAGATATATCTTAGAAATCATGTCCGTTCCAATGGATTGTTTTGAAATGGCAGTTCTTTATTTAAGAGTTTATTTAGTTGGGATGCCAGTCATCTTGTTATATAACTTTGAAGCCGCAATCTTTCAATCACAAGGAGATACAAAAACACCATTATTTTGTTTGGTATCATCAGGTGTCATTAATGTCATATTAAATCTATTCTTTGTCCTAGTTCTTGGTATGACAGTGAATGGAGTAGCCACAGCTACAGTTATTTCGAATTTGATATCTTCTGTATTATTGTTTATTTTCTTGTTGAAAGGAAAGACACCATTAACGATTGAAATCAACAAGTTAAAGATCGATACAAATCTATTAAAAGAAATGTTAAAGATCGGTGTACCTGCTGGAATCCAAGGTATGGTATTCTCGATTTCAAATATCATTATCCAGGCTTCTGTAAACTCTTTAGGTACAGATGTCGTTGCGGGAAGCTCTGCAGCAGGAAACTTAGAAATCATTGGGTACTTTGTCGTTAATAGTTTCTCTCAAGCGTGTACGACGATCATTGGACAGAACTTTGGGGCAGATGAACCAGAAAGATGTCATAAGACTTTATTGTTGTCATTAGTTGAAAGTTGGATCGTAGGTGGTTTGATTTCTTTCCTTATCATTCTATTTGGTAGACCTTTATTAAGAATATTTAATTCGGACCCGAAAGTAATTGAATATGGTTATCAAAGATTATTTTGGATCTTATCTTTCGAAGTAGTTAATGGAACGATAGATATCATCTCTGGTGCGATGAGAGGATATGGTGAATCATTAACACCCGCAATCATTGCGTTAGTAGGAATTTGTGGAGTTCGAATTACATATGTCTTTACATACTTTCAAACACATAGAAGTTTTGAGACTCTAATGAAGGCATATCCTATTAGTTGGTTTGTGACAGTAACAGTCATTACGATTGCGTATTTTATTATGCGTAAGAATGGACTAGGTTATAGACAAAAAAATACATTGAAAGATTTCAAAAAATAATTGCCAAGATATAAAGTTTTATGTTAAAATCGTTGGGTACGAAACAGGAAGGCGGTGAGTAACAATGGCAAGAGTAATCGTAAAAGAAAACGAAAATTTAGATGATGCATTACGCCGCTTCAAGCGTCAGGTTAGCCGTAATGGTACATTAGCAGAAGCTCGTAAGAGAGAATACTATGTAAAACCTGGACTCAAGAGAAAGCTTAAGAGTGAAGCTGCTCGTAAGGCTAGAAGAAGAGGTAAGTAAGAAGATGAGCATTGCTCGTCTTTTTTTCTACCTCTTTTTGTTTTAAAATAGTTGTAGTTTAAGGAGATATTAGTTTGAACAACAATCAAGAAACAATTGAATTTCATGGACTAGATGAAAATACATATATTAATTTTTGTGGTCCGAATGATTCTAATTTAAAAATATTATCAAAATGTTGTGGAAAAGAGATTTCATTTCGAAATGAGAAATTGATGATTTCTGATTGTGATGAAATCACCAAGATGAATCTTGCGAAAGTATGTGCGAAGTTATTATCTAGAGCACAAGATGGTAAATCTATCACTGAACAGGATGTGATTTATCAATATCGTTTGGTAACAAGAAATGAAGATTTTGATTATCATGAAATGAATCAACACATTGTTGGTAGGACATTAGCAGGTAAAGTCATCATGCCTAAGACAAAAGGACAATTAGAATTTGTCCAGGCTTTACATAAAAATCCAATCGTATTTGCGATAGGTCCTGCTGGTACTGGAAAGACATATCTAGCTGTTATACAAGCAGTCACTGCTCTAAAGAAAGGTGAAGTAAAACGTATCGTTTTAACGCGACCTGCGGTAGAAGCTGGAGAGAACCTAGGATTTTTACCGGGTGATCTTAAAGAAAAGGTCGATCCATACTTAACACCACTTTATGATGCCTTACATGTCATGTTAGGAAATGAAAAGACAGAAGTCTTGATTGAAAAGGGTACCGTTGAAATAGCACCATTAGCTTATATGCGTGGTAGAACATTAGATGATTGTTATGTCATTTTAGATGAAGCTCAAAATACAACGACATCACAAATGAAAATGTTCTTAACACGTTTAGGTTTTAACTCTAAGATGATCATCACTGGTGATATTACACAGATCGATCTAGATCATAAGACGAAAAGTGGTCTAGAGGAAGCTAGTGAGATCCTTCAAGGAATCGATGAGATCTCAATCGTACACTTAAGTAGCGATGATGTTGTAAGACATCCTCTTGTACAGAAGATCATTGAAAGATATGAAAAGAAATAAAAGGCACTTCTAATGAAGTGCCTTTAGTCTGCGTCAGGTTCAACTGATTTTGATTCACTTGTTACAGCGGCTCTTGCGATATTACAACAATGGTCGCCCATACGTTCTAGAGTACCTAAGATATCACAGAACACACTTTCCGCAATAGGAGAAGTACATGTGTGATTACTCATTCTCTTAAAGTGAGATTCACGAGCATCATATTCTAATTTATCCATCTTATCTTCTAGACCAAGTAATCTACCGTATGATATTTGATTCTTTGTCACAAAGATCTCAACTGTTAGATCGAACATTTCAATGAATTGTTCATACATATCATTAACATCTTTCATAGCGAAATCTGTGAATTCATGTTCATCTGTATATACCATGTGATAGAACTCACCAAGATTGATTGCTAGATCGCCAAGTCTTTCTAAGTTCTTTGTCGTATCTAGATATAAACGGTTATCTAAGATATCTTGTTCTGTTAGATTTGGTTGAACGGATAGTTGAATGAGATATTCAGTAATCTTTTTATCAAACTTATTACACATGGATTCGTTTCTCTTTAACATTTCCATGTCTTCATCCGTACCTTTCTCATTTAAGAATACTTGTGTTTGATTGATGGCTTCTTTAACGACATCACTCATCTTTAAGATAGCTTGTTGTCCTTGTTTTAATGCGAAGGAAGGAAGTACTGTTGCGACATTTGTATCTAATTCATCAATATCAACTTCCATAAGTTCAGGTTCTTTACCAGGAACGACTTTTCTAACGATAGCTACCAATTGATTAACAAATGGTACAAATAATAATGTAGTAACAGTTTTAAATATAATATTCGCTACAGCTATCTGCATCATTGGGTTGAGACCACCAAAGAAGTTTTGGATAAAAGCTGTATAAGGTATCAAACAGATCATACCGAGGATACCACCAATGATGTTCATGATCGTATGCATCGCTGCGGTTCTCTTTCCTGCTGTACTACCACCAATAGAAGCTAGGATACCTGTCATTGTCGTACCGATATTCGCACCTAACATGAATGGTAGGGAAGCACCTAATGTAACGGCTCCTGCTTGATAGAGTTTCTGGATAACACCGATCGTAGCTGCGGATGATTGTAATGCGGCTGTGATCAAGATACCAGCGATAAATCCTAACAATGGATTAGATGCCATGCTTAACGCAAAGTTTGTAAATTCAGGTAATTGTTTTAATTCAGCTAAGGCTGTACCCATCGCATCCATACCATAGAAGATAAGTCCAAATCCTAAGATGACATTACCAAGATATTTGACTTTTTGTTTTCCACCGAAACAAATGAACAACGCTCCGATGAATACGATATACATAGCGTATTTGTCTAAACTGATAGAAATCAAGAATGATGTGATCGTAGTACCAATATTCGCACCTAATACGACACCAGCTGCTTGATTTAATGACATAAGTCCAGCTCTAACTAGACCAATGACGATCGCAGTCGTAGCACTACTTGATTGTAGTAAGATCGTTAATAGGATACCAATGATGATTCCAGAAAATGTATTTGAAGTATATTTGTCAATATAATCGCGGAGCTTATCTCCCGCAACGGCTTTTAAGCCATCCCCCATAAAGGTAATACCGAACATGAATAGACCGAATCCGCCTAGGATCATGTTCCAGCTAATCGAACCTAAAGTCATATTTCCTCCCGAACAAAAAAGTTCCTGTAATAATTTTACCAAATCTTTATAATTCTCCAACATAAATTTTACAAAAACATAACATTTCAAAAGTCATATTTTTACGTGTATAATTAGATTCAGAGGTTAAATCATGGAAATTACATTAATCAATCATACAAACCAATCTGTAGAAAAATATGAAGCTTTATTTCAAAAGATTTCAAAAAGTGCAGAAAAGATATTAGATTTGCCAAAAGATTATGAATTATCTGTTACATTTGTTCGTTCTCAAACGATACATAAGATCAATCGTGATTATCGAGGAATCGATCGACCAACAGATGTCATTTCTTTTGCGATAAGGGATAATGAAGACGATTTTATCCCAGAAGAAGAGAAGGATCTAGGAGATATTTTTATTAATATCAACTATTGTAAGAAACAAGCAAAAGAATATGGTCATTCATATGATAGAGAAATGGGATTCTTATTTACACATGGAATGTTACATTGTTTAGGGTATGATCATATGAAACCTGAAGAAGAGAAAGTGATGTTTGGTTTACAAGATCAGATCCTTGATCCAATCATCAAAAGAGGGAAATGATATGAGAAGTGGATTTGTAGGACTTGCGGGTAGACCAAACGCTGGTAAAAGTACATTAACGAACGCTCTTGTAGGAGAAAAGGTCGCAATCGTATCTTCTAAACCTCAAACGACTCGTTCAGAGATCCGTGGTATCTTGACACGTGAAGATGGTCAGATCATCTTTACAGATACACCAGGTATTCATAAACCAACATTACGATTAGATTCTAGAATGAACAAAGAAGCTTTTGATGTCATGCAGGGAGTCGATGTCGTATATCTTGTTGTAGATGGATCTGTTCCTTTTGGAAAAGGTGATGAATTCGTTTTAGAAGCTGTAAAGAATACGGGATTACCTGTGTTTTTGATCTTGAATAAGATCGATAAGATGGATGACAAAGATATCATGAAGAATCTTTTGACTTGGCAACAAAGATATGAGTTTGCGGAATTCTTTCCAATGAGTGCCAAATTTAATCGCTCTTTTGAAGATCTTATCAAAACGACTTTAAAATATCTTCCTGAAGGTGATCTTTTATATCCTGCAGAAGTCGTTTCGGATGGTGCTGAGAATTTTAGGATCGCAGAACTGATTAGAGAAAAGATCTTAGACTTTACACGTGAAGAGATTCCTCACGCAGCAGCTGTAAGGATCGACAATAAAGAATTTAAGAAGGGTGCTTGTTATATCCAGGCAACGATCTTAGTTGAAAAGGCATCTCAAAAACCAATCATGATTGGTAAACAAGGTAAGATGTTAAAAAGAATTGGCATTGAAGCGAGAAAAGATATTGAAAAGCTTTTAGGTAGACAAGTGTTCTTAGAACTATTTGTTCGTGTAGAAGATGAGTGGAGAAATCGTGACCATTTGATCAGTGAATATGGTTATGGTGGCGCAGGTAACGAAGATGAATGATAAGGTGACTGGTTTTATTTTAAAACAGTCAGATTATAAAGATTATAGTGTCATACTTTCCGTTCTTACAAAAGAATATGGGAAATTATCTCTTGTGGCCAATGGTGTTCGTAAACCTACTAGTAAGAATGCAGGAAGGATCATACCTTACACAAAGGCTGAATTTTTGATAGATCATAAAGAAGATAAAACGATATTCACGATAAAGAACGTTTCTACGATACAAACATATAAGAATATGCATATGGACCTATCATTAACGACTTGTTGTTCTGTGATAGGAGAAATCACAGATACGTTAGTAATGAGTGGAGAAGAAAGTGAATATTATCCTGAAGTTTATGATTCTTTAGAAATCTGTTTTTCATTACTAGAAAAAAAGAAAGATCCTATTACAGTATTATCTTTATTCTGTAGTGATATCATGAAATACTTTGGGATCAGTGCGGATGTAGATGAGTGTGTACATTGTGGATCAACATATATTAAAGCTATTTCTATTAAAGATGGTGGATTCTTATGTAAAGAGTGTGCGAATCAACTTGGTGTCCATCTCTTAGATAATACATCTTTAAAAAGATTTCGCTTATTGTGTAAAGGTGGTTTAGAACACTATCAGATCATAGAAGACTGTGGTGGGGCTACGTATGAAGATCTAAAGATCTTGATAGAAATGATACGTACTCATACAGGGATAAAAATGAAGTCATTTGGCTTATTTGAAAGGCTGTTTGCCATTGAATAAGCCTTTTTTTAGTGCTATATTATTACAGAATATGTAAAAATAGGGGAGGACTGCCATTCTATGGAAAAAACATTTGAAAAAATCGTTAATCATGCGAAAACGACAGGGTTTGTATTTCAAGGCTCTGAAATTTATGGTGGATTAAGTAATACTTGGGATTTTGGACCTTATGGTGTTGCGTTAAAGGATAACATCAAACGTGCTTGGCAAAAGAAGTTCATTCAAGAAGATCCAAATAATGTTGAGATTCAAGCAGCTATCTTGATGAACCCAAAAGTATGGGAAGCAAGTGGACATTTAAAAGGATTTTCTGATCCTTTAATGGATTGTAAGCAATGTAAGACAAGACATAGAGCTGACCAATTAATTGAAAACTGGAGTGAAGGTAAAGTATCTTGCGAAGGTTGGTCAAACGAAAAGATGGAAGAATTCATCAAGGAAAACAATATTCCTTGTCCTGATTGTGGAGGTCATGACTTTACTGGTATTCGTCAATTCAACTTAATGTTCAAGACATTCCAAGGAACATTAGAAGACGCAAAGAATACGATTTATCTTAGACCTGAAACAGCACAAGGTATGTTCGTTCAATTTAAGAACGTACAACGTGCTTATAGAAAGAAGCTTCCATTCGGTATTGGACAGATTGGTAAATCTTTCAGAAATGAAATTACTCCTGGTAACTTCATTTTCAGAACAAGAGAATTTGAACAGATGGAAATGGAATTCTTCTGTGAACCTGGTACTGATATGAAAGAAGATGGTTCTGGTTGGTTCCAATATTGGAGACAATTCTGTATGGATTGGATCCTATCATTAGGTGGCAACAAAGAAAACCTACGTTTTAGAGATCATGAGAAAGAAGAATTATCTTTCTACTCTAAAGGAACGACAGATATTGAATATAAGTTCCCTTGGGGATGGGGAGAACTATGGGGCATCGCAGATAGAACTGACTATGACCTTACACAACACCAAGAAACTTCTGGTAAAGATCTAACATATTTAGATCCAACAACAAATGAGAAGTATCTTCCATATGTTGTAGAACCAGCTGTTGGTGTAGAACGTTTGTTCTTCATGTTCTTTACAGATGCGTATGATGAAGAAACATTAGAAAATGGAGATACAAGAATCGTTATGCATTTCCATCCAGTATTAGCTCCTATCAAGGCTGCAGTACTTCCACTAAAGAAGAAAGCTCATTCTGAAAAAGCACAAGAGATCTATAAGACATTATCTTATGATTTCCAAGTATCTTATGATGATGCTGGTTCTATCGGAAAGAGATATAGAAGAATGGATGAAATTGGTACTCCATATTGTATTACAGTAGATGATCAAACATTAGAAGATGGTACAGTAACGATTCGTTACCGTGATTCTATGGAACAAGAAAGATTATCTGTTGAGGATGTCAGAGCGAAAGTTCTAAAAGATATCCGTTTCTAAAAAAGAGGGGGAAAGATGGCGAGAATTGCTCAAGAAGAAATCGATGCGTTAAGAAATCAAGCAGATATCGTTAATGTTATTTCTCACTACATTAAAGTAGAACGTCACGGAAGAAACTTTAAAGCTATCTGTCCATTTCACAATGACCATGATCCTTCTCTAACGATTACGCCAGATAAAAAGATCTACAAATGTTTTGTTTGTGGAAACGGTGGAAACGTATTTACATTCGTTCAAAACTACGAAAAGATCTCCTTCGTGGAATCTGTTGGTAGGGTCGCAGAATTAACGGGATTTCATTTATCTTCGACTCCTACAACTGTTCAAGAAGTAAAAGAT
Source organism: Bulleidia sp. (assembly GCA_963613355.1). GTDB lineage: Bacteria > Bacillota_I > Bacilli_A > Erysipelotrichales > Erysipelotrichaceae > Bulleidia. Next base: position 19,948 of record CAVDZA010000005.1, on the reverse strand, counting down.
CCACATAAAGAGAACTATTATCAAATATTAAATGAAGCGATTGCTTATACGATGTATCAATTAGATACAAGTGAAGCTATCAACGCTAAGCAATATTTGGAAGATAGAGGTCTTGATAGTGAAACAAGAAAGGTATTTCAAATAGGATTTGATCCTACTAGGGATTCCTTAACAAAATTCTTGAAAGCCAAAGGTTATCAAGAAAAAGATCTTGTTGGTGTCAATGTATCTCGTATCACAGATCATGGGATCCAAGATGTATATCATAATCGAATTACATTCCCGATTCATGATATGAACGGTAATCCAATAGGTTTCTCCGCAAGAAGCATGGATCCTGAAAACCCTAGTAAATACATCAATACGAATGAAACGGATATATTTATCAAAGGAGATATCGTTTATAACTTGCATCGTGCTAAACAAGAAGCGAGAAGACAAAAACAGATCTTCCTATGCGAAGGTGTTACAGATGTCATAGCTTTTCATAAGGCAGGTGTAGAAAACGCGGTATGTACGTTAGGAACTGCTTGTACACAAAGACAATTGTCTTTATTAAAGAAGTGTGCACCAAAGATCGTATTTTGTTACGACGGGGATAACGCAGGACAACGAGCGACCTATAAAGCCGCAAAGCTAGCGATGTCTTTAGGAATCGAAGTCGCTATCGTTCAAAACAAAACAGGAAAAGATCCTGATGAAATCATTCGAGCAAGTGGTCCAGAAGGTCTACAGAACCTTTTGAGGAAACAAATTACTTGGATGGAATTTGTACTAGAGTATTTTGAAAAGAATACGAATCTTCAAAGCTATATGGATAAAAAAGAGATGATCCAAAAGCTAAAAGAAGAATATGATCTATTGACGGATGAAATGGATCGTAAGGTATTCATTGATCGATTATCTGAAATCACAAAGTTACCAATTCCTTATGCGAATGAACCACAAAGGAAGATAGTAGCTGAACCAATCAGAAAATTGGTCGTTCCTGATGGAACAAAGAAAGCCCAAGAGATGATCTTATCTATGATGATGAAATCATTGAAGGCAAGTAAAAGATATGAAGATGAGTTAGGATATTTGATTGGAGATGACTATAACACATTATCCATGATGATCCTGGATCTGAATCATAGATTTGGTAAAACGGATGTTGGACAACTCATTGATATGTGTTTAGAACAAAGTATCCGTGATCTAGTTACTAAGATCGTATCGAATGAAGAATACGATCTAGAATATGATGAGGAAAAGTTGACTGGTGCCATGCGCAAGATCAAGATCGAAGTGTTAGCTGATCAAGCAAATCAGTATAAAGAACAACTTCAAAATGCGATGAATGGCCAAAGCTTAACATTACTGATCGAAAAATATAACGAATGTCTACAAGAACAGAGGAGATTGATGAATGAAGAAAACGAGCGAAACAACAAAGAAGAAAAAAACTGAAGAAAAGAAGTCCACAACAAAGAAGACCTCTGTGAAAAAGGCTACAAAAACAGAAAAGCCTGTAAAGAAGGCTTCTACAAAGACTGTTGCGAAAAAGACTACTTCTAAAGCAGCTGAAACAAAGAAGACAACAAAAAAGGCACCTGCGAAAAAAGAAGAAGTAAAAACAACAAAGAAAGCTTCTACAAAAAAAGCAGACACAAAGTCTACAAAGAAGACTGAAGCTAAGACAACAAAGAAAGCTTCTAAGAAAGTTGAAGAAGTAAAACCAACAAAGAAAACTTCCAAGAAAAAAGCTGAAGCTCCTGTAGAAAAAACAACAAAGAAGACTGCTAAGAAGACGGAAACTGTTAAGGAAACAAAGAAGGCTTCTAAGAAGAAAACAGAAACAGTAGAAGAGAAACCAGCTAAGAAATCTTCAAAGAAAAAAGAAGAAAAGAAGATTGAAAGTTCTAAAGGTAAAGGAAAGAATTCTGAAGTAAAGACTTTAGATGAACTAAAAGTAGAATATAAACAAATCTATGAAAAAGAAGGTGTCATTTATCAAAAAGATATCATGGCTTCTTTAGAGAAGTTAGATATGAGTGATGATGATCTTGATGGATTATGGGATTGGTTCAGAAATGAAAACATTGAAGTTTCTGAAGATGAAGATATTCAAGAAGAATTGGAAGAAGAAGCTCTTTTAGATGATGGTGACTCTGTAGATGATGATGGGGATGAAGAAAATAAGACAGCTGATGTAGATATTCGTACGATCGATCAGATTTCTAAAGCTGTTATGCGTGGTAACGCACAAGTTCAGATCAATGACCCTGTAAAGATGTACCTAAAAGAAATTGGTAGAGTACCTCTATTAAAGGCTGAAGATGAACCTGAAATCGCTAAGAGAATCGAACAAGGTGATGAAGAAGCTAGAAATATCTTGATTACTTCTAACTTACGTTTGGTCGTTTCTATTGCGAAGAAATATGTTGGTAGAGGTATGTTGTTCTTAGATTTGATCCAAGAAGGTAACATGGGTCTTGTTAAGGCAGTTGAAAAGTTCGACTACACAAAGGGATTTAAGTTCTCTACATACGCTACTTGGTGGATCAGACAGGCAATTACACGTGCGATTGCTGACCAAGCTCGTACAATCAGAATTCCTGTACATATGGTTGAAACAATCAACAAATTGACACGTATCCAACGTCAATTGGTTCAAGAATTAGGACGTGATCCAACAGCGGAAGAAATCTCTCAAAAGATGGATGGTATCTCTCCTGAAAAGGTAAGAGAGATCCAAAAGATTGCGTTAGAACCAGTTTCATTAGAAACACCTATTGGTGAAGAAGATGATTCACATTTAGGTGACTTCATTGAAGATAAAGACGCTATGAGTCCTGATCAATACGCAAGTAATCAGTTATTGAAGGATGAAATCAATTCTGTTCTTTCTGGTCTCACAGAAAGAGAAGAAAAGGTATTACGTCTTCGTTTTGGTCTCTATGATGGACGTACTAGAACTTTGGAAGAAGTTGGTAAAGAATTCAACGTTACACGTGAACGTATTCGTCAGATTGAAGCCAAAGCATTACGTAAGCTCAAACATCCTACAAGAAGTAAGAGATTGAAGGATTTCTTTGATAAATAATTTATGAGAAATATCCGAATTGAAAAGATTGCGGATATGGTGAAAGAGGGCATGGTTGTCGCAGATATTGGTACAGATCATGCCCTCTTACCTATCTTGTTAGTTGAAAGAGGGAAGTGTAAGAAGGTCTATGCATGTGATATTTCACAAGGACCTTTATCAGCCGCAAAAGAAAATATAGCTAAATACGACATGTCTGATTTTATACAACCTGTATTATCAAATGGATTTGAACATGTTCCTGAAGATAGTGAAGTAGCTGTCATTGCGGGAATGGGACATATTACAGCTTGTATGATATTAGATAACGCAATGAATCGTTTATCTTCCTTCAAACAAATCATTACAGAAATCAATCGTAATCCAGAAGAAATGAGAAAATGGATCTCTCAACATGGATATACGATTGAAGATGAATCTTTTGTCTCTGATAGAAATCATGATTATGTCATTATTTCTTTTACGACAAAACATCATGAGCCATATACAGAAGAAGAAATAGAACTTGGTCCGATCCTAATGAATGAAGAAGATAGTGAGTTCTATCAGTATTGCGTTAGGATGTATGAAAAGTTATCTTTGATCGATCAAAGATCAAAAGGGAAATCTTTAGATATTAAAAAGAGATTATCTTTTTATGATAAATATCTGAAGAATCATTCTTAAGCATAAAAAAAGACGTGATCATATGACCACGTTTTTTATTTTGTGCTATTAAGCAATAGAGTTAACAGCTTTTGCGAGTCTAGACTTCTGACGAGCAACATAGTTCTTCTTCTTGATAGAAGATACGATTGCCTTGTCTAAAGCTTTGTTAGCAACGTTATAAGCAGCAACAGCTTCTTCCTTGTTACCAGCTTCAACTGCTACAAGAACTTTCTTGATAGCTGTCTTAAGTTCACTCTTTTGTCCAGCTTTGGCATTCTGTCTCTTCAGGTTTGTCAATGCACGCTTCTTTTGTGATTTGATATTTGCCATGAGAACACCTCCATCCTTCTTCTCAGCAGTAGAGATTATATCAAATTGACTTTTAAATTGCAATGAAATAGTTTCAGGTTTCCTGTATAATAGTTAAATCAGTCAGGAGGAAGCGTATGGAAAAGCCTAGAATGATATTTTTTGGAACACCAGAGTTTGCGGTAAGTATTCTACAAACGTTAATTGATATGGAATGTAATGTGGTTGCGGTAGTGTCTCAACCAGATAGACCAGTTGGAAGAAAACACATCTTAACACCAACACCTGTTCATGCCTTAAGTGAGAAATATAATATTCCATGTCTTCAACCTGAAAAGCTAACAGAAAATGTAGATATGGTATTAGAGTATCAACCAGAGTTGATCTTGACATGTGCATATGGACAATTCGTTCCATCTTCTATTCTTGATTATCCAAAGTATGGTTGTATCAACATTCATCCTTCTTTGTTACCAAAGTATAGAGGTGGTGCTCCAATGCATCACGCTATCATGGCAGGAGAAAAAGAGACAGGTGTTTCTTTGATGCAGATGGTAAAGAAGATGGATGCAGGGAAAGTCTACGCACAAGTTCGTTTACCAATTGGAGAAGACGAAACACAAGAAGAATTATCCATTCGTTTGAATGAAGCTTCTTGTCAATTATTAAAAGATAACTTACAAGATTACATTGATGGTAAGTTGCCAGGTGAAGAACAAGATGAATCCAAAGTAGTCATTGGAAATAATATTTCTAGAGAAGAGGAAGAAGTCTATTTCTCAAAAGAGGACCTTCAACAGATCTATGATCATATTCGAGGTCTCATTGATTGGCCAATTGCCTATGGAATGTTGGAAGGTAAGAGAATCAAGTTCTATAAAGTTAGAAAAGAAGATAAACAAGTCAATGAAGCTGCAGGTACTGTATTAGGTTTCAAAGATCATGCCTTAGAAATCGCATGTAATGGTGGAATCTTAAAAGTATTTGAACTTCAAATGGAAGGCAAAAAGAGAATGGATGCGGATGCGTTTAAAAATGGATACGCAAATGAAGTAATTGGAAAGGTGTTTGAGTGATGGATCAAAAACATATACGAAATTTCTGTATCATTGCACATATTGATCATGGAAAATCTACTTTAGCGGATAGGATCTTAGAAATGACGGATACTGTCCAACAAAGAGATATGAAATCTCAGATCTTAGATGATATGGAATTAGAAAGAGAAAGAGGTATTACGATCAAATTGAATGCAGTACAACTTTCTTATAAGGCAAAGAATGGTGAAGAATATTTATTTAATTTAATTGATACGCCAGGTCATGTAGACTTCTCTTACGAAGTTTCTCGCTCACTAGCAGCGTGTGAAGGTGCGATCCTTGTTGTAGATAGTACACAAGGTGTACAAGCACAAACACTCGCAAATACATACCTCGCTTTGGATAATGATCTAGAAATCATACCAGTCATTAATAAAGTTGATATGAATAATGCGCAACCTGATGTCACAAAAGAAGAAATTGAAAATATCATTGGATTAGATTGTACAGACGCTCCACTGATTTCAGCGAGAAGTGGATTGAATGTCGATCAAGTCTTAGAACAGATCGTAGAGAAGATTCCTAGTCCTAGTGGAGATCCTAACGCTCCTTTACAAGCTCTTGTGTTTGACTCTTTCTACGATCCATATCGAGGTGTTATCGCACTTGTTAGGATCCGTGAAGGAGAACTAAAAGTTGGTGATAAGATCCGCTTTATGGAAACAGGCGCAGAGTATGAAGTATTAGAAGCTGGTATTCGTAATCCTAAAGAAGTTAAAGTTAATAAGCTCATTAATGGTGATGTAGGTTGGTTTGCGGCTAGTATGAAGGATATCCATGAAGTACAAGTAGGTGATACCGTAACAAGTGCTGATCATCCATGTGATAAACCATTAGAAGGCTATCGTAAATTGAATCCTATGGTCTATTGTGGTCTATATCCAAGTGATGCGGCCAAATATCAAGATCTTCATGATGCGTTAGATAAACTACAGTTAAATGACGCTTCATTACAATATGAACCTGAAACATCACAAGCATTAGGTTTTGGATTCCGTTGTGGTTTCTTAGGTCTATTACATATGGATGTCGTTCAAGAAAGATTAGAAAGAGAATATAATCTTGATCTGATTGCGACAGCACCATCTGTTATTTATCATGTGTATTTAGCGGATGGAACGATGGAAGAAATCGATAACCCAGCGAAAATGCCAGATGCTTCTAAGATCGATCATGTAGAAGAACCATATGTCAAAGCTTCAATCATGGTTCCTGATCAATTCATTGGTGCAGTCATGGAACTATGTCAAAAGAAACGTGGTATCTATCAAACGATGGAAATCATTGACGCTGGTAGAAATACCATCATCTATGAAATGCCATTATCAGAAATCATCTTTGATTTCTTTGATCGTTTGAAATCATGTACAAAAGGATACGCATCATTGGATTATGAATTGATTGGATATCGTAAGGATGATCTTGTCAGAATGGATATTCTCTTAAATGGAGAACCTGTAGATGCCTTATCTGTCATCATTCATCGTTCTGAAGCGTATCATAGAGGAAGTGAAATTACTTCTAAATTAAAAGATCTGATTCCAAAACAACAATTTGAAATACCTGTACAAGCTGCGGTAGGGGGAAAAGTCATCGCACGTACAAACATCAAGTCATTACGTAAGAATGTCTTAGCGAAGTGTTATGGTGGTGATATTTCTAGAAAGAAGAAGTTGTTAGAGAAACAGAAGGAAGGTAAGAAACGTATGAAAGCTGTTGGATCTGTTGTAATTCCACAAGAAGCTTTCATGGCTGTTCTTTCAATGGATGATGATACAAAGAAATAAACCTGAGTATTTGTATCTACATGTACCTTTCTGTAAGACGATATGTTCTTATTGTGATTTTACACACAGTGTCTATTTAGAAAAGAATGTTGATGGATGGTTAGATGCGTTAGAGAAAGAGATCCAATATAAAGATATCAATCGTAACTTAAAGACCATTTATATTGGTGGTGGTACACCAACTTGTTTATCTTTAAAACAATTAGAACGATTATTATCTTTATTAGATCCTTATACAAATTCTATTGTTGAATATACGATCGAAGTAAATCCTGAAACGATCACACAAGAAAAAGTGAAGTTATTTCATGATCATAGGATCAATCGTGTTTCGATTGGTCTACAAACAACAGAACCAAAACTATTAAAGTTGATGAATCGTCATCATACATATGAAGATGTAAAGAGATGCGTTGATCTATTTAAACAAAATGGAATCACAAATATCTCTTTGGATATCATGTATTCATTACCATTTCAAACAATGGAGATGTTACAACAAACTGTAAATGATGCGTTAAGATTAGAACCAACACATTTATCTTTATATTCATTAACGATTGAAGAAAATACAATATTTTCTAAAAAGGGATATGATCACTTAGATGAAGATACTGAAGCGGATATGTATGAATGGATCGTAGAGGCGTTGAAAGTAAATGGATTTCATCAATATGAGGTTTCTAATTTCTCATATAAAGAACATGAATCCATGCACAATAAAGCGTATTGGAATTATCGAGATTTCTATGGAATCTCTTGTGGGGCTAGTGGAAAAGAAGATCATATGAGATATGATAAACCACGTTCATTAAAGGAATATATGAATGATCCATACAAACTAGAAAGTATTCCTTTAACGAAAGAGGAAGAGATGTTTGAAATGATCATGATGTCTATCCGATTGGTACAAGGAATGAATATACAATTATTTGATCAAACATTTGATACTTCATTTCTAGATGTATATGGTGATAAGATAAAGCCATTGATTCAAAAGAATCTAGTTGAGATCAAAGATTCCTATTTCAGATGTACAAAAGATGGATATGAGATCATGAATACGATATTAGTCGAATTAATGTAGGAGAAGTTATGGCAGGAAGTTTAAAGAAATCAAATCATAAGAAAAAGAGCCAACGAGCAATTGAAATGGCTGAAGCGAAAAGATTAGAAGAAGAAAAAGAACAAGCTAAGAAAGACGCAGCGATACAAAAGAAGAAGAAATACAATAAGAATGCGTTAGATACGATGTTCCCATTATATGGATTGATCTGTGCAGTACTTTCATTCTTATTTAACCAGATCGGTGTATTCTCTATTGGTGGAATCCTTTTGGGTGCACTTGGTATCAAGCGTAATCTAGATACGAAAGATAGATACTATATCATCGCTATCGTAGATGTCGTAGTATCTGTTATTACAGGTATCCTATTTATTTTGTATATTACTGGCGTTATTAGTCATTAATACTTGCGAAGTAAAAAAAATAATGATAAAGTATTAAAGCTTTTGGACTGGGAATAACGTTCCTCTGACGTTATGCTCGGTGTAGAAGTTATAAAAAGAAAAGAGGAAATTAAAATGTTATCAAATGAAAAGAAAGCTGAAATCGTAAAGAACTTCGGTCGTAAAGAAGGCGACACAGGTTCAACAGAAGTACAGGTTGCGCTATTAACAGAACAGATCAATGTTCTTACAGAGCACATGAAGGCTAACAAGAAGGACTATTCTTCTAACCGTGGTCTTCTAAAGATGGTTGGACGTAGAAGAAGTCTATTAGCTCACTTAAAGAGCCAAGACATCAACCGTTACAGAGACCTTGTACAGAAGTTAGGTTTAAGAAAGTAATTTCTATACATTTCAAAGAAAAAGTCACTAGATTATATCTAGTGATTTTTTTATAATACTTATATGTCATTTATTGAATTTAGAGACGTTAAAAAAACATATCACGTTGGTGAAGTAGATATTCATGCCTTATCTGGAGCTAGCTTTAAGATCGAGAAGGGTGAATTTATCGTTATTGCGGGTGCTTCAGGTGCTGGTAAGAGTACGATATTGAATATTCTCGGTGGTATGGATACTTGTACGAGTGGTGAGATATTAGTAGATGATAAGAGAATTGATTCCTTGAATGAAAGACAATTAACAGATTATCGTCGTTTTGATATTGGTTTTGTATTTCAATTTTATAACTTAGTTCAAAATCTTACTGCCTTAGAAAATGTAGAACTTGCGACAGAGATCTGTAAAGAACCATTAGATGCTGAGGAGACGCTTGATAAGGTTGGTCTAAGTGATCGTATGAATAACTTTCCATCTCAATTGTCAGGTGGAGAACAACAACGTGTTGCGATAGCTAGAGCGTTAGCGAAAAATCCAAAACTATTGTTATGTGATGAACCAACTGGTGCCTTGGATTATGTTACTGGTAAGCAGATCCTAAAGTTACTTCAAGAAACATGTCGAAAACAAAATATGACAGTTATCGTCATTACACATAATCTAGCTATTACACCTATGGGAGATAGGGTTTTAAGAGTAAAAAACGGTAAGGTCGTTAGTGATACGGTCAATGAACATCCACAAGATATAGATACGATAGAATGGTAAAGATCAATATTAATAACACACAAAAAAAGGATACGTTTAGACTGATCCGTAATACGAAAGGGAGATTCTTTTCTCTTATGGCAATCATCATTATTGGTGTTGCTTTTTTCGTAGGGGTTTCTGGTAGTTCGTATATCATGGGAAAAAATGTTGATGCGTACGCTGATGAAACGAATCTAAAAGACATTACCATCTATTCAAACTATGGATTTGATGATGAGGATGTTGATGCGGTATCTCAGATGAGCAAAGTTGACAAAGCTGAGGGTAGCAAATTTGTTGATGTTCTTGCGAATAGCTCCGATACATCCAAAATTACACGTGTCCATTCTTATAGTGAATCTTCTACGATCAACCAATTCGTATTAAAAGAAGGACGTTTGCCAAAGAATCAAAATGAAGTGGTTGCGGAAAAGGGAACGGATATGGCAGATACGTTCTCTATTGGAGATGAATTAACATTGTCTAGACCTGATGATGATCTAGATGATTATTTAAATGTCACAAAAGTGAAGGTCGTTGGAATCATTGATACACCTTTATATATCAATGAGACAAAAGAAACTTCTACATTATCCAATCAATATATTGCGACATATCTTTATATTCCGGAAGATGCTTTTTCTTTAGATTACTATATGGAAATCAATGTTCTCACAAAAGATGGAAAATCCATGTATGCTTTCTCAGATGAATATAAAGAATATTGTGAAGAAGTCAGAGAAGATATTCAAGATCTAGGAATCGTTCAAAGTAAACATCGTAGAGATTCTATCATTGAAAAAGCCAAAGAAGAGTATCAAGAAGGATATGAACAATATAAAGATGCGTTAAGAGAGTATGAAGATGGGATTGAAGAAGGAGAAGAGAAGCTAGAAAGTGCAGAAGAAGAGATCCAAAGTGGAAAAGAACAGATAGCTTCCGCAAAACAAACCTTGATTGATTCTCAATCCACACTGAACTCTGAAATCGCTAGTAATAAGACATTGTTGGATCAAAAGAATAGTGAACTACAAACTGCTAAACAACAACTAGAAGAAGCGAAGGCACAATTAGATGCCAATGCAGAAAAGATCGAACAAGCTAGAACTGCTGTTAATACATACGATACATTGACACAGATTAAAAATGGATTGCCTGAAAATGATGCGGATCTAACAGATAATGAAGATTATCAAAATGCTTTAAAGAGATTAAAAGAATTAGGATTGATCGATGGAGACACATATGTCGTTAGTCAAATCGCTTCCATCATTGATTCTGCACAGAAGAAGATCATTGAAGAAGCTGGTATGAGTATTGATGAAATCAGAAGCAGCATTCAACAATATGATGATGGTCTTCAACAATACAATGATGGTATTTCACAAGTACAAACAGCTGAATCTCAAATCAATGCAGCTTACCAACAGCTAGAATCTACACAGTCTTCTTCTCAATCACAAATTGATTCTGGATGGAATGAAATCAAAGAAAATGAATCACAGATCACAGAAGGGGAATCTTCTTTAAATGATGGAAAGAATGAATTAGAAGAAAAGAAGATTTCTGGAAAACAACAACTTGAAGAAGCGAAAGAAAAACTAGATAAGGCAAAACAAGAGATCGAAGATCTTGAAACTGGTAAATGGACAGTATTAGATCGTACATCTCATTATGGTATGGAAACATATTCTGGTTCTGTTGATCAAATGGCAGCTATCGGTAATATTTTCCCAGTCTTCTTTTTCTTGGTCGCAGCACTAGTTTGTTTAACGACAATGACACGTATGATCGATGAAGAAAGAGGACAGATTGGAATCTTACGTGCACTAGGTTATACCCAACTTCAATGTGCTTCTAAGTATTTGATCTACGCTATGATCGCAACGATGGTTGGTTGTATCATTGGTTCTATCGTAGGTACGTTGACATTCCCAATCATTATCTATGAAGCTTGGAAGATGTTATATATTGAACCTAGCATGAAACTATATATTCCTTGGCATCTCATTGGTATCGCAACAGTATCGTTCTTAGCAGTCATGTTATTAACGACATATTCTGTATGTCATAGATCGATGAAGGAAGTACCTTCTCAATTACTACGACCTGCTAGTCCAAAACTAGGAAAATCATCTTTCATTGAACATGTAGGTTTCATTTGGAATCATATCTCGTTTACTTGGAAAGTAACGATTAGAAACTTATTACGTTATAAGAAGAGACTTGTTATGACGGTCATTGGAGTGGGTGGATGTACAGCACTCATGGTCATTGGCTTTGGTGTTAGAGACTCAATCAACCAGATGGTAAAATTACAATTTACTGATATTACACATTATGATGGCTTCGCTAAAATTGCGGATGATATCAGTGAAGAAGATAAAGAATCTATGATCCAAAAAGTAAAGGATGATAGTGATGTATCTAGTGTGACATCTGCGGTATCGTATTCTGGAAAGATCACATTCAATGATGAATCGGAAACAGCCTTAACACAAGTATTTACAGATAATGATGAAATATCTGAATTGTATACATTGCGTACAAGAAATGGACATCATGAAATCTCAATTGATGAAGATGGTATCGTCATTAGTGAAAAACTAAGTGAAGATCTTGGTATCAAGGTAGGAGATACGGTTACGATCGAAAGTAAGTATGGCGTTGAAAAACAGGTACAAGTATCCGCTATTACTGAGATGTATATTCAACATTATGCCTTTTTGAATGAACAACTGTATGAAGAATTGTTTGATACAACGATTGAATCGGATACGATGTTCATTATTTCTTCCATTGATAATTCATCTAAGCTTCAGAAGATGTTGGCAAGTGATGATAGAGTTGAATCCATTAGTTTCTACGATGTTACTTTAGATAACTTCAATAACATGGTAAAGACATTAGATTTCATTATTATTGTGTTGATTGCCTCATCTATGGCACTTGCGTTTGTCGTATTAGGAAACTTGATGAATATCAATATCTCAGAAAGACAAAGAGAGATCGCAACATTAAAAGTATTAGGCTTTAGAAAGCGAGAAGTACAATCCTATATCTATAAAGAGAATAATGTACTAACGATATTAGGCGCTTTTGCGGGATTGCCACTTGGTGTAGCTTTACACCATTGGATCATGCATGAACTACAATTCTCTTATGTTATGTTTGGAGTAGATGTAATGCCATTATCTTTAGGCATATCTGTCGTTCTAACAAGTGCGTTTGGAATCTTAGTCAATCAGCTCATGAAAAAGAAATTGGCTGATATTGAAATGGTAGAAAGTTTAAAATCAGTAGAATAAGAATCAGATGTTGAATCTGGTTCTTTTTTATATAGTTAAATGTTTATTGTTGTGCTATAATTTCAACTGTTACGTGATTAAATAAATGAAAAGTTGAAAGATTGAAAAGGAAAAGAAAGTAAAATGGAAAAGTTTAAGAAAAGCTGGGAGTTCCACGGAAAAACATTGACAGTGGAAAACGGCGAAATCGCTAAGCAAGCAGGAGGAAGTGTAATTGTAAGATATAACGATACAGTTATTTTATCTACAGCTACAGCTAACAACCAGGCAAAGGATACAGATTTCTTCCCATTGACAGTTTTGTACAATGAAAAGATGTATGCTGCTGGTAAGATTCCTGGTGGATTTTTAAGAAGAGAAGGTAGACCAACAGAACATGCTACATTAACAGCACGTTTGATTGATAGACCTATTAGACCTTTATTCGCTGAAGGTTTTAGAAATGAAGTACAAGTCGTAAACACAGTTATGTCTTGTGATCCAGACGCAAGTAGTGAAATGGCTGCGTTATTTGGTTCATCACTAGCACTATGTGTTTCTGATATCCCATTCAATGGACCTGTAGCTGGTGTCGTTGTCGCTAAGGTTGGCGATGAATATATCATCAACCCAACAGTTGAAGAAGCTGAAAAGGCTGTATTATCTTTGACAGTTGCTGGTACAAAACAAGCTATCAACATGGTTGAAGCAGGTGCTAAAGAAGTTAGTGAAGAAGAAATGTTAACTGCTCTTCAAGTTGGACATGATGCTATCAAGGAATTGTGTGCAATCGAAGATGAAGTTATTGCGGAATGCGCAAAGGAAAAGATGGAAGTCGTTCTTTATGAAATCGATCCATCTATCAAGTCTTATGTTGATGAACATGCTGCTGATGAAATCAGAAAAGCTGTTTCTATCAAAGGTAAGTTAGAAAGCTATGGACGTATCGAAGAATTAAAGAACCAAATGGTTGAAGAAATCGGTGCGTTAGAATATGAAGACGAAAAGGCTTGTGAAAAGGCTAAGAAACAAACTGCTGAATACTGTGTAGAAGTTGAAGCTGCTGAAATCAGAAGATTGATCTCTGAAGATAAGATCAGACCAGATGGAAGAAAGTTAGATGAACTACGTCCATTGGATTCTCAAGTTGATCTACTTCCAAGAGTTCATGGTTCCGCAATGTTCACACGTGGTGAAACACAAGTTATCTCTGTAACTACATTAGGTCCTCTATCAGACGCTCAATTGATCGAAGACTTAACAACAGCTACTGAAAAGAGATTCATGCATCAATATAACTTCCCACCATTCTCAGTTGGTGAAGTTGGTAGAATGGGTACACCAGGTAGAAGAGAAATCGGACATGGTGCATTAGGTGAAAGAGCTCTTTCACAAGTATTACCAACAGTTGAAGAATTCCCATACACAATTAGAACAGTTGCGGAAGTATGTGAATCAAATGGTTCTTCATCTCAAGCATCTATCTGTGCAGGTACAATGTCATTAATGGCAGCTGGTGTTCCTATCAAGAGAATGGTAGCTGGTGTAGCTATGGGGTTGATCACAGTAGGTGATACATATTCTATCTTGACAGATATCCAAGGTGCTGAAGACCACTACGGCGATATGGACTTCAAGGTAGCTGGTACTCGTGAAGGTATTACAGCTCTACAAATGGATATCAAGGTAACAGGTATTTCTATGGATATCTTAAGAGAAGCTTTAGCACAAGCTCATAAGGGTAGAATGCAGATCTTAGATAACATGGAAACAGCTATCTCTGAACCACGTGCTGAACTATCTAAGTGGGCACCTAAGTTCTCTACATTCACAATTCCAACAGATAAGATCAGAATCGTTATCGGTAAGGGTGGCGAAACTATTGATAAGATCATTGAAGAATGTGATGGAGTTAAGATCGATATCGATGATAATGGTAAGGTAGTTCTTTACCATACAGATAAAGAAGTTCTTGAAAAGACAAAGCAGATGATCGAAGATTTGATCCGTGAAGCTAAAGTTGGTGAAGAATTTGACGCTGAAGTAACTGAAGTACGTGAATCATTCGCATTTGTTAAGTTGTTTGGTAACACAGATGGTCTTCTACATGTATCTCAATTAAAGTGGGAAAGAGTAGGAGATATCAAGGATGAACTCCATGTAGGTGATAAGGTACATGTCAAGGTAATCAACATCGATGATGCTGGTAAGATCAAGGTATCTATCAAGGAATGTCTTCCAAAGCCAGAAGGATATGTAGAACCTCAAAAGGCTCCACGTTCTCATAAGCCTGAAAGAAGAAACTTCCGTCCTCAAAACGACGCTAATGTTGAAAAGCGTGTGTTCAAGAAGAAGGAAGAAACAGCTGAATAATAATGATAAGGCCTCTTAGGAGGCCTTTGTTAGTAAGAAAGGAGAAGTTGATGAAAAGATTCATTTGTTTGATGATTTGTTTATTCTTATGTTCTTGTCAAAGTAAAGTGACAAAGTATACAAGTGAAGAAGTAGAAGAATATAACTTGAAAACAAATTACACATCAAAAGCGAATATGAAAACTGTTAAACAGGTCAATGGTGATAAGATCTGGATCTTCCAAGAATCTTATGACCGTGGTTTAAAGTGGCAATTGATCGATCATCCTACAATGGATCCAACATCTACTTATGAAATCAATCAATTAATGAATAATTATCAAGTCATTGTGATTGATCATTACCTTTCTAAAAGAAATGATATCTCTGAATATTTTGATGTTGAATATTCGTACTTTGACGGATATAAGTTTGATATCGTATTTCATAAAGAATATGAAACTAGAGATGATCTAAAACAAGCATGTGATACGTTACAAGAATTCAAAGATTATGTTGTTGAAGAGAATCGACAATATACAGATAAAGATCTAGAGTATGAGTTTCATATGACTTTGAACTATAAAGGACATACTTTTTCTATCATTGACAACTTTGATTATGAAGAAGTAGATAAATGTAATCTTCAATACGCTTTGATCTATCAAGATACAGATCTATTAAAAGAGTATTCCAATAACGAAAGAAAAGAAGCTTTAGATGAAGTAAGTAAGATTTCTATCAGAACGGAAGATGATGAAGATTGGTTACAAACAAACTACTATACATATCTAAATGAAAAGAAGATTTCTTCTACTGTTTTATATGATATTCTTCAAACATTATCTTTAGATGAACTTCAAATAGATGGTAATAGAGATCAATATTCAATATCGATCAATGAAGAAGAGATTGGTTCTTATCAAGAAGAAATGATTTCTTTTGAAGAAGCTGAAAAGATTACAGGTATCCAATTCAACATTGATGATTAACATGATAAAATACGGATGAGGTATATCAAATGAGAATGAGAAAAAAGAAGTGGGCTGAAGGATGGATGGATGAACATGCGGATTACATCACAAAAGAACCACAACAATATAAAGGAATTTGGAAAAAGAAACTAAATAAGGATGAACTTCATGTTGAGATAGGCATGGGAAAAGGAGATTATCTAAGACAGATGTCAAAGATGTATCCTGATGCTTGTTGGGTAGGTATTGAAAGAGATCCTAGTGCTGCGGCAGTAGCTGCTAGAAAAGCAGTGGAAGAAGGATATGACCTTTCTAATAATCATATGATCTGTGGAAATGCAGAATTTATGTTGGATTGGTTTGATGAAGGAGAAATCGATGTCATTCATTTAAACTTCTCAGATCCTTGGCCTAAGAAGCATTATCATAAAAGAAGATTATCTTCTTCTAAATTCTTAGATATCTATAAGAAACTTTTAAGTAAAGATGGAAAGATCTTGATGAAGACAGATAATCAATTATTGTTTGAAGATAGTGTTCTATATTTTTTACAGAATGGATTTACATTAACTGAGTTTTCTGTGAACTATCGTAGGGAAGAACATCCAGAAGATGCGATTACAGAATATGAATCAAAGTTTATGTCTGAAGGATTACCAATCTATCGATTATGCGCTGTCATTGATAGAAAAGAGAACTAATATGAAAAAGATATGGTTTAGTTTATTATCTATCTTCTTATTGACTGGTTGTAGTGTAAAGAATAATGTCAATCTCCAACAAGAACTGGAATCTTCTTTATTAAAAGGAAATGAATCTAAGATCTATCAAATGAATATGCATAAGAAATTATTTTCTTATTATCTACAACCATCCATTGGTAGACATCAATCAACAATGTGTTCTACGGTATTAGATGATAGAGGTAGAAAGTTCATCATGAACTTAAATGTAGCTTCTATCATTCAAGGGAAATACTACAACGAATCAGAAACATCTATCGTTTCTGATATGAATTCACCAATCGCACAAAGTAGTGGTGAATACATTGATACAAATGAAACGACACATACCTATCAAGTAAATATCTATGAAGTAGATAAGTATTACATCACAGTATTCACAAGTGATACGGTTGAATTTTATTCTGTATTAGATGCGTTAAGTACACCAGAAATCATTCAAGATATGTTGGTGATAGCACGTTCTATTAAAGTAGATACTAACGCTGTGATCGAAGAATATTCTAATAAAAATACAGTCACTTATAAGAGTGAGAAGATCGAATTATTTGAACAAATCGTTCCTGAAAGTGGTAGGATCGAAGAACTATTTGAAGATACTCAAGAGGAAGAAGATACAACAGAAAGAAATGAAGATGGTCCTAAACAAATCACAAATAGTGATGATGTTTCAGAATAGGGCTAAAAAATCACGTTTTTTTATGTTATGATTATATGCGGATTAAATCAACTGTTTGATTTTTGTTGATGAAGGGAGACTATATATGCTCAAGAAATTACAGAATCTTTTATTCGAAGAGGATGAAGATATTGAAGATGAAGAAGATGAAGTTGTTGAACAACCTCGTCAAGTAAAGAAAGAAGAACCTGTTTTTGTACAACCTAAGGTTGAATCTACACCTGTAGAACAGCCAGTTGTAGAACCAACACCTGTACAAGAAACAAAGGCTGCTGCTCCATCTTTTGATTCTCTATTTACAGAAGAAGAAAAGAAGGAAGAAGTTGTAGAAAAGCCAGTAAAGAAGTTAGGTATTACTTTGGATGAAACACCAAAGCCAACACCAGCTGCTGTGGCAGAACCAGCTAAGCCAGTTGTAAAGAAGAAGCCAAAGCCAACACCTACAGTTACATCTGGTTATCAATTTAAGCCAGTTATTTCACCAATCTTTGGTGTAGATGAAAAGGATCTAACAGCTGTTAAGAATACTGCTCGTAAGTATTCCGCTACAGAAAAGATCAAGAGTGACTCTAACGTTACTCCAATCATTTCACCTATGTATGGTGCTGATTCTGAAAATTCACCTAGTTTGATTGCGGATACAGTTGAAAAGAGTGAAATTTTAGAAAAGACTGTTGGTAACGCAAAGAATTATAAGGCTGAAGATGATATTCCTGAATTCTCATTAGATGATATCTTATTAGCTAGTGATAATGAATATAAGGAAGAAAATCCTATTGAAGCTACAACAAAGTTAAGTGCTGTTTCTTCAGATACTCCAAATGATGAAACTCTAGTATTAGATAAGACATTATTTCCAAGTGATGAAGGATTAGACTAATGGAATACTATTTCATAGGAATCAAGGGGACAGGAATGTCCTCTCTTGCTTGTATGTTGAAAGATCTTGGAAATGAAGTATCAGGTTCAGATCTTTCTAAACATTTCTTTACAGAAGTTGGATTGAATGAAAGAAATATTCCTATTTATGACTTTGATCCTAACAATATTAAAGATAATATGCATGTCATTATTGGTAATGCGTTCTTGGAAGATTTCCCAGAAGTCATTGCGGCTAGAAATAATAAGACATGTGTATGTGCTAGATATCATGAGTTCTTAGGAGAATTCTTGAAGAATTATCATTTGATTTCTATTGCGGGATCACATGGTAAGACAACGACAACTGGAATGATTGCGGGTGTCATGGATCGTTTTAAGAAAACAGGTTATCTTATTGGTGATGGAACTGGTCACTTAGAGAAAGATACAGAATACTTCTGTTTAGAATCTGATGAATTCAGAAGACACTTTTTAGCGTATCATCCTGAATATGCCATTGTCACAAATGTAGAAATCGATCATGTTGATTACTTCAAAGATGATGCGGATTATAGAAGCTCTTATGAAGAGTTTGCTAAGAATGTGACAAAAGCTATGGTCATCTATGGTGAAGATAGCGAAGCTAGAAAATTAGATCTAGGGGATACGAAAGTTTATTGGTATGGTCTAGAAGAACAAGATGATATTCAAGCTATCAATGTCAAAGAAACAAGTACAGGTATGGAATTTGATGTGTTATTTGAAGGCAAACACTTCGCACACTTCTCTACACCACTTGTAGGACATCACTTATTACTAAACTCTTTAGCTGTTATTGGAGTTTCTATCTTAGAAGGTATTCCAGCAAATATCATCGAAGAGGGACTATCAAGCTTTAAGGGAGTTAAGAGAAGATTCGTAGTCGAAGAACATGAAGATAATATCTTCATTGATGACTATGCACATCATCCTACAGAAGTAGGGGTAACGATCGATACAGCGAGATTGAGATTTCCAGATAAGAAGCTAGTAGCAGTGTTTAAACCACATCGTGCTTCTAGAGTGAAGTACTTCGCAGATGAGTTTAAAGAACAGTTAGAAAAAGCTGATAAAGTTTATCTTTGTGATTTTACTAGTATCGATGATAAACAAGATGGTACTGATATTGATATCACATATCTTCAAGATATGATTCCTGGATCAGTTGTTATCACAGAAGATGAAAAAGGTGCAGAAGTTCTTTCAAAAGAAGAACCAGCATGTTTCTTGTTTATGTCTTCTAAAGATATCTATGGTCTAGCAAACATGTTAAAAAAGATTAAATAACAAGAAAGATGAAGTTGATACTACTTATGTAGTCTAGACTTCATCTTTTTATATTGTTTTCTTATAAATATCTACAGAGAAAGCTATATTTATGAAAATTTTCATTAAATTCTAACCAAGAAATAACTTTTTGTTAAAAAAAGTAATGAAATACTTACAAAAATACTTGAATTCGTTAAAAGGTAGGGTTATTATATGG
>CAVDZA010000004.1:0-79089 GCA_963613355.1 Bulleidia sp. | reverse complement strand
CAACAAAATCAGATGTATATGACTTTACACCGACAAGTCCAACAGAAGAAAGTGGTGCGTATACATTTAAGGATCCATATACTTCTTCTAGTGCTACAGCTTCTACAGGCTGGGTATTCCAAGGTTGGGCATTGTATGATGAAAATGGTGAAGTGAAAGATACAAATAACAATTCAATTATCTTGAATGGTGTACATACGATTGCTTGTGACTATGACACTTCTAGCGATAAACAAACGTTTAAAGTTATCAATGGTTCTAATACATTTACTACAACACCTAATACTACAAACGTCACAAACACAACAATGGATGAAAACTACATCTACAATAAAGCTACTGCTGGTCTAACACTTGTTGCGCAATGGAAATTCACACAACAGATCATTCCTCAAACAAAGCTTAGTGGTACTTACACGAATAGTGAAACTGGTGGAACGGTTACTTATAAGGATGTAACATCTACTTCTAAAGATGATGGTTCTAAGACATATGACGCTTCAACAGATGAAGTGATTGAAGTAATAGCTGCTCCACAGGAAAACTTTGACTTTGAAGGTTGGTATGATTCACAAGGTAATCTTATAACTGTTAACAAAGATTATTCATACACTGTTGAAAAAGGTAAAGTTATAACACTCTACGCAAAGTTCAGTCCAAAAACAGAACAAAAATACATCCGACAAGTGAAGAACTCTAACAATGAATGGACGACGATAGATAATGCTGCGACAGTAGATTCCAATAATCACAAATATCCTCCACTATCTTGTTATGAAAATCATGGTGTTGATGGCTCACAAGCTGTTAGTAGAGCTGAAGTAGAAAACGGGGATCACTACGCATTTGTTGGTTGGTTTGACACAGATGGTAATCAAGTTGATAGTTCAAAGATAGAGAACGGAGATACGTTGATTTACTGGGTAAATGATTCTGCGACATACATCGCTAGATTTGAACAAGCTGTTGAAGTTACTTATGATTACGAAGGTGGTACAGATTCATCTAACAAAACAAGTAAGATCGATGAAGTGATTCCTGGAAATAATGAAACGGTTAGTGAAGCTCCAACAAAAGAGAACTATGAGTTTACTGGTTGGAAACTAAAAGGAACAGATACGATCTATCAACCTACAAATGAAATAACAAATATCACAGAAGATATTACACTAGAAGCCCAATGGAAAGAACTACCTAAGATTACATATGATCTAGATGGTGGTGAAGGTTCTGATGGTTCTGATTATTCCACAAAACATGTAGAAGAGGGTGGTGAAGTTACACTACCTAACGCTCCAAGTAAAGATGGTTATGATTTTGGTGGATGGAGAGTAGATGGTAGTGATACGATCTATCAACCAGGTGATGTGATTGAGAATATCACTTCAGATACAAATATCGTAGCTGTATGGAATGAAAAGAAAGTAGAAGAAACACCAGTTCCTACAAAGAATGATAATGATTCTACTTCTAAGAAAGATACAAACAATAACACAAAGAAAGAAACACCTCATAATACAGGTGATGAATCAAATATCGTGTTATGGTCTTCATTAATGATAGTTTCTATCATGATGATGGGAGTATTAGTAATCAAGAAAAAGAAGTATAACTAGAGAACAAGATCGAATGATCTTGTTCTTTTTTTAGATTCAGGAGATATTTTAGATTTCTTCACAAGGACTTCACGATTTTTGAACATAATCTTTACGAACAGGAGAGTTATATGGAAGATTTTGTGAGATGTGAAAGTAAATATCTTTTGACAGAATTAAAATATCAAGAATTGATAGTTAAGTTAAAAGAATATATTGAAGTAGATGTCTATGATAGATCGCACATCATGTCTATTTATTACGATACAGATGATGATCGTTTATTGACACGCTCTATTGAAAAACCAATATTTAAAGAAAAGCTAAGAATTAGAAGTTATGATCCACCGTTAAATAATGATGATGTTTACATTGAATTAAAGAAGAAACTAGATGGTGTCGTATATAAGTCACGTACAAGAGTAAAGTATCTTGATGTATTAAATGATTTGATGTGTAGTAACTACGAAGATGAAAGAATAGGAATTGAAATTAAGAATTTATATCAGAGATATGTAGGACTATACCCAAAGATATTCGTATCATGTGATAGGAAATATTTTGTGGGAAAGGAAGATCATTCATTAAGGATTACATTCGATTCGAATATAAAGTATCGAACAAAGAATCTTACATTAAGTGATTCAAATGAAGATAAAAAGTTAGATGAGGTGATCGTTATGGAAATAAAAGGAAGTAACGCAATGCCTTTATGGTTGGTTAAAGAATTAGATGAATTAAACATATATAAGAGTGGTTTCTCTAAAGTAGGAACTGCGTTCTTGAAAGAGATTGAGAGGAATAAATATGGAGTTATTTAAGACGATTTTTACAGGTTCATTTACAGTTTTACAATTTACATTAGCGATAGTAGTCAGTATGGGATTAGGTTTCCTGATTTCGTTGTTCTACATGTATAAAAATACACATACAAAATCATTGGCGTTGACTTTAGTGATGATACCGGCAATTGAGTCTGTCGTAATTATGATGGTGAATGGAAATCTAGGCGCAGGCATCGCGGTGGCTGGTTCCTTCTCGTTGATTCGTTTTAGAAGTGTCAAAGGTAGTGCGAAGGAATTGACTTGTATCTTCTTATCTATGGCAGTAGGTATTATTTGTGGTACTGGGTATGTTGTAGTGGCTTGTTTATTTACAGTATTGTTGTTGGTTGTTGCGATGTTATTAACAACATTCAATTATGGAAGTGATAATACGGATAAGTATTTGAATATCGTTGTACCTGAATCTTTGAATTATGACGATGCGTTTGATGGATTATTAAAGAAATATACAAAAGAATATGAATTATTAAATGTGAAGACGATTAATCTAGGTAGTTTGTTTCGTATACAATATCGAATCACATTAAAGAATCAAGCTTCTATGAAAGATATGATTGATGAAATTAGAGTTTTGAATAGTAATTTAGAAGTGAGTTGTGGAATGATTAGTGGAGAAAGGGAAGAATTGTAATGTTTAAGAAAGTATCAGTTTTACTGATTTCCTTGTTCTTGACTGGTTGTAGTAGTGTGATTTATGAAAGAAATGAAGATACTTTAAGTAATTACCACTATGAACTTTACTTTGATAATGAAGATATTGATGATTCTTATGAGAATGCAGAACAAATTGATATTACTGGTAGTGAAGATATAACGATTGATCATGAAGGTACATATGAATTGAGTGGTGAACTAAATGGTAGTGTAATCGTTGATTGTAGTGGTGAAGTAAAGTTAGTGTTAAATGGTGTAAGTATCCAAAGTGATGATTTCGCATCTATTTATATCAAAGAGTGTGATAAATGTACGATTACATTAAAAGATGGTAGTGAGAATGTATTAAGTGATTCTAGTGAATATACATTAATGGATGAAAATAATGTTGATGCGGTAATATTTTCTAAAAGTGATCTCGTATTTAATGGAACAGGTAGTTTAAAGATACAAGGAAATTACAAACATGGAATCGTATCAAAAGATGATTTGATCTTTATTGATGGAACATATGATATTACAGCTACTTCACAAGGGATTTGTGGAAAGGATTGTGTAAAGATCAAAGACGGTACGTTTAATATAGAAAGTGGTAAAGATTCAATCAAATCGAATAATGATGAAGATGAAGGAAGAGGATATGTTTACATTCAAGATGGAACGATCAATATCACATCAGGTGATGATGGAATCACAGCGTATAATGATTTGATCATTGATGGAGGAAAGATCAATATCTTAGATTGTTATGAAGGATTGGAAGCAGCGGTAATCATAATAAATGAAGGAGATATATCAATCACTTCACAAGATGATTCTATCAATGCCGCAAGTAAAGTAGATGGAAGTTCGACATTAAAGATCAACGGTGGAAATATCTACTTGAATAGTGAAGGCGATAGTATCGATTCAAATGGAGACGTATATATTACAGGTGGATCACTATTTGTAGAAGGTCCTATCAGTGGAGGAGACGCTGCGTTTGATTATGAAACTGCTGGGTATATCAGTGGTGGAGAAGTGTTGATGGTTGGACAATCTTCTATGGCTGAAGGTTTTAATGAAGATGGTAGTAGTCAAGTAAGTCTGTTATATAACTTAACTTCTTCTTATTCTGAAGGTAGCACATTAAAGATATCTGTGAATGATGAAGTATTGTATGATACGACAATTCAAAAACAATTTAATTCAATCTTATTATCAAGTGAAAAGATGGAGGTTGGAGATGTTGTGACGATTACGATAAATGAAGATACATATACTTATACATTAGAAAGTATGAGTAATACATATGGAACAAGTGGTATGAATATGGATGGAGGAATGATGAAGGATGATTCCTTTGATCCTAATAATTCAGATATGCAGGGACAAGAACCACCAGAAAATAGTGAGATGGATGGTGAAAGACCTGATATGAGTGATTTTGATAATCAAACACCACCAGATAAAGAAGATAGTTCAGAAGGCTCTGCCACATAAAGAGATGATAGAAATATCATCTTTTTTTATTGAAGTCTACCAAAAGTCTACCAAAACATAAAAAAACAATAAAATTCAGATTCTTTCAATTTCTTCAAAACAAGAAAAAAGCCCTATTTCTAGGGCTTTTCAGACAGTGCCGACTATAGGACTTGAACCTACGACCTACGCGTTACGAGTGCGTTGCACTACCAACTGTGCTAAGTCGGCGTGCAATTATTATAACAGAAAATCTTTAATGTACAAATTGGTCGACAGGATTTTTTCTGTAATTAGAAGGTGTACAACCATATTCTTTTTTAAACATACGGTTGAAATAGGATTGTTGTTCAAAACCACAAGAAGATGATATTTCTGAAATGCTCTTCTTTGTACTTCTTAATAGATTTGATGCGACTTCTAAACGATGTAGATTTAAGAAGTCAATGGGTGAGTGATGCATGTAGTGGTTAAACATTCTAGAACATTTTGAGAGAGAAACATTTCCTACATCTGCGATATCTTGTAGAGAGATCTTATTAGAATAGTTGTTGTAGATGAATGATGTCATTCTATTTAAAAGCGTAATATCTTCTGTGTTGAGTATATTTGTATCATGGGTATTCTCAATACTTTCATAGAGATGTTCTAATACATGATGTGCATCCGCAATCAAAGATAAACGATAAGCAGATGAATGTTTTTTCTCTGTTTTTAACATCGTATGAAATAATTGGTTTAATTGTGTATGTTCATTGAATAAGAGATAATCAATGTTTTGATTATCAAGAAGTGGTTTTGCGAAACTCGCAAAGATAAACGCATTAGATTTATAGAGTGATGGATGGATCAATAAGACAATAAACTTACAATACTTAGATTCTTTTAAGTAGGATGCATGCATCTGATTGGTGTTGACAAAGATAAGTTGATTCTTTGTGACCTTGATATCTTTTCCGTTGATGTGATAGTAAAGATACCCATCTGTAACCAACATCATTTCAATTTCAGGATGAATATGTTGAATTGAGTGATAGTTTGAATCAGGAAACATTTCTTCTTCTTGGATGAATAATTTAAAAGATTCATCTGTGTAATGTACATTTGATGTGTTTTTGTTGTTCATGACTAAATTATACAAAAATATAACGAAAAATCTACTATAAATTTGTATAAATTGATAATATAGTATTAATACAGTCAAGAGGAGGACTTAACTATGACAAATAAGTACGCAGGTACAAAAACAGAGAAAAATCTCTGGGAAGCTTTCGCTGGAGAATCACAAGCTAGAAACAAATACACATACTTCGCAAGTGTTGCGAAAAAGGCTGGATATGAACAAATTGCCTCTTTGTTCCTAAAGACAGCTGACAATGAAAAAGAACATGCGAAACTATGGTTTAAGGCACTAGGTGGAATCGGAGATACAGAAGCTAACTTAAAAGCTGCTGCGGAAGGTGAAAACTTTGAGTGGACAGACATGTATGAAAGAATGGCCCAAGAAGCTGAAGAAGAAGGATTCCCTGAACTAGCTGCCCAGTTTAGAGGTGTTGGAGAAATTGAAAAACATCATGAAGAAAGATATAGAAAACTTCTTCAGAATGTAGAAGAAAAGAAAGTGTTTGAAAAGAGTGGTGTAACAGTTTGGGAGTGTAGAAACTGTGGCCACATCGTCATTGGCACAAAAGCTCCAGACGTATGCCCAGTCTGCAAGCATCCACAAAGCTACTTCGAAGTACACGATGAAAATTATTAATAACTAACAAAAGGCTCTTACGAGCCTTTTCTAGTAGTTTCCCAATACGCTGCCATAGATTGGTTTGGTTGATTTGTTACATCATCATTGAGGTAATCTTTTAATCCAACAGTAGTAGGATCAAAAGCTAATGCTTCTTCTTCACTATTGAATTCAATTTCTGCGTACCAGAATTCTGTAGGTAATCCTTCATCAACATGGTTTACTTCTAAGTGATGTCCATCTGGTAATAGATAAGTATTTCTTAATTTATCAATGAGTGGTAAATGAATGAGATCTTCTAATTCATTGAATTTCTCTTCTTCAATATCCATTTCAATTTCTTTTCTTGTGAGTAATCCAGATGATTTAAAACATAACACAAAGCTATCTTTGATAGGTTTGGTTTCTGTGTTTGAAACGATCGTGTTTTCTTCTCTGATACGTACAGTAGGATGTGTAGAGATATAGCCTTGTCTCATTCTTTCAGAATAAAGAAGAGGGAAATCATTTGTAGGCCATCCTTTGACCATCCACTTACGTTCTATTTCTAATGGTGTTGTATTTGTCATGACTATATTTTATCTTGTTTTCTAAAATGAATGAAGAAGAATATACATATCAATACTTGTAGGACACCTCCCATTGGTGCCGCTAGTCCCATTGGAAATAATGTATCTGGGTAGTAGATAGAAGCCAGATACGCTCCAGGTACTCTACAAAGAATGATAGAAGCGATGTTGTTCACAAAGGATACATAGGAGAAACCAGAAGCTACAAAGAATCCAGATAAACAGAAATGTAATCCCGCAACAGCACAATCAAATACATAAGAATGAATATAAGTGGCTCCTAAAGTAACGACATTAGATTCTGTTGTGAATAGAGATAGTACATCTTCCGCAATGAATTGAAAGAGGATCGAGACTAAGATTCCAATCGTAAATGCGATAGCACAACACGTATAAGTAACCTTTCTAGCTAGCTCTTTCTTACCAGCTCCAATGGATTGTGCGGCAATCGTAGATACTGTAGACATCATAGAAGAAGGTACTAAGAATAAGAAAGAAATGATCTTCTCTACGATACCAACAGCGGCAGATACTTCTACACCTCTACTGTTTGCGATGATCGTAATAATGAGAAAAGAAATCTGAATGAAACCATCTTGTAGAGAAACAGGAACACCTGTTTTTAATACAGGTAAGATATATTCTTTTTGTGGTTTGAAATCTTCTTTTTGAATATGAAGTAATTGTCTTTTATGTATCGCTACTAACGAACAAACAACAGAGATAGCTTGCGCGATGATCGTGCCATACGCTGCACCACTTGCGTGCATATCAAAATATCCAATAAACAAATAATCTAATGCGATATTACAGAAGCAGGCGATAGCCACAAAGAACATCGGAGTCTTAGAATCTCCTAATCCTCTAAAGATAGAGGCAATGACGTTATAGGCCATGATAAATGGAATTCCTATAAAACAGATCAAGAGATAATGTTTTGCCTCATCAATTGCTTCTAAAGGTGTATTCATTACAGTTACGATAGGATCGATCAATAGTACTAATACAATGACTAACACAATGGATAATATCGCAAAGAATGTAATACTGTTTCCAATTGTTTTAGAAACACTTTTTTCATCATGTGATCCAACGTGTCTTCCAATCATTACGATCGTTCCCATACATAATCCAACCAACATGACAGTCAACATATGCATGAGCTGTGATCCTATGGATACACCAGAAATGGATGTAGCACCATTATATTGACCAACAATAAATAAGTCTGCCATTCCATACAATGTTTGTAAGAAATAAGATAATAAGAATGGTAATGAGAATACCGCAATATTCTTAAATAGATTTCCTTGTGTTAGATCTTTCGTCATAATGTTCCTTTCTTTACTGGTATTTGTATCTCTGTAACGAATTGTGAAGTATCGGATGTGAGACCTTCATCAATGAGTGTGATTTCTCTAGAAAAGTATCTAGGTACATAATCATGTTCTTTCATGTATTGATGTAATCTTTCGTAAGATGATCTTGCGTTAGAGTGACTTCCATGAAATTTGATGGAAAGCGTTGTAGAAGAGGGAATCGTTTCTGTTTCCCCTTCATAGTTATCTTCAGGATTTAGAAGAATAAAGACATAGTCATAGATATCATATTCTTTGTCGTTAAGATGTTCTGTGCTAATACCTACACCAACATTTCCTAGGAAAACGACTGATTGTTTTTGATTCTTCTTTAACTGAAGGATACTTGTTTCTAGATCAAGGTAATTTGTAGGATGTAAACGATTCTTGATCCAAATGTAATGTATCTCATTATTGTGAATGACCTGTACTTCATCAAAGTTCGTTTCTCTTGCGTCTTTTAATATCTGTAATCTACGATCGATCTTTGTTTGGATGTCTTGTAATAAAGAGATTCTTTGTTGGATCTCTTCTTTTTGGTTGAATAACATTTCTTCCATGGCAGGAATATTACGATTGTCTAAAAAATCATGGATAGAAGTAAGTGGTGTATCTAGTTCCCTTAAATAGCGGATGGTATTCAATACTTCTGTTTGTTCCGTACTGTAATAGCGATAATGGGTAACAGGATCAATGTAAGAAGGATGTAGTAGACCTAGTTCTTCGTAATGGCGTAGTGTTTGTACACTGATAGAGTAGATATCTGCGATTTCTCCGATTTTGAATAGATTCTTATTTTTCATGGTATAACTATAAACCCTACAACAGATGTAGAGTCAATAAAAAAAGATCTCTACTTTGTAGAAATCTTTGTAAAGTCTGTTTTTTCACCAGCTAATGTTCTTCTATGAGAGTTTGTTCTCTTAACAGCTAATGGTCTAGGTTCATCTGGGAATGTGACCATGTTTTTAGCACCATTCTTCCAAAGTTCATAGATATCTTCTGCGTCTTCAATAAACGCTACAGCTGGCATTAAGCCATAAAGTCTAGGAGGAATGATCGTAACAGGAATCGTATACTTTTCCGCATCTCTTCTAACTTGGAATTCCATGTGAGGACATACCATTGCGATATCCACTTCATTCATACGATCAATCAAATGATTGATTGGAATGAAAATGAATTCAGCACGATCCTTCAATCCTTTCTCTTTTGATTCTTGTTCTAGATGCAAAGCTAAAGCACTAGAAGAAAATCCACCACCACAACAAATCGCAATCTTTAACATAAAATGATCTCCTATTAAATA
Source organism: Bulleidia sp. (assembly GCA_963613355.1). GTDB lineage: Bacteria > Bacillota_I > Bacilli_A > Erysipelotrichales > Erysipelotrichaceae > Bulleidia. The sequence continues at coordinate 69,557 of CAVDZA010000004.1, read as the reverse complement.
AAAAGCTCAGCTTAAGCTGAGCTATTAGTGCACCAGACAAGACTTGAACTTGCACGGGTTGCCCCATACGCCCCTCAAGCGTACGTGTCTGCCGATTCCACCACTGGTGCATCACGCTCAAGTATTATATAAAAATTCAATATTATCGTCAAACTTTTTTTAGAAAAATGAGATGTAAGAATTTACTTACTTTTCATTTAGGTTATACAATTGTTATAAATCCGTTATAAAAGGGAAAAATAAAGGTTTTTAACAATGACTTTACACGAATGATATAGGAACTCGTGTAATCTCTCATTGTGATAAGGGGATATTTATGGATGTAAAAGTCGTATTTATTATGGCAGTAGAGTTTGTGGCAATACTAGTGAGTTTGATCATAACTTTTATATTGGCCATACAAAAGAAAAGAAGTAATACAGATAAAGATATCATGTTGATCCAATTGGTTGGAGCGATATTATTGTTCTGTGATTCTTTATCTTATTATTATTCTGGTAGCATGAGTGAAGTTGGTTTTTCAATTTTGAAATTATCGAATGCGTTAGTATTTATCTTTAACTATACTTTGATGGGAATCTTATGTCAGTATTTATATGATTACTTAGAACCAAAGACAAAGAAAGAAAAGTGTGTGTATCACTTTATTTGGTTAATGACAGTGATTTCTATTGTGCTTGTTGTCATTTCTCAATATGTCGATCTGTATTATTACTATGATGAAATGCATATCTATCATAGAACGAATTATTTTTTGTTGTGTCAGATACCATCCTTTATTGGAATATCTTTGTTTATTTATTTGATTGGAAAGAATCGAAAAAAACTGAGTAGAAATGAATTGATTGCGGGACTCTTATATGTTGTGATTCCTTTGATTACTACATTTATTCAGACATTCGTTTATGGAATTCCTTTTCAAAGTTTCTCATTTGTGGTATCTGGATGGATCTTGTTCCTGATTAGAGAAATAGAAGTTAGAAATAAATTGATTGAAGCGAATTATGCGAAGACAGATTTCTTGAATCGTATGTCACATGATATTAGAACACCATTGAATGGTATCTTAGGATTGATTGAAATTGATTCCAAACATCCTACGGATTATGAATTATTGAATCGAAATCGTGAGAAGGCAAAAGTCGCAGCAAATTATCTATTATCATTATTAAATGATATTCTTCAATTAAGTAAGTTGGAAAGTAAAGATGTAAAGCTAGCTCATGAACCTTTTGATATGAAAGAAGTAATCATGGAAGTAAATACATTGGTTCAATTAAAGGCTACACAAAATAACATTACATTTGATTATGAACATCCAGAGTTTGAGGAACCATTTGTGTATGGTGCTCCATTAAATCTAAAACAGATCTTAATGAATATCTTAGATAACTCGATCAAATACAACAAAGATCAAGGAAGCGTTTCTTTGAAAGTAAGACAAGAAGAAGGACCACAAATTGGACAAGTTCAATATCACTTTATGATTGAAGATACTGGTATTGGTATGAGTGAAGAATTCATTCAACATATCTATGAACCATTTGTTCAGGAACACCATAACGCTAGAAGTGTCTATCAAGGAACAGGACTAGGAATGTCGATCGTATTCCAAATGATCACTATGATGAATGGTAAGATCGATATTGAAAGTGAAGTAGGCGTTGGTAGTAAGTTTGATGTTGTCATTCCATTTGATATTGCGGAAAAGGTCATTGAAACTGTTAAGGTTGGAAATGAAGAAATACATTCTATCAAAGGATGTAAGATATTGTTGGTAGAAGATAATGAATTGAATCGTGAGATTGCTAAGACATTATTAGAAGAGAATGAAATCATCGTTATTGAAGCTGTGGATGGTGAAGATGCGGTGAATCAATATATCTCCCATGGAGAGAACTACTTCGATGCGATCATCATGGATATCATGATGCCAAAGATGAATGGATATGAAGCTTGTCATGCGATACGTGAGTTGGAGTATTCAGATTCTAAGACGATCCCAATCATTGCGTTAAGTGCGAATGCGTTTGAAGAAGACGCACAAAAGAGTAAGGCATCTGGTATGAATGATCATCTAACAAAGCCTCTAAATGTGGATGCGTTATTAAAAGTTTTATCAAAATATTATTAATTATATTGAACCCTCATGGATGAAAGTATAAAATTCTATGGGGGTTTTTACATGATTGAAAAAATTAAATCTTATATAGAACCTAATCCTAAGTTGAAGAAGGTTTTTATTTTTGCGCTTTGTGCTTTACTCATTGGCTCTGTGGTTTCTTTCTTTGTTGGATATAATGAAGTGAATGGAAACTATGGTGAAGTGAAGTATGTACAACAATTAGAACTTCAAAGAAATGAAGATGAAGAAGACTATGATGAAGATTCTACGGTATGTGATGTCTTGTATGAAGATGGTGATGCGCAATTGATCGTTTCTTACTCTTATGAAGAATATGAACAATTAGATCAACAAAGCATTACTGCGTATGAATATGAGACAGAAACAGGTAAGAAGTTATACTTTGATCATCAAGATCCAACAAATGATGAAATTCAATATACATATCATCAGATGATGGCGAATGATACGTTACCAATCTTTAATTTAAGTATTTCATTGTTGATCTTGTTCTTATCAGTAGGTGTAATCTTTGTGTTCTCAAAGGCATTTACGACATATGAGAAATGTTGGTTCTTATCCATCATGACACTGGCTACGATCGTAGCAGTGATCTTCCCAGAAGAGAGTGCGAATGGTGTCAATGGAATCATTATCATGTTGTTGTATCTATTAGATACGTTCTTGAATATCTTGTGTGAATTGTTGATTTCAAAACAATCTAGATATAACTTCTTGGTTTCTGTATTAGTTGAAATTACAGAGATTGCGATATGTTTAGTATTGATGTATCGTTTTGCGACGATTGCGACGACATTGTTCTTCTGGTTACCAATCGATATCTTAAGTTATATCAATTGGAGCAAGCATAAAGATGATGATAGTGATGAATTAACGGCAGTGCGTAGACTAAAAGGTTATCAAGAAGTGCTCGTTATCTTAGCTATCGTAGTATGGACGATCGTTGTAGGTTACTTCTTAAGTGGATTGGATATTAAAACAGATTTCTTAAACGGAAATGAGAAACTAGCGACTTTGATTACGTATATCGATGCGTGTGCGAGTGCAGTAGGTGTTGCGAATGGTCTATTCATTTTCTTTAGAATGAGAGAACAATGGATCGCATGGTATATCTCTGCCTTCTTAGAATCAATCATTAATATCTTATCTGGACAGTATGTATTATTGGTATTGAAATTAGGCTATTTCACAAATACGACATATGGGTATATCAAGTGGAGTCGTTATATCAAAACACATGATGAAAGTAAGAAATCAATCTTCTAATGTTGATAAATAAGATGTTAGTTGGTAAAATACAAACGAATAAAAAGAAAAAGGTGGTATAAATTATGGCAATCGAAGCTGGAGATTTTAGAACAGGTTTAACAGTCATGGTCGATGGTGATCCTTGGCAAGTAATTGACTTTATGCATGTAAAGCCAGGTAAGGGTGCAGCTATCCTCAAGACTAAGATGAAGAACCTAAAGACAGGTTCTACACAAGAAAGAAACTTTAACGCATCTACAAAGTTTGAATCTGCAATGATTGAAAAGAAATCAGCACAGTATTCTTATTCTGCAGGTGATATGTATTACTTCATGGATATGGAAACATTCGAAACACATGAATTAAATGACGCTCAAGTTGGTGACAACAAGTATTATTTGATTGAAGGTATGGATGTTATCCTTCAGATCTTTGAAGGACAAGTACTCGCTATTGGTGTTCCTGATAAGGTTGAATTAACGATCGTTGAAACAACACCAGCAATCAAGGGTGCTCCATCTTCTCAGACAAAGGACGCTGTTACAGACACTGGTCTTAACCTCAGAGTTCCTCAATTTATTGAAGAAGGAGAAAAGGTACTTGTATCTACATCAGATGGTAAGTATTCTTCAAGAGCTTAATATAAGCTCTTTTTTAAGATATGAAAAGAAAAGTAGCGTTAATTACGGGTTCTAGTAGAGGGATAGGAAAAGCTATCGCATTAGAGCTAGCTCAAAATGGATATGATATCGTTATCAATTATCTTCATTCCAAACAAGAAGCCTATGATCTACAAAAAGAAATCGAAGGATATTCTGTGAATTGTATGGTAGTACAAGCAGATGTATCCAAAGAAGATGAAGTAGATCACATGATAGGTGAAGTAGAAGATAAGATGGGTGGTGTTGATATCTTGGTAAACAATGCCGCAATCGATCTTTCCAATCTATTTCATTTAAAGACAAGTGAAGAGTTTAGAAAGACATTGGATGTGAATGTAGTAGGTGCTTTCAATTGTTCGAAAAGAGTATATAAACATATGTTGGAACAAGAATATGGAAGGATCATCAACATTTCTTCTACAAATGGAATGAATACTTATTATCCAATGAGTATTGATTATGATGTCAGTAAGGCCGCAATGAATGCCTTGACACATGACTTGGCTGTTCAATACGCTCCTTATGTGCATGTCAATGCGATCGCACCAGGGTTTATTGGAACAGAAAGTGAACTAGAAGGATATGATGAAGAATTCTTAAAAGAAGAATGTGAAAAGATCTTGTTAGAAAGATATGGAAGACCAGAAGAAGTCGCACATCTTGTTAAATTCTTAGTCAGTGAAGAAGCGGATTATATTAATAACACAATTATTAGAATTGATGGTGGACAAAAAGGGAGTTGTTAAACTCCCTTTTGTTGATTGGAATTTAATTAAAAAGAAAAGGACTTAGGCTGGGCTCCCACACATCCAGCATCCACGGTATAGACAGGGAGATTCTTCTACTTCTAAGTCCTTTTTGTATCTAAACTGTACCATGATTTTTACTTTTCATCAATAAATAGGTCTGCTATCTTTCTTGTTTTCGCAATAAAGGATGCTTTTCTCATTCGTAAGAAATGAATTAGTGTTTCCTCACCATCATATTTTGTTGCGGCTTCTAGCCAGTGTTCATTATCCGAAGCTTTTTTGTAATATCGAAAGCCATCATTTTCTAATTTTGTTCTACCACTATTTTTATAGAGAAAAGTATAATCAAGAATATTTGTTAAACTCATAAAGTCATCTTTTGTCATCTGATTACCATGTTCTTTCAAGATGTATGATAAATTATGACTATTAACTATCACATTAAGACCGGTATGAGGATTGATACCTAAAATGTATTTTGATTTACCAAACTGTTTCGTTAAAAAATTTCTGTCAACTGCTTTATCTTTGGGAAATATTGTATAAGCAGCTTCCATATCCGTTCTTAGTTGTTCGTTTGTACCAACATGTTTAACTTCTGTATTGGTGCACTTATTCATTTGAACGTCTCTTTGAAAAATGTTGATTGATATTCTTGTTTAAACTTGTTCTATGATTGTTTTGTTGGTATTTACATTGATCTCTACAAATAAATATTGATAATAGAATGTTATATATTTTAATTCTTTTCTTCGTCATTTTAGAATTTCCCCTACAATTAAATATTCACGTATTTTTTAGAAATTCCAAAAAAAAAAAAAAACGATAGAAATTTTCTATCGTTTAATGAGATGCTTTGGTGAGTGCTAGTAAGATAGATAGTTTTCCATATTCAATGGATAATCCACCCTGCATATAAAGCGTATATGGAGGAACGACAGGTGCATCTGCACTTAATTCAATCGTACTTCCTTGTGTAAAGCTTCCACATGCCATGACTTCATCAAATGGATAACCTGGCATAGGTGCAGGCATGACACGTACAAAGGAATCGACTGGTGAAGATTCTTGGATACCTTGTGCGAATTTTACTAGTGTTTCTTGATCACCTAGTTCAACGGTTTGGATGATATCTGTACGTTCATCATTCCATCTTGGAGATACATTTTTATAACCAAGCTTTTCTAACATCCAACTAGAGAAGATAGCTGTTTTGAGCGCACTCTTTACTGCGTTAGGTGCCATGAAGATACCTTTGAAGAATGCGTTATTAAGATTGAAGTTCGCACCTTGGCTCTTACCAATTCCTGGAGCTGTCAATCGATCAGCGACCATTTCAATCAAATCACTTCTACCCGCAACATATCCACCTGTTGAGGCAATGCCACCACCTAAGTTCTTCATAAGTGAACCTACGATGATATCCGCACCTACATGTCCTGGTTCTTGTTTTTCAACAAGTTCTCCATAACAGTTATCGATCATGATAATGACATCTTGATTGACAGAGCGGATCGCTTGGATGACTTTTTCAATCTTTTTGATCGTTAGAGATTTTCTAGAAGAGTATCCTCTTGATCTTTGGATCTCTACGAGTCTTACATCATTTTGTTTTAAACGTTGTACGATCTTTTCTTCATCAAACTCATTATCGATAAGATCGATTTGTTCATACTTTACACCATGTTGTTTTAAAGATTGAGAAGAATCTCCACATAATCCAATCATTTCTTGTAGGGAATCATAAGGTGTTCCTGTTAAGGAAATCATTGTATCTCCATGTTTTAGTAAGGCAGAGAATGTGAGGAATAGCGCATTCGTTCCACTCATGATTTGAGGTCTTACCAAAGAATCTTCACATCCTAATACGGTAGCGAATATCTTCTCTAGTTTATTTCTTCCTTCATCATAATCTCCATATCCATTCATTTCCGCAAAGTCGGAATAGGATACGTTATTTTCAATGAACGCAGATAAGATCCTATCTGAATTATACAAACAGATTTCATCGATCTTCTCGTATTGTTCTTTTAGTTCTTCATCAGCTTGTTTGGCTAATTCTAATAAGTTTTTATCAATTGATTCAATCATCATTTTAGTTTCTCCATTTCAAACAGTAACATTATAACCAAAAAAAAATAGTTATAAAAAAGTATTATTTTTTGTTTAATAACCACTATATAACTAATGCGTGTTATACTATAGAAAAAATAGGGAGACATATGAAAAGAACAAGAAGAAACTTTATATTAGATATCTTGATGAAGATCGTGTTCATTGCGGTTTGTATTTTCTTGTTGTTTTATTGTAAACATTCTATTGAAATAGGTGAAATTGAACGAACAAGATCTAGCACAATGGGAATGTTGGCCATCGTCGCATGTATCGTTTTCCAAACAATTGATTTGATCAATATTTGTAAAGATAGAAAAGTATACGAAGAATCAAACAAGGTAGCTTAAGCTACCTTGTTTTCTTAATTGAATTTTAATGTGTATTCTTCTAGATCATAGGCAGAAGAGACAAAACCTTTTAGAACGAGTTCTGCGTTCTTTTCTGCGTTTTCATACAACCCATTCTCTATCGCATCTTTTTCAGCTCTTTCACACATCTGTTTTGTGGCACTATTTTGTGTTTCTAGATCAATGTGCGTAAAGGCAGAAGTTTGTTCGTGATATACCTTGAAGGAATCTGTATCTAGTTCTGTGCTTAGTGTTTGTACTTCAGGTAATGTGATCGTAATGACTTTGTTTTCATCATCCACATCATACGTTACTTTTGTGAAATCATATCCTGCCTTGATATTAACGTTGTAGGAATAGATCTGTTTGGATTGTGTGAATGGGATCTCAACACCAAATAGATTTTGAGAGTCGCTGATGACTTGTACTTCTGTTGTATATGCGCTTTGGGTAGCTAGTTCTCCGATATTTTCAAACTTTAGCTTTGTTGTGGAGCCATCAACGACTGGTTCTTTGTTCCCAATCTTTGTGCCGATCCATAAGAAGGCTGCCGCAATAACGATGGCGCATACGATGGTGATAACCTTTTGGTACTTTTTGAAGATTTCTTGTGGTTTCATTTTTTTCTCTCCTTGAGCTCATGAATGAGTTCTTTTGTCTTTTGAATCTGTGATCGTTGAGTATGAATGATTTCTTCTAAGGATTGAATATTTTCTTCTAGGATCGTTAACTTTTCTTCTTTTGTTGAATTTAATAACATTTTGATCGTGTTTAATTGGATGCCTGCTTGTTTGTAAGAAATGATTTCTTTTAATTGTTTACATTTCTTTTCGGAGTAGTACTTCGTGTTTTGTGTACCAATTCTCGCAGAGGGTTTCAATAATCCGATCTTGTCATAATAGAAAAGAGTTTTCCTAGAGATATCAAATTCCTTACAGATTTCATTCACTGATTTCATACAATCATATTCTTCTGATTGAATTGTAAGACCGTTCTCTAAGGGAACGGTCAAGTCTTTCGTGATGCTTTTTGTCATAAATGACTCCTTTCATCACTGAAAAAGAATTTTTCGCGTATAAAAAAACGACTCCGTTCAGAGTCGTTATTCAGGTCTTTTCTTACAATTGAATTTATCAAGTTCTTCTTTGATGTTATCTGGGATGACTTTCTTGACTGGTATGACAACACTGTTTGCCATTCTTGAAGAGAAGGAAAGAATGAAGTTGATGTCTTCCTTTAAGTTCTTTTCAGAAACGGTAGACATATCATCATATCTACAATGGATCGGTTCTAACATCGTATTACGTGCGAAGGATAGAGAAGGAACCTCATACGTCGCAAAGGATGTGGAATCACTAGGATAAGCTCCTGTAGAAACTTTATTTGGGAAACCTACCTCACTAGAGAAGTAATCAATATAATGTGCGAGCTTATCTTCCGCAGATACGCGTGTATCGAATTCTCCTAAGTGAGAACCTACCATATCAATATTGATGTTGAGCTTATAGTTCTTGAGTGCTTTTTTGTGTTTCTTACAATATGCTTGAGAACCTAATAAACCTCTTTCTTCACTACCACACCATACAAATACTAATGTATGTCTTGGTGTTTGTTTTGAGAATGCTTCCGCAATCTTTAAGATCGTTAGAGCACCAGTGGCATTATCGTAGATACCTTTGGATAAAGGAACAGAGTCGTAATGTGCAGAGAATACGATGACATCATCATCTTCACCTTGGATCTTACAGACGACATTTCTGGATTTGTTGCCTTTGATGTCTTTTTGTTTGAGCGTGATCTTGACTTCCTGCACATCGTTTTGGATCATTTCATACATATCTTTGATATGAATGTTGACTCCTGGTAATCTACCAAGTTGTTCTAATGGTTCACGGATCTCTTTCTTATCGATGTCGGTATCATCATCGTGAAGCGTTCCATTTGCGGTAATAAATCCTACTGCACCATGTTCTAATAGATCTTTGTATGTCCAATATGGCATACCAGAATCTAATAGAACGATCTTATCTTTGACATTTTTGAGTTCTCTTTCATCATTCTTATTTCTTAGATAATAGACTTCTTTTTTTAGCGTGGAAGAAACTGAATTCATGTATCCTGTACATGAAATCTCTTTCTTGTATGGTTTTGTGACTTCTAATGTAGCTTTTGAGATAGAAGAAGTTTGTACATCAAATTCTTCGATCTTAGAAGAAAGACCGATTTTCTTTAATTCTGATTGGATGTATTTGGCAGCTTTTTCTTCTTCCTTAGAACCACCTGTTCGAATATATTCAATATTCTTTAAAAATTTCATTTCATTGATCATAAATATTCATCTCCTTGAATTATTATCCTACAAAATTTTGGAATCTTGAAAAAAAGTGTGAATAGTATATAGGAGGATTCTTTTATGTTGAAAACAATATTGGCGTGTTTTGAGAATGAATTGACATTTCTACAGACAAAAGAAGTAGAACTAGGATTCAAACATGGATTAAAGAAAGAAGATGTGAAGTTATACGCAAGTAGGGAATATAACCATCTTCAAATGAGGGAATTGAGATTATGTTTGGAACATGGAATTGAAAAGAAAAAGATGAAAAGAATATTACATTCTGATGTTTCTTATCTAAAGATGAAAGAAATGAGATTGAAATTAGAGAAAGGTGAAAAGATATCGATCGATCTAAGGAGATATGTTCCTTTGTGTATGATTGGTGTTTGTCTTTGTTTATTTGTGACAATGTTTCCTGTGAATGAAGCTTCATTGGAATTGAAAACAGATTCTATTACACTTCAATGTGGTGAAATATTTGAACCAATGTCTTACATCAAATCTTTCTCTTCAAAGAAAGGACAATTGATCCTTCCTTCTAGTATTGATACAAGTAAACAAGGGAATCATGTCGTCATTTATCGTTTGAAAACAACAAGTAAAGACATTGAAAAAGTCTTATATGTGAAAGTGGAATAAAGAATCATGTTAGAATAGAAGATGTTAAGGGGAATGATTTATGGCAAAGAAAAAAAGAAAATTAAAACAAGGAGCGATCGTTAAGATCTGTTTGTTGGTTGCGTTATTTGTTGTGGCAGTATTTGGAACGGCGTATGGTTTGAATTACTTGTTTAATAACGGAAACGATTCAAGTGAACCGGAACAACAAGAGGAAGCTGCGACTCCTACACCAACGGCAGAACCTGTTACGACAAGTGCGTCTATGTTTATGGTAGGAGATGCCTTACTACATACAACGATTGAAAGAGATGCGGAAGTTGGAGATGGTACTTACAACTTTACATTATTAGATCGAATTGGGGCGATTGCGCAGAACTATGATATTCGTTACTACAACCAAGAAACGATCTTGGGTGGGGATGATCTAGGAATCCACGGTTATCCTACATTCAATGGTCCTCAAGCTTGGGGCGATTATATGACAGGATTAGGTTTTAATCTTGTATCTACTGCGAATAATCATTGTTTGGATATGGGTACATATGGTCTAACGAATTCTGTGAATTATTGGAATAGTAAAGAAGGTGTCATCAACAATGGTACATATCTATCTCAAGAAGCGTATGATGCGATTCCTGTGGGAGAAATGAATGGCATCAAATATGCGTTCATCTCTTATTGTCATGATATGAATGGACTTCAACCAGAAGAACCATACTATGTAACTTGTTATGATGGTCACGAACAAGAACTTCTAGATAAGATCACTAGAGCGAAGACGATGGCAGATGTCGTTATCGTTGCGATACATTGGGGCGATGAATATCAAACGACTCCAAATGACTCTCAAACATCCTTGGCTCAACAAATGGCTGATGCTGGGGCAGATATCATTATCGGAAATCACCCACATTGTATTGAACCAGTACAGTGGTTGAATGATGGAAAGACGATTTGTTTTTACGCAATGGGAAATATCGTAGCTGCACAATATGATCTAAGTAGAATTGAGATGATGGCTGGATTAACGATCAATAAGACGACTTATGGTGATGGTACGGTAGAAGTAAGTTTATCTGATCTAAAGACAGATCTGATGTATTGTTATTTTGATTCAAATTGTTATAACTTTGATGTGATTCCATTTACACAAATGGATGAAGATCATTTAGCGAATTATCAAAGTGTCTATGAACAATATAAAGCTGTTGTTACACAAATGGACTCTACGATTCCAGTTGGAGGATTTTAATTGAAAGTATCGATCCTAACGATGTTTCCTGAAATGCTAGGAAGCTTTGATAAAACACCTATCATTTCACACGCATTAGCTTCTAAGAAATTAGAACTAGAAATCATTGATATCAAAGAATACGCAAAAGGAAGCTACCGTCATATTGATGATTCTCCATATGGTGGTGGAGCAGGAATGATACTCAGGTATGATGTACTACATGATGCCTTGGAAAGCGTAAGAACGGAACATTCTTATGTCATTTTACCAATTCCTGCAGGTATTCCATACAAACAAGAAATGGCACATGAATATGAAACGAAAGAACATTTGATCCTGATTGCGGGACACTATGAAGGTGTAGATGCGAGGATCTATGATGAATGTGATGCGTTAGTTAGTATGGGTGATTATATTGTAAGCAGTGGTGAATACGCTTGTATGATGATCTGTGATTCTGTAGTGAGATTGATGGATGGAATCATTAAACAAGAAAGTATAGAGAATGAATCTTTTGAACATGGTTTATTAGAACATCCTCAATACACAAGACCATATGAATATAATGGTAAGAAAGTTCCAGATGTCTTGTTGAGTGGAAATCATGAATTGATTCAACAATACCAAAAGAATGAATCCATTGAATGGACAAAGAAATATCGAAAAGACTTAATAAAAGGGTAATCATAATGATTACCCTTTCAGATTCTTGTTTAAGACTTCATAGACTTTATCGATCTGTAGTGGTTTTGTGATGTAGTCATTCATACCAATACTGTATGACTTTTGAATATCACTACGGAATGCGTTAGCACTGAGTCCGATGATTGGAATAGACTTGGCATCTTCTCGCTTTGATTTACGAATGATGTTCGTGGCAGTCAAACCATCCATGACAGGCATTTGAATGTCCATTAAGATCCAATCGTAATAGTAAGATGGATGTGTTTCGAATTGTTGGATGGCTATTTGCCCATTGATTGCGCAATCTACTTTGATCTTCGCATCTTCTAATACCGTCTTTGCGATTTCTAGATTTAACTCATTATCTTCTACCAATAAGACATGTTTACCAGCTAATTGGTCATAACTTATATTTTCACTCTTCTTTTGTTCGAAATAAGAAGGGGAAGCGATACGATGTTTCAAAGTAATCGTGAAGGTCGTTCCTTTTCCTTCCGTTGAGTCTACTTCTATTTGTCCGTGCATCATATCAATGTAGGATTTTACGATTGGTAGTCCTAGACCTGTACCGAGGATACCAGATTGTGAAGTTGATTTTTCACGTGTAAAAGCTTCGAAGATATGAGGAAGGTAAGCTTCTGAAATTCCAACACCTGTATCTGAGATGCTGGTTTTAAAACATACGTATCCTTCTTCGCAAGGGATTTCTTGGCTCTTCATGACGATCTTTCCGTTGTTTGGTGTGTATTTGACAGCGTTACTTAAGATGTTCATGAAGATCTCACGGACCTTCAAAGAATCACAATACACATATGGATGTTGGATATCTGTTTCTGTTAGGATGGTCAAGTTCTTCTTTTCGATTTCATGAGCTAAGAATGTATCGATGATATCAAGGATCTCTTGAACGTTCCAAGGACTTTCTTCCAACGTTTCCTTTCCACTATCGATACGTGACATCTCTAAGATGTTATTGATGATGGATAGTAAGAAATCACTGGATGATATGATCTTATTTAAGTAATTCTTTGAAACTGTTTCTTCATCCCAATGAGCTTGTATCAATTGTGCGTAACCAATGATTGCGTTCATTGGCGTTCTTAGATCATGTGACATTGATAACAATAGATCTGTTTTGGCTTGTGAGATGTTTTGTGATCGATCTAACGCTTTTTGAAGTGTCTTGATTTCTGAAGTGTTTAAGAAAGTAGTCGCAATGGCTCTTCCACCATTTGGTGTATCAAAGACCTTTGTCTTAGCTAATGCGTGGATCTGTTCAGGCTTATCTTTGTTGATGATACAAGCGTAATCAACTTCTCCATTTTTTGTGCGTAATTTCTTTAATTCTTCTACGACAGATGGATCTTCATAATAGACTTTAGAAATCGTTTTTGACAGTTCTTTTTGTGCTGCTTCAAAAGATTTGATGTTGTACATCTGAAGTGCTTCTTTGTTCATGTAAAGAACACGATAAGAAGGGATTTCATATACTAAAAGACCACAGGCTTGAATATCTAAAAGACTTGAGAAAAAATCTTGTTGGGACTTGATATTTTCTTCCAAAGCATTTTTTTCTTCATGAAAATGAGTTTCGATGAGCTTATCTTGTTCAAGACGCATCGTATTTGTGATGTCTTGATGTGTACCACATAATGTGTTGTCATCTTCTTTTGTTCCATTACAACGAACGATCATTTGTCCTTTTGTTGGGTGGATATAACGATAAACGATTTCTACATCCTGTTGTTGTAAGGCTTCATTATACTTTGAGAATAATTCTGAATCGTCTGGATGGATGTGTTGATGGAAAAAGATTGCGATATCTTCAGGAGAATAAGAGTCATCCACACCAATGAGGTCATAAAAGATGGAATCACCAAAAAGACATTGATGATCAGACTCATCAACGGTCAATTTCCAACATCCTATTTTCGTGTTTTTTAACACAGTGTCAAACTTTGACATAACATCCTCTTTCCAAATAATGTTAAACAAATTATATACCTTATTTGGTTGATTCAACAAAAAAACAGGATATGATCCTGTTAAACTAAGAACATTTCTAATACAAGTACTGTAATACAACAAGCACTAGCCACGACTGGTAATCCTTTGTCAAACCACGCAAGTATGATTCCGATGATCAATGCACATGTTCCCGCAAGTGGAGAAATCGTTGATTGGATCATGGCAGGAAAAGTCATGACAGCTAGTGTTACATAAGGTACATAGTATAAGAATGAACGTAGATATTTATTTGTGATAGGTTTACGGATGAGCGTAAGAGGTAATACACGAATGAGGTAACTTGTTAGAAAAGATACAAGGATATAAATGACAATATTATGATTCATGAGATTCCTCCTTGATAGGTTTGATGAAAGCAGCTAGTAAAGAAATCACTACCGTTAGGATGATGATACGTGTTCCTGATGAAATAGAAGAAATCATAGGAATGATCGTACATAGATAACTAGATAAGAAAGATATCATTACTAAGATAAGAACTGTCTTGTTCTTTCTTGATGGTGGAATGATGATGGCTAAAAACATTCCGTATAAGGCTACAGATAATGCGGATACGATGGCTGTTGGTAAGATGTTGCCCATGATGATTCCACAAGATGTTCCGATGGCCCAAGGTAAGATGGAAGCACTCATTCCTCCATAGAAATAGTAAGGGTTTAAATAACCTTCTCTAGAATACGCAATTCCAAATAATTCATCTGTGATTGCGTAGCCAATCAACATTCTATGTTTTGTCTTTGTCTTAGGATCTAGTTTCTGCGAAAGAGAACAGCTCATCAACATATAGCGAGCATTCGCAACTGCGGTCATGATGACCATTTCTAAGTATGTACCAGAAGCTAAGATGACTTGGGTACCTGCGTATTCTCCAGCACTCGCTAAGTTGAATAGGGACATAAAGAAACCATCGACCCATGTCATACCAGCGTTTTTCATTGCGATACCTAACGCAAAAGATACCGCAAAATATCCTAATCCAATTGGGATCCCATCTTTGAATCCTTGTATAAATTCTTTTTTATTCATGTTTACTATTTTATTGAAAGAATTGATTAAGTGGAAGGATTATTTATAATTAGAAAGATGAAAAATAGGTTTTTAGAGAAAATTTTAGATATTTTGATCGTACTATGTGGAATCGTATCACTTGTGTTGTTGAGTGGTTGTTTTAGTGAAAGCGTGAATTTTAATAATTACGCTAGGATCTTTACGATCTATACGATCATCGCAGTTCTATATTATTTGTTGGAATGTGTTTATATTTGGAATCGTAAACATGGGGTGTTTTTCTCTTTGGTGAAGTATATCGTTGTTACAGGGATTACATTTTGTGCGATATTTACACTTGTATTTCTACAACCATTCTATAAGAACGCAACAGGTTCTTTGATGATTGGATATATCTGTATGCATGATGTGTTACCGATCCTTGTGGTATTAGAGTATCTTGTTTCACATAAAGGACATTTCAATCGGAAATTCATTATTACACATATGGTGTTGTTTGTTGTGTATGGAATCATAGCACTTTTGTGTGGACAATATGCAGGGATGGGTTATCCATACGCATTCTTAGATCCAGAACAATTAGGATATGACATTGTATTAAAAGAATGTGTGTTGATCGTCGTAGTGATGTTTGTTTATGGAAATCTTGTGTTAGCTTTTGATAAGAAATATAAGAAAGTGAAGAAAAACAATGGTAAAAGAAATCGTTAAAGATACGTTCTTCCTACAACAGAAAAGTGTAGAAGCGACAAAAGAAGATATCGATATCATGAAAGATATGATCGATACATTACAAGCCAATCATGATAGATGTGTAGGCATGGCTGCGAATATGATTGGTCAATTAAAGAAGATCATTGTCTTTTATGATGGAAAGATGATTTGTTTGATGGTGAACCCAACGATCATTCAGAAGAAAGGTCTTTATACATGTGAAGAAGGTTGTTTGTCTTTATTAGGGACAAGAAAGACAGAGAGATATCATGAGATCACAGTGGATTATCTAGATATGAATTTTCATAGACATACAAAGAAATATAAAGACTATACTGCTGAGATCATCCAACATGAAATCGATCATTTCTCAGGGAAGCTCATCTAATGCTTGTGGAAACAAGCATTTTCTTTTTAATGATGGTATAATTTTAGAGTGCTTTACGCATGTTTTTGTAATGCATAAAAGGTATTTATGAATAGAGATATAAGAAAGATTACAGATGGGGCAATGATGGCAGCTATCATTGCGGTCATGTTATTGATCAATCGACAAACTGCAGGATTATTAGAAGTTAGTTTTCTATGGATCCTTCCTTTACCAATGGTGTTTTATGGTGCGAAGTATGGATGG
Source organism: Bulleidia sp. (assembly GCA_963613355.1). Lineage (GTDB taxonomy): Bacteria > Bacillota_I > Bacilli_A > Erysipelotrichales > Erysipelotrichaceae > Bulleidia. The sequence continues at coordinate 53,029 of CAVDZA010000004.1, read as the reverse complement.
AAAGATAGTGGTGTGCTATTCATCGCAATCATTCTATTGACGATCATCATTGGAACGCCACAGACATTGTTTTATGTGGTGAGTGAAATGTTGATTGGTATCGTATATGGTTGTGGGATCTATGATAGGACTCCTAGTAGAAAGCTAGTGATACGAACGATGATATTGGCAGTTGTTGCGGATATTTTATCGATGTTAGTATTTGCGAGCTTCTTTGGATATGACCTACAAGCAGAAATTACGGAATACGAAAAGATATTGAATACTGCTTTTGAACAGACAGGAACACAGTTGGCAGGTACGATGGATCTTACTTCCATGTTGAAGACGGTGGTCGTTGTGTCTGTGATATTCAATGGTATCTTTGAAGGTTTTATTACGCATGTGTTGAGTAGAATGATGTTGAAGAGATTGCGTATCTATGTTCAACCAATGAATCCTATTTCTGATTACTATCCACCAAAGTGGAGTGGTTATATTGGTATCTTAGGACTAGTGGCATTCTATTACTCTTCTTATCATACGTTTGAAAATGAAATGATCCAGTCGATCTTACAGGGATTTGGTATCGCAGGTATATTCTATTTAGTGATATTTGGATGTATTGCGGTAATGATCTTATTAAAGACAAGGTATGGAATGAAGGGCTTTAGTGTCGTTATCGTTCTATTCTTATGTATATTGGTTTCAATTGGAATGGCAATCGTTGGATATTTTTATATCACAACAGATCTACATGATAGATTAATACAAGGAGATAATTCTCATGCGTTTAAAGATGGAAAGAATTAAAAAAATCATATATTCACTGTTAGTAATACAAGCGAGTGTATTGTTTGTTTTGTGCTACCTAAAAGGTGAAGTGAATGTACTTGCGATAATGATCTTGATTGCGGAGGCAATCATGGCTTTATCGCTCATCTCAGATTTTGATGAAGCGTATAAAGAAGGTTATACGGAAGTTAAAGAAGAACTTGGAAATACGAATGTCGATGCGTTACTAGTAGGTGGAGTTGGACTTGTCATGTACGATGATGACTACATCATTACTTGGATGAGTGATTTATTTAAAGAGAATTCGATCGAACACGTAGGAGATAGAGTTCTTGGATGGATCCCAGAAGCAGATGATCTGATTGCGGGAAAGAGTGATAGTGTCAACATCACATTAGACAATAAGACATATCGTGTTTCTAGAAAAGAAGATGCGCAAGTGTTGATCTTTTCGGATATCACAAAACTATCGAATCTACAAAAGAAATACAATGATGAATTGTTGGTGTTAGGATTAGCTTCTTTTGATAACTATGAAGAAAGTGTTCAATATGAAGATGAAGCTGACGCAACAAACATATCAGCTAGTGTTAGAGCTCCATTAGTGGAATATTGTCATACACATCAAGTATTGATGAAACGTTTGAATAATTCAAAGTATCTATTGATCTTGAATGAAAAGGCATATCAATCTATGGTAGAGGACCACTTTTCAGTATTAGGTAAGATACGTAAAGTATCGATGAAGATGGATGTATCCATTACATTGTCCATGGCATTTGCGATGGGTTCTAGTGAATATGAAGTCTTAGATGAAATGACAGCGAATTTGATGGATCTAGCCCAAACACGTGGTGGAGACCAAGTGGCTGTACAAGCAGTTGGTAAAGATATCAAGTTCTATGGTGGATCTTCTGAAGCGAATGAAAGACGTAGTAGAGTGCGTGTCAGAGTCATGTCTCATGCGTTAAGAGATGTTATCTTAAAGAGCAGTAATGTCATTATTTGTGGACATAAGATGGCAGACTTTGACTGTATTGGATCCGCTTTAGGATTGAGTAGAATGGTAACAGCTTTAGGAAAACCAGTATCCATTATTGCGAAAACTGGTGGAATTGAAGAAAAACTATCTGCCGCATTAAAAGCTAACATGAATGAATTGAAAGAAGAATGTAATTTCATTACAGATAGTGAAGCTTTGAATCAATTGACAGATAAGACATTGGTCATCATGACAGACCATCATTCCATCAAACAATCCAATGGTACAAAGGTATTAGAACAAGCTAAGAAGATCGTTGTCATTGATCATCATAGACGTGCTACTGAAATTGGTGTCAAACCAATGTTGGTATATATTGAAGCAGGTGCTTCAAGTGCGTGTGAACTTGTGACGGAAATGATTCCATACATTTCAAATAAAACGGATATTTCAGATCTAGTAGCTTCGATCATGTTGACTGGTATGGTCGTTGATACGCAACGTTGGAGAGTTAGAACGGGTGCTAGAACGTATGAAGCTGCTGCGGCACTAAGAGAAATGGGTGCGGATGTGATGAAATCAAATATGTGGTTGAAAGATACATTTGATGAATTCGCAATCAAGACAGAAGTCGCAACAAATGCGGAAAGATACGAACATGGTATCGTTATCGCAAGTGTTGAAAATAAAGTGTTATCTCGTTCTTTGATTTCACAAGTGGCAGATTCATTACTTGACTTACAAGGTGTTAGGGCTGCGTTTGTGATTTCGAATAGTTCTGAAAATGAAACGGGCATCAGTGCGAGAAGTGATGGTTCTATCAACGTACAGATGATCATGGAAAATATGGGTGGTGGTGGTCATATGACAGCTGCTGCCGTACAAAAGACAAAAGTTAAAGTTGATGATATGAAGAGTGCGTTATTAGATTCTATCGATCAATATTTCAAGGAGGAAAGTGAAGATGAAAGTGATTCTTAAAGAAGATGTTAAAAAAGTTGGAAAAAGAGGGGATATCGTTGAAGTCTCTGATGGATATGGTAGAAACTTTTTGATAGCTAGAGGCCTAGCAGTTCCTGAAAGTAAGAAATCTCTTGAAATCTTAGGAGAACAGAAGGCACAAGAAGCTGCTGATGAAGCGAAAAGAGTTGAAGAAGCGAAAGAAATAGCTGCGAAGATGGAAAAGATGATGTTGACTTTCACTGTCAAAGCAGGTGAATCTGGAAGAGTATTTGGTTCTGTTTCCACAAAACAGATCACAGAATCTTTAAATAAACAAGGCATCAAGATCGATAAGAGAAAGATCTTAGATACAAATCCTATTCAAACATTAGGAATCACAAATGTTCGTATTGAATTACATAAGAATGTCATTGGTACGATCCGTGTGAAATTAGTTGGGAGTGAAAAGTAATGCCTAGACAATTGCCATCTGCTCCAGAAGCAGAAGCGTCTTTATTAGGTACGATGTTGATCTATCCTGCCGCAACAAGAGTTGCCATGGAAGAAGGATTAAGTGAAGAAGATTTCTTTGTTGAGGCAAATCGTAAGATCTTCTCTGCCGCAAGTGATCTTTATCATAGTGGTCAACAAATCGATATCACTACGATCTTTACGCGTTTGACAGATCTTAACTTGATCAATGAAACGGGTGGAATCGAATATCTAACAAAACTATCAGAAGCTGCCGTAACTTCTTACAACACAAAAAGTTACGTAGATCTGATTCGTGATAAAGCAGTTGCGAGAAGAATGATCTCAGCTGCAGAAAAGATCGTAGAAGATGGTTTTGAGAATTCAAGTGATATTGATGTGTATTTGGATGACGCAGAAAAAACAGTATTAGACATCTCTAGAAATAGAAAGACTGCGGAATTTAGAAATCCTGCGGATGTCATGAATGCCGTCATGCAGAGAGTACAAATGATGGCAGAAAACAATTCTGACATTACAGGTTATAAAACTGGATTTACTGCCTTGGATCATACATTACATGGATTCCAAAAAGGTGATCTTGTGATATTAGCGGCACGTCCTGCGATGGGTAAGACTGCAGTCGCATTGAACTTGGCGATGAATGTCGCAAACTATAATCCTGACGGTGCTGTAGCTATCTTCTCACTGGAAATGCCTGCAGAACAGTTAGGTATGCGTTTGTTAAGTGCGAGAAGCCATGTAGCTGGTGATAATATCAAAACAGGTAAATTGACAAATGAAAATTGGAACGCAGTCAATGAAGCTGCGGCAGATCTAGGTAAGTTACCTGTCTATATTGACGATACATCAACGATCAAGATTCCTGAGATCTTCTCAAAATGTAGAAGATTACAAGCTGAACATGGATTGAATCTTGTGTTGATCGACTATATCCAGTTGATCACAGGTTCAGGTAAACGTGGTGAAAACCGTCAACAAGAAGTATCTGATATTTCTAGAAGCTTGAAGGCATTAGCACGTGAATTGAGCGTACCTGTCATTGCGCTATCACAGTTATCACGTACCGTTGAACAAAGAGAAGATAAACATCCAATGTTATCTGACTTACGTGAATCTGGTGCGATCGAACAGGATGCCGATATCGTATTAATGTTGTATCGTGAAGCTTACTATAAAGAAGAAGCTAGAGAAAGTGCGAAAGAAACAGGTAGTGAAAAACTTGAAATCAATATCGCAAAACATAGAAATGGTTCTACTGGTAGAGTAGTCGTAGCCTTTGAAGGTGCCACGAATGCTTTATATAATATTCAAAATGATAATGGATTAGAACCTACAGAATAAGAAATGGAGGACTGGAAATGAAAAAAATCATGACATTAATAGGATGTGCGATCATCAGTGTCTTGATCGTCGTTGGTTTACCAGTCCTTTTTCATACATTTACTTTTGTGAGTGTGAATGGAGAGACGAGTAATGAAGTTGGAATGTTCCAACAAACGATTACTTCAGTGAATGCGACATCAAAGACGATCCATAAATTGTATTACCAAGATCAATTGGTTGGTGTCTTAAGTGATGAATCTGAATTGAATGCACATTTAAAGAAAGTGTATGAAGAAAAGTATAAAGAAGAATATCCTGATACAGAAGTAAGTATTGGTAGAGATTGTTATATCACTGATGAAGAAAGTTACTATACATATAGTGATGCGACAAGTGATATCTTGAATTATTTAGATGAGAATAGTTTATATACATTAGGTTGTACAGTTATCAATATCTCTGAAGATGGATCATTGAAAGCACAAGTATATGTATCGGATAAATCATTGTATGAAGAAGCGATGAATGATTATCTATCTTTATTTGTAGATCAATCACAAATTGCGGAATTATCAAGTAATTCAAATACTTCTACAAGTTTAACGACATATGGTTCAAAAGATATTGGCGTATCTATTTCACAATCAGTCACTTCTGAAAAGGCATATGCTGCGCCAGAAGAAATCAAGACAACAAAAGAAGCTGTATTACAATTCATTGAATATGGTAATAATACAGAATTAGAGTATTACACGGTACAAGCGTATGATACGGTCGCTGGTGTAGGTGCGAGAAACTACGGTCTTAGCGCAACACAAGTCATGAACATCAATCGAGATAAGATCTCTTCTACAGATCAGATCTTAAAAGAGGGTGAAGAGCTTTGTATCACATACTTTGAATCTCCAATCGATGTAGTCGTTTATAAACAAACACTACGTAAAGAAACGATCTATTTTGATACGACATATGTTGAAGATGATGAGTTGATCCAAGGTGAATCTGAAGTTCGTACAGAGGGTGAAAATGGATCTAGAAATGCGTTATATACAGAGAAATGGATCAATGGTGTATTGACGAGTGGTTCTTTAGAATCTTCCGTTGAAACAAAACAAGCAAGTAATGAAGTCGTAGCCGTTGGAACAAAGAATGAACCTGGCGTAGGTACAGGGTCTTTCAGATACCCTGTAGAGAATGCAGGCATCACATGTTTGTGGGGCTGTTATTATGGTCATAGAGGAACAGACTTTGTTGATCAATATAACTCTTGGGGAGATGTATATTGTGCAGATAATGGAGTCATTAAAGAAATCGGATACAACAGTATTTCTGGTAACTATGTCAAAGTAGATCACAACAATGGTTATGTTACATATTATGGTCATATGAATGTTCCTTGTGACTTAGGTGAAGGAACGATCGTAACAAAGGGACAAGTGTTAGGACATATTGGTATGACAGGTCTAGCGACTGGTCCACATGTACATATGTATTTTGAAGTGGATGGAGTAAGACATGACGCATGTGAATTCTTGGATTGTGATGGAGTACCACATCTATGATGGATTTTGCGTTATTAGCGAGTGGTTCAAAAGGAAATAGTTTTGTGCTACAAGATCAAGGTACAAAAGTAATGATCGATTGTGGGACGACGAAAAAACATTTAGTGAATGGCCTTCATGAATTGAATCTAGAAATTGAAGATCTAGATGCGTTGATCATTACACATGATCATTCCGACCATGTATCTCAAATACGTCATTTTAAAGAATTAGATATCTATTCTCCAGTAGAAATCAATGATATCGATACTTTTCTTGTACGTCCTTTACAGAAATTCACGATCAACAATTTAGTATTTACACCAATTCCTTTAAGTCATGATGCCTTGAATACAACAGGTTATATCATTGAAGATGGTGTAGAAAAGCTAGTGTATGTAACGGACACAGGATATGTGAATCAAAGATATATTCCAATGATGAAAGATGCGGATTGGATCATTCTAGAAAGTAATCATGATGTAGATATGTTGATGCATACATCTCGTCCACAGTTTCTCAAACAAAGGATCTATGGAGATGATGGACATTTAAACAATGAAGATTGTGCACAAGTATTAAAACAGATCGTTACAGAGAATACGAAGATGATCATTCTTGCGCACTTGAGTGAACAAGCAAACTCACGAGAGCTAGCATTAAAAGTAACAAGTGAAGAATTGTTGGATAGAGGAAATCTAAACAAAGATCTAGTGGTATGTGCTGCTGGTCAATATGAAATGATTCGAAAAGGAGAACAAGATGAAGAAATGGATCTTGGTAGCGTTAAGCGGTTTATTGGTATGGAACATCATTCTTAGTGTTCAATTACATCAGCTTTCTTCATCTAGTAATGATGGAGATGTCATTGTTCATAACAAGGTAGACACAAATGATATTTCTTCTGTTGTTGAGAATGTGAAGAGTAGTGTCGTAAGCGTTGAATCAAGTAACGATACATATTCTGGAGTCGTTATTGAAGAAGAGGATGATGTTCTTTATATTCTTACGGTTTCAGAAGTGAAAGATAATGAAAGCTATGTCGTATTTGATTCTGGAAGTAAGAAGATAGCGAGTGTCGTTGGATATGATGAAGATACAGATCTATGTGTATTGAAATGTGAAGTTGATTTTCATGTGGATGGATTTTCATTGGATAGCGAACCAGTTGAACAAGGACAGAATGTTGTAAGTATCAGTGGTAGAAATAGTTCTATTGGAAATATAACAGTTTCATATGGTGTATGTAGTGATGAAGGAAACTATGCGATGCATACAAATTCAAACTATTTGACTACGATGTTAGAGATGGATATGAATCTATCTGAAAAACAATATGGTGGTGCGTTAGTGGACCTAGGAGGAAGCTTAGTAGGTATCGTTACGCATCATCCACAAGATGCTTCTTCTAATATGAGTTATGCGGTAAGTGTAAAAGATGTGAAGCATGTATATGAACAGATCAAAAAGAATGGTGAAGTAGAACGTGGTGTGTTTGATGTTACGGTACGTGCGATTTCTGATATGGAATCTTATGAAAAGAATCAAAATGGTTTTGAATTAGATTCTATGGAAGGATTATTTGTATCTTATGTGAGTGCTTCTTCTTGTGCGAGTGGAAAGCTAATGGAAGGAGATAAGATCATGAAGATCAATGGAGAAACAATGAATTCCATGGATGATCTTAGAAATCTTCAATATAGGAGTGAAAGTGGAGATGAAGTAGAAATCATCTTTGAAAGAAATGGTGAATTGAATACAGTAACGGTGGTATTGAAATGATACGTGTAATAGCTTGTGGGAAGATCAAAGAGAAGTGGATGCGTGATGGAATAGAGGAGTATTCTAAAAGGATCCAACCATATGAGAAATTAGAAATCATTGAAGTGAAAGATGAGAAGACAAATGATTCGAATTCAGAAGCAGATAATACGAAAGTAAAGAATATTGAAGGAGAACGTTTGTTGAAGAACATTAAAGATGATGATTATGTCATTTTGTTGGATCTGAAAGGAAAAGAAATCGATTCTGTTGGATTGAGTAAGAAAATTGATTCCATTCACACAAATGGAAAAAGTAAGATCGACTTTGTGATTGGTGGATCATTAGGATTGAGTGAAGATCTTATCAAACGTGCAGATGAAAGATGGAGGATTTCTTTAAATACATTTCCTCATCAATTGTGTAGAATTATCGTATTAGAACAAATTTATCGTGCATTCAAGATATTGAATCATGAACCATATCATAAATAGGGGGATATTATGAATCGTAGTGCAGGTGTTTTAATGCATATTACTTCTCTTCCTTCTCCATATGGAATCGGAACAATGGGAAAAGAAGCGTATGCGTTTGTTGATTTTTTAGCTGAGGCTGGTCAAACGTATTGGCAAATGTTACCAACAGGTCCAACAGGGTATGGGAATTCACCATACCAAGCGTTATCTTCTTACGCAGGAAATCCATATCTCATTGATCTAGATCTATTGTGTGAAGAAGGATTGTTGGAACAAGAAGAACTAGAAGAAATCAATTGGGGAAATGATGAAGAACATGTAGATTATGGAAAGTTATATGATCATCGTTTTCAGGTATTAAGACAAGCATGTAGTTTATTACCAACAAAAGATCCTAAAGAGTACTTTGCGTTTTTGAAAGAAGAAAAGAATTGGTTAAAAGATTATGCGATCTTTATGGCTATCAAAGATGATCGTAAAGGAGAAGCATGGGTCAATTGGCCACAAGAATTAAGAAATCATAAATCAGAAGCAGTCCAACAAGAAGCGTTGAGATTAACAGATTCTGTGATGTTTTATACAAGAGTTCAATATTTGTTTTATAAACAATTAAAAGCATTAAAGAAATATGCCAATGAGAAAGGTATCCAGATCATTGGAGATCTACCTTTCTACATTGCCGCAGATTCTAGTGATGTGTGGGTATCACCAGAACAATTTGTGATGGATGAAAATACATTCCAGATCAAAGAAGTAAGTGGTATGCCATGTGATAATGCCAATCCAAATGGTCAAAAGTGGGGCAATCCATTATTTGATTGGGAAAAGATGAAGAATGATGGTTACACATGGTGGTGTGAAAGAGTCAAACATGTCTTACAAGGATGTGATGTATTACGTATCGATCATTTCCAAGGATATCATTCATACTTCTCTGTTCCTAGTAGTGGGGAAGCGAAAGATGGACATTGGGTAAATGGTCCAGGACTTGCGCCATTCCATAAGCTAGAAGAACAGATTGGTAAGACAGAAATCATCGTGGAAGATCTAGGATACTTGAGTGAAGAATTCAAACAGATGATCAAACAAAGTGGTTATCCTGGAATGCGTATCTTAGAGTATGCGTTTGATCAGAATGATACGTATTCTTTATATATGCCTTTCAATCATGAAAAGAATAGTGTCGTATATACAGGTACACATGATAATTCTACGATCTTATCTTGGGCAAAGAATGAGAAAGCACGAGCTAGTAGAATGTGTGCGTATCTAGGAACGGATGGAAAAGATGTCGTTGATACGATGTTGAGATGTATGTACGCATCTGCTTCTAATGTAGCGATTGCGCAAATACAAGATTGGTTGAAATTAGATGATTCTAGTCGTATGAATGATCCATCCAATGGAAAAGATGCGTGGTGCTTTAGAGTGAAAAAAGGTGCGTTAAATAGTACATTAGCTAAGAAAATGAAGGCAATGATGTTGATGTACGCAAGAAATAATTGGAATATTTCTTGATAAGTATGCATATTCACTATATTTTCATAAAAAGTTTAAATGTAAACGCTTGTAAGTTTTCTAACGTTGTAATAAAATAATCTCAGTAAATGAATCAGGAGGAAGAATTCAAAATGAAACAGATTTCAGTTACAGTTATTGACCCTGTTGGATTACACGCTCGCCCTGCTACAGTAGCAGTTAACGCTGCCAGCAAGTTCAAGTGTGAAGTAAAGGTTGCTTATAAGGGCCGTACAGTAAATATGAAGTCCATCATGGGCGTTATGTCTCTAGGTATCCCTACACAGTCAGAAATTACAGTTTCTTGTGAAGGTGAAGACGAAGATGTAGCTGTCAAGACAATTGAAGATGTACTTCGTACACAGAAAGTAATTGCATAATAAGTGATTGCGGAATTAAAAGGAGTAGCATCTTAGCTTCTCCTTTTTTTAAATCATAAGGTTCACAGCTCCTTTCAAAAGCTGTCATTTTTAACGTTTGAAAGAAAACGCTTACAGAAGGGAATTTATAATATGACTTATCTCGATGAATATAAGAGATGGAAAGAAACAGATCTCTTAGATATTGACTTAAATACAGAACTTGATTCTATCAGTGAAGATGATGAAGCTATCAAGGAAAGATTCGCAGTTTCATTACAATTTGGTACAGCTGGTCTAAGAGGGACATTAGGTGCTGGAACGAACCGCATGAACATCTGGGTCGTAAGACAAGCTACACAAGGTGTTGCGGATTGGGTTAAGACACAAGGTGGAACACAGACAGTTGCGATTTCTTATGACTCTCGTTTGAAAGGTTGGAACTTCGCACGTGAAGCTGCTGGAGTACTTGCGGCTAATGGTATCAATGTTCGTATCTATGATGAACTTATGCCAGTACCAGCTTTATCATTCGCTACTAGATACTACAAGTGTAATGCAGGTATCATGGTAACTGCTTCTCATAACCCAGCAAAATATAATGGTTATAAAGCATATGGACCAGACGGATGCCAGATGACAGATGATGCGGTAGCTGTTGTTTATGATTCCATTCAAAAGACAGATGTATTAACAGGCGCAAAAGTCATGTCATTTGCGGAAGGTGTTGAAAAGGGACTTATCAAGTTTGTTGGTGATGATTGTAAGAACGCTTTATATGAAGCAATCGAAGCTAGACAAGTTAGACCAGGTCTATGTAAGACTGCAGGATTAAAACTTGTATACTCACCACTAAATGGTACAGGTCTTGTTCCAGTAACACATGTATTAAAAGACATGGGCATTACAGATATTACGATCGTTCCTGAACAAGAATATCCAAATGGATATTTCACAACATGTTCTTATCCAAACCCTGAAATCTACGCAGCAATGGAAAAGGGCGTTGAACTTGCTAAAGAAGTTGGAGCTGATTTGATGCTCGCAACAGACCCAGACGCAGATAGAGTAGGTATCGCAATGAAGTGTCCAGATGGTTCTTATGAACTTGTTTCTGGTAATGAAATGGGTGTTCTATTACTAGACTATATCTGTGCAGGTAGAATCGAAAAGGGAACAATGCCAGAAAAGGCAGTTGCGGTAGAATCTATCGTTTCTACTCCACTTGCGGAAAAAGTGGCTGAACACTATGGTGTTGAACTCAGACATACATTAACAGGTTTCAAGTGGATCGGTGATCAGATTGCGAAATTAGAAGCTGATGGTGAAGTAGATCGTTTCATCTTTGGATTTGAAGAATCTTATGGTTACTTAGCTGGACCATATGTACGTGATAAGGACGCTATCATTGGTTCTATGTTGATCTGTGAAATGGCTGCTTATTACAGAAGCGTTGGTTCTTCTATCAAACAGAGATTAGAAGAGATCTATGCTGAGTATGGACGTTACCTAAACGTTGTAGATGCGTATGAATTCCCTGGATTATCTGGAATGGATAAGATGGCAGGAATCATGAAGGATCTAAGAGAAAACGCACCAAGTGATTTTGGTGGTAAGAAAGTTACTAAGGTAACAGATTACTTAGATACAGAAGCTACTGGATTACCAAAGTCCAATGTACTTCGTTATGACTTGGAAGATGGTTCCGTATTGATCGTTAGACCAAGTGGAACAGAACCTAAGATCAAGACATATTTCACAACAAGTGGTGCTGATCTTGCGGAAGCACAAGCTAAGAAGGATGCTTTGACAGAGGCAATTAAGCCAATTCTTGCGTAAAAGAGTAAGCCTCCTATAAAATGGAGGCTTTTTTCTGTCTATAAATAAAATGACAGATGGTCATTTCATTTGATAGAATGTTTTAGAAACTGGAGGTGTGTTGTGGACAATAACAAAATCATCGAAAGCTTCCATGAAGGACATTGTATAGAAGCGTATCGTCTTTTTGGAGCACATGTTTGTGTAGAGAATGGTCAGTATGGTGTGCGTTTTACTGTGTATGCGCCACATGCGAGAAATATTAGTGTTGTAGGTTCTTTTAATGATTGGAATGGTGAAAGACATCCAATGATGCGTAGTGACTATGCAGGTGTTTGGAGCGTATTCATTGAAGGTGTACATGAATGGGATTCTTATAAGTACCGTATTGAAACGGGACGAGGAGATATTCTATTTAAATCAGATCCGTATGCGTTCTATTCCGAGACAAGACCTGAGACTGCTTCAAAAGTATATGATCTTAATGATATTCATTGGAGTGATTCTAAATGGATGGAATCAAGAGATAAGAATTTTGATAAACCAATGAGTATCTATGAAGTATATGCTGGTGGATGGAAGAAAAATGGTGAATATCCATATACTTATAAACAATTAGAAGAAGAATTGATTCCTTATGTTAAAGATAATGGTTTTACACATATTGAGATGATGCCTTTATGTGAGTATCCATTTGATGGATCTTGGGGCTATCAGGCCAGTGGATATTATTCCTTAACGAGTCGTTATGGAAATCCTACTGAGTTTGCCCAGTTTGTGGATACATGCCACAAAGAAGGAATTGGTATCATCATGGATATGGTTCCTGTTCATTTCGTGAAAGATGCGTTTGGATTGATCCATTTTGATGGAGAAGCTTTATATGAATACGCAGATAAAGAAAACGCAGAATCTCAATGGGGAACGATGAACTTCAATCTTTGGAATGAAGAAGTTAGATCGTTTTTGATGAGTTCCTTTGCGTTTTGGTGTGATATCTATCACGTAGATGGAATTCGCGTAGATGCGGTCAGTAACTTGATCTATTGGGGTGGCAATAGTAATCGTGGATTGAATCAAGGTAGCATCGATTTCACGAAGCGTTTAAACTATTACATTCATAGAGAATTTCCTAGTGTAATGATGATTGCGGAAGATAGCTCAGACTTTGCGAAGGTGACTGCTTCTACATTGGATGGTGGACTAGGATTTGACTATAAGTGGGATCTAGGATGGATGAATGATACGTTGAAGTATTACGCAACAGATCCTTTGTATCGTATGCATGATCATCATAAGATCACATTCTCTATGCATTATTTCTATTCAGAGAGATTCTTATTACCTTTCTCTCATGATGAAAATGTGCATGGAAAGAAGACGATCGTAGATCGTATGTGGGGAGATTATGATGCGAAGTTCTCACAAGCTAGGAACCTTTATGCATATATGTATGCGCATCCTGGTAAGAAATTAAATTTTATTGGAAATGAAATTGGTTCTTTTAGAGAATTTGATGAGAAGAAAGAATTGGATTGGTTTTTATTAGATTATCCGAAACATGATCAATTCCATCATTTCTTCAAAGATTTAAATAAATTGTATTTAGAATATACAAGTCTATTTAAAAACGATTATACTTATAACAATGGGTTTCAATGGATCGACGCAGATAATGCAAAACAATCCGTATTCTCATTTGTAAGAGAAGATGAGGATCAATACATTGTTTGTATTATGAATTGTAAACCAGATGGTTATGAAAGCTATGACATCAAAGTTCCGCAAAGTGGTATTTATACAGAAATCCTAAATACGGAAAGGGAAGAATATGGTGGATGTGGCATGTGTAACAAAGATCCATTAAAGTCATTTGGAAATGGCATGCAGGCAGGTATGAAAGATAGTGTTACGATTCGTTTAGCACCATGGGCAACGATCTGGCTGTATTGTAAAAAAGAGGGAGAGTCGAATGTTCAAAAGTAAGGCAGAATTTAAGAAAGAGTATGAAAGAAGACTTGTTGAAAGTTATGGTTGTGCAGTAGAAGATACACATCCTACAGAAAAGTACATGGTATTAGGTAAGATGGTAAGAGATTACGCTAATATCAACTGGAAGGATACAAAGGTTGCGATCAAACATACAAAGAGTAAACAAATCTATTATTTTTCAATTGAATTCTTATTAGGTAAGATGTTAACAAGTAACCTAAAGAATCTTGGTATCTATGATATGGTCGTAACTGGTTTGAAAGAACTAGGTATCGATTATGAAGAACTCGCAGCTTTAGAGTTGGATCCAGGACTTGGTAATGGAGGTCTAGGAAGACTCGCAGCTTGTTTTATGGATTCAGGTGCTTCTTTAAACCTTCCTTTGAATGGTAACTGTATTCGTTATCGCTCTGGTTTGTTTGAACAACAGATCAATGAAGCTGGAGAACAAGTAGAATTACCTGACTATTGGATGCGTTATGGAAATCCATGGGAGATCCGTAAACCTAAGCATTCTGTAGAAGTAGAATTCTATGGACATATTGATACTTGGTATGATGAGAAGGGTGAGATGCATTTTGAACATCGTGATTCTACAAAAGTCATGGCAGTACCATATGATATGGCATTGATTGGTGCGAATACATTCTTTACAAATACATTACGTTTATGGAGTGCAGAACCAGCAAGTAAACCAATGTATATGTCTGAAAGAGATTATCTATCTATGGTAGATGATATTTGTTTGAAACTATATCCTGATGATTCTACAGAACAAGGTAAGTATTTAAGATTGATGCAGGAATATTTCTTTGTTTGTGCTGGAATTCATTCCATCATTGAATCTCATTTAAAACAATATCCATCTCTTAAGAATCTTGGTAAGAAGATTGCCATTCAGATGAATGATACGCATCCTGTTCTTGTTGTACCTGAACTGATGAGAGTATTGATGGATGAATATCATTTCTCTTGGGATGATGCGTTCAACATCGTTACAGAAACTTGTGCGTATACAAACCATACAGTCATGGCAGAAGCTTTAGAAAAGTGGCCAATGAGCTATGTCCGTAACTTATTACCACGTATCGCTATGATCATTGAAGAAATCGATCGTAGATTCTCACAATATGTATGGGAAAATTGTGGAGATGATAAAGGAATGGTTGAAAGAGTACGTATCATTCAAAATGATACTGTACACATGGCTAATCTAGCTATCGTAGGTTCACATTCTACAAATGGTGTAGCTAAGATCCATTCTGAGATCTTAAAAGATGACTTGTTTATTGATTTCTATCATTTGTTCCCAAAACGCTTCTCTAATAAGACAAATGGTATTACACCTAGAAGATGGATGTTATATAACAACCCACAAGAAAAAGAATTCTTGGATAGTTTGATTGGAACTGATTACGAAACAGACTTCAGAAAGTTTGAAGATCTAATGGAGTATGTAGATGATAAGAAAGTTCAAGATAAGTTCTTAAAGGTAAAACAAGAAAGAAAGAAGATCTTAGCGAAGTATATTCAAGATAAGACTGGTATCGAAGTTGATCCTAACTCTATCTTTGATTCCCAGGCTAAGCGTCTTCATGCCTATAAGAGACAGTTATTGAATGTCATGAATATCATCTATCGTTATCAAAGAATCAAATCTGATCCTAACTATACGATGACACCTCATACATACCTATTTGCCGCAAAGGCTGCTGGTGCTTATACTTTCGCAAAGAAAGTCATCAAGCTCATCAACTGTGTAGCTAAGGTCGTAAATAATGATCCAGATGTAAAGGGTATGATCAAGGTCGTATTCTTACCTAACTATTGCGTAACGATGAGTGAAGTATTGGTTCCAGGAACTGATGTATCTGAACAGATTTCTACAGCAGGTAAGGAAGCAAGTGGTACAGGTAACATGAAGTTCATGATGAATGGTGCAGTTACATTAGGTACATTAGATGGTGCCAATGTAGAAATCGATGGATTAGTTGGTAGAGAGAATGATGTTATTTTCGGTCATACAGTTGAAGAATTGAATGATATGAAGTATAGCTATCATTGTCAGGATTACATCAATAGCGATGAAAGAATTGCGAATGTATTACATTCATTGGTTGATGGAACATGGTCAGATGATCCAGATGATTTCTCACTCATCTTGAATGAATTAACAAATAAGAATGATGAATTCTTCTTGTTTGCGGACTTTGATGCGTATGTCAAAGCACAAGAAAAGATCGAAGAACTCTATCAAGATAAGCACCAATGGGCAAAGATGTGCTTAGTGAATATTGCCAAGAGTGGTTTCTTCTCAAGTGATAGAACGATCGAAGAATATGCGAAAGATATCTGGGGCGTCAAACCATTGAAATTTTAGCTAAAATATGGCACCATTATGGTGCCTTTTATTTTGGAAAAATAATAAAAAAAGGGGGATGTTATGCCAGCAATGAATGCGTATCTAGACGATTATGGAAAGATCGTTCTCTGGATGAATAAAAATTTTTATGGTGGAAGAAGTGATTATTTTACCTTGTTGAGCGAGGGTGGTAAGAATACTGATTTGGTCATGTATAGCGTAGAAGAACATGAATCTCAAATGAAGTATATCTTGACATGTCCTGCCAATATCAAATTTGGAAAAGATTACCAGGTAAGAGAATCCCATGGTTTGATCGTACCTTTAGAAATTCGTTTGATCGTAAATACAGATGAATTCAACCGTAAATATTATTATTCAGGAGATGATCTAGGTGCTTCATATCATCGTATGCATACAGACTTTGCGCTTTGGGCTCCTACTGCGGTAGCTGTTACTTTACAGACAAAGATCGATGGTGTCGTTCATACATACCCAATGGAAAGAAGTGAAAAAGGCGTATGGAGAATGAGAGTCATTGGAGACCTTGCGCATGCGCTATATTGTTATTTGATTGAAAGAAATGGAAAGATCGTAAAGAGTTTGGATCCTTACGCACTTAGTAGTAATGGTAACGCACAAATGAGTGCTGTCATTGATCCAGAAGTCATTTCAACGATCAAGAAAGAAAAACCAAAGGGACATGTATGTGGAACGGACGCTATCATCTATGAAGCTAGTATCCGTGATATGACAAGTTCAAAGAAAACAGGAACGAAGACAAATGGAAAGTATATTTCTTTATGTGAGGAAGATACGAAACATGACTTTATGCCTACAGGTCTTAATTATTTAAAGAGTTTAGGTGTTACGCATGTACAGTTCTTACCAGTTCATGATTTCTGTACGGTCGATGAATTTCATCCAAATAAGAACTATAACTGGGGATATGATCCAATGCAGTATTTAAGCTTGGAAGGAAGTTATTCAACTGATCCTGATGATCCATATTCAAGAATGTTGGAATTTAGAAAGCTTGTTTCTGTTATGCATAAAAACAACATTCGTGTAAATCTAGATGTGGTATTCAATCATACATATGATGTTGATTCTAGTTGTTTTAACTGCACAGTGCCTTATTACTATTATCGATACAATGAAGGTGGTTTCTTATCAAATGGATCATTCTGTGGAAATGATTTTGGATCTGATAAGCCAATGGCTAGAAAATATCTTGTACATGTCATTGAAACAATGATCAAGATGTATGATGTGGATGGCTTTAGATTTGACTTAATGGGCATCTTAGATGTCGATACGATGAATGAAATCAGAGATTCAGGAAAAAAGTTAAAAGAAGACGTTATGATCTATGGAGAAGGTTGGGATCTACCAACAGCTCTTGCCTACAATAAAAAGGCAAGTATCATGAATCAAAATGTCATGCCAGAGATTGGTCATTTCAACGATTACTTTAGAGATACGGTAAAAGGTAAGACTAGTGATGATCAAAAAGCTAGTAAGGGCTATATCACAGGTGATACGGATCAAGCGTTCTCCATGTTATCTGCCATCAGTGCCAATGTCATGGGTGATCCTTTGTTTAAGCGTTTTGAAGAACCAGATCAAACGATCAATAACATAGAGACACATGATAATGCGACATCTTGGGATAAGATGCATGCTTGTTGTAGTAATGAAGATAGACCAACACGTAAAGAACGTCAGAAGATGATGATCTTAACGACTTTGATCTCACAAGGTATTCCTTTCTTACATGCGGGATGTGAATTCTGTGGAACAAAGAAAGATAATGGAAATAGTTATAACGCTGGTGACAAGATCAATCAAATGGATTGGGAAAGAGCTGAGTTTTATAAAGATATCATTGAGTATACAAAGAAATGTATTGCGTTAAGAAAAGAGTATCAACAATTCCGTCTACATACGACAGAACAGATCCAAGAATGTGTAAAGGTCTCTGTATCGGATGGAGGTATCGTTTTCTATGATATCTTCATGGAGGATGAAGAACATCATATCGATGCGTTAAGAGTGATCTTTAATCCTACATACTATGGAAAAGAATATGACTTTGAACCTAGTTGGAAGTGCTTGTTTGATGAAACGGGAAATGAAAGAGATGAAGTAGGAACACATGTTGAAGTACCTGCCTTATCCATTCGTATCTTTGGAAGATTAATGAATGAAGGAATGGAATCATAAGATTCCATTCTTTTCATTTTTAAGAGTAGATAGTAAGATAATTCTAGTGATTGGAGAAGTAGTATGACAGATAAGAGATTTGATGTGATCGCACTTGGTGAACTGTTGATCGACTTTACGGAGAATGGTGTCAGTGAACAAGGAAATCCATTATTAGAAGCTAATCCTGGAGGAGCACCATGTAATGTTTTAAGCATGTTGACGCGTCTAGGAAAAAAGACAGCTTTTTTAGGAAAAGTAGGAAATGATGGATTTGGGGAATTATTGACAAAGGCAGTTCAAGAACAAGGAATCAATACAGAAGGATTGAAATATGATAATGATGTTCATACGACATTAGCACTTGTCTTAAAGAAAGAAAATGGAGATCGAGATTTTTCTTTCTATCGTAAACCTGGTGCGGATATGATGTTGAGGGAAGATGAAATCGATGGATCTTTGATCAAAGAAAGTAAAGTATTTCATTTTGGAACATTATCCTTAACAGATGAACCTGTTATTTCTGCGACAAAGAAAGCTGTTTCTATCGCAAAAGAGAATGGCTTGATCATTACATTTGATCCAAATCTAAGAGAACCTTTATGGAATTCTTTAGAAGAAGCACATGAAATGGTTGATTGGGGATTACAACAAGCAGATGTAGTAAAGATCTCTGATAATGAAATTACATGGTTTACAGGATTTGATGATTTTGATTCTGGAATCAAGAAACTACAAAGTGATTATCCAAATCTAAAGTTGATCTGTTTATCTATGGGTGCAGATGGTTCTAGAGCTATCACAAAAGAGCAGGATGTGTTTTATCCAGCCTTCTTACAAGAGGCAACGATTGAAACGACAGGTGCAGGAGATACGTTCTGTGCGAACATGATCAATACAGTATTAGAGAATGGTGTAGATCATTTTGAAGAAGAAACATTAAAAGAAATGTTGAAGTTTGGAAATGCGGCAGCATCTTTGGTAACAACAAAGAAAGGTGCATTACGCGTCATGCCTACAAAAGAAGAAGTACTATCATTTATTGAATCGTTTGAGGGATAAGAGAATGTTCAATGAGCATTCTCTTTAGGATTTTTATGAAAAAAGAAACAAAAGAAAGAATACGTAGATTTACACGTGATAGAGATTGGGAACAATTTCATACACCTGGTAATCTAGCTAAATCGATTTCCATTGAAGCGAATGAATTATTGGAATGTTTCCAATGGAGCGATACAGAATGTAATATCGAACATGTCAAAGAAGAGCTAGCGGATGTATTGGTGTATTGTCAAAATCTGTTAGATAAGTTTGAATTAGATGAAGATGAAATCATTAATTCTAAAATGGAACAAAATGAAAAGAAGTATCCAGTTGAATTATGTAAAGGAAGTTCAAAGAAATATACGGAATTAAAGGAGAAGAAATAATGTATTTATTTTTAGATGTAGATGGAACGATCATTAACTATAAAGGAGAGACACCACAGTCTGCGAGATATGCCTTACAACAAGCACAAAAGAATGGACATCAATTGATCGTATGTACTGGATGTAGTGAATGTGAAGTGGAAGGTAGAAATATAGGTATTGATTTTGATGGATTCGTAGGTGGAAATGGATGTTATGTCAGACTCCACGATAAAGTCGTTTATCATAAACCACTATCTTTAGAACAATGCACGCACTTTGTGGATTGGTGTAAGTCTAGAGGACTTGGATTCCGTTTGGAATGTAATAGTGGAATGTACATCAGTGATGACTATGAAGAAAAATCATTGCCAGCAAGAATGAAGTATGTTCACGGAAATGGTAGTGGAGAAGTGAAAGCACCAAAGCTAGCAAGTTGGATGGTCAAAGGTGAAGATCTATATCGTACAGATGTGAATAAGACAGCATTCGTCTTAACTAGCTATCAAGATTATTTGGATGCGAAAGAAGAATTTCCTGATTTGATCGTTGATACTTGGGGTGGTAAAGATGAACTCGCTTTATATGGCGCTGTAAGATGTGAAGCGGATAAGAAGACAAGCATTGAACTATTGATGGAAAAATGTAACATCAAAAAAGAAGAGATGATCGGATTTGGTGATGGTGTCGTAGATATTCCGATGTTTGAAACGTGTGGAGAAAGCGTTGCGATGGGAAATGGTACGGATGTTGTTAAGAATGCGGCAACTTATGTCACAAGTGATGTAGATGAAGACGGGTTATATCTCGCATTTAAGCATTTTCATTTGATTGGTGAATAGTATGAAATTTAAGAAGGTAATCAATTATGTCGTGGGTGTATCTCTATCATTAGGAATGGTATGTACACCACTCTACGCAGAAGAATCTTTTTCTGACTTTGAAGAACGTCTCTTTCAAGAAATGATGGGATCTGACTTTTTGAATCTGCATTTTTCTATCGAAGATTATGAAAGTTATGATATTGAAAAACCTGAAGTGACAGTGGGAGAAACTTCTTGGAAAGATTATGAAGATGCCATAGATGAGTGTGAATTAGAACTTTATGAGCTTCATCAATTTGACTATGATTCTTTGAGTGAAGAAGAACAATCAGATTATCAAAAAATAGAGACGTCTTTAAATCAATCGATTCAATTGAATTCTTATCCTTACTTTGATTTTGCGTTTAATAATTCATCAGGTGTATTAGATGATTTAACAAGTAATTTTACAGAGTATCAATTCTATCAGAAAGAAGATATTGATGATTATCTAACGTTATTAGAAACAGTTCCTGATTACTTGGATGATTGTTTAGAAATAACAAAGAAACAAGCGAAGAAAGGATATTTCTTAACAGAATCAATGTTAGAAGAAACAGAAGATGCCATCGAGAAGTTTGTTGAGAAAACAGATGATAATGAATTGATCGTGATCTTTGAAGAAAATATTGATGCGTTTGAAGGTCTTAGCAACTCTGAAAAACAAAGCTATAAAAAGAAGAATCGAGACCTCGTATTAAATACTTATATTCCTGCGTATAAAAAAGTTGGAGAAGAATTAGAAAAGTTGAGTGGTTCTAGAACGGCAGGGGAAAGAGTATGTGATCTAGAAGATGGAAAAGAATATTACGAAGTACTCGCACAAGCTAAGACAGGTATGAATACGGATGTAGAAACAATGTTGGATATTTGTACACAGTATATAAATACATCCGTTGATGAACTACTTGAGTTGATGTATGAACATTATGATGAAATCATAGATGATTTAGATCTAGAAACACCAGAAGAAATTCTTTCTTATTTAGAAGAACATTTGGATGCGTTTCCTGAACTACAAAAGACAGATTATGAAGTGAGTTATTTAGATCCTAGTGTGGCAAATGAAGGCATTGTTGCCTATTACTCGATTCGTCCATTAGATGATGCCTCACAAAATGTCATCAAGATCAATGGAGATAATGTATCAGATAATATTGACTTGTATTGTACATTGGCACATGAAGGATTCCCTGGACATCTCTATCAAATCAATTATTACTATGAATCAGATGCGTCAGATCTATCGAAAGAAATGTCCTTTATTGGATATAC
Source organism: Bulleidia sp. (assembly GCA_963613355.1). Taxonomy (GTDB): domain Bacteria; phylum Bacillota_I; class Bacilli_A; order Erysipelotrichales; family Erysipelotrichaceae; genus Bulleidia. Next base: position 30,934 of record CAVDZA010000004.1, on the reverse strand, counting down.
GGAAGGTTGGGCAATGTATGTGGAAAAACAGGCATTGGCTGCTTCTGAAATGAATGAATACGCAAGTGAATATAATGCGATAAGTGTATATTTAACATATGTGCTAGATGCTGCGGTCGATCTAGGTGTGAATGGATTAGGATGGTCTGTTGATGATGTTGCGGATTACTTTGACAAGGTTGGAGTGAACCTGGATGCGAGTGCAACTTATGAATTTGTGACAACTAGACCAGGCAATCTATTACCGTATGGTGTAAGCCTAGCGATGTTTGAACTACTAGAAGATAAAGCTAGAAATGCGTTAGGTGATGATTTTAATCAAAAGGAATTCAATAAAGTTCTCTTAGATGGAGGACAAAGAACAATGGATATGGTTGAAGATGATGTAGATGAATATTGTGGAATCGAAAATACAGATGAAAATAATATCTACGCACATAAACCATTATCTGAAGAAGCAACGACTCCAACAGAAACAAGTTCTATGAAAGATCGATTGTTGTTTGGAACGATTGGTGTTGGTGTATTTGTGATAGGTGGTATTGCGTTAATTTACGCAATCAAACATGGAGAAAGAAAATATGGAGCATAATCATTGGTGGCCATTTCTACAAGAAGAATGGAAAAAACCATACTTTGTAGAACTTTCTCGATTTATACATCAAGAATATGAAACGAAGACGATCTTCCCTCCAAAGGAAAAAGTGTTTTCTGCTTTTGAAGCGTGTGATCTAGATGATGTGAAAGTGGTGATCTTAGGACAAGATCCATATCATGAAATCAACCAAGCACATGGAATGTGTTTTTCAGTGAATCCTGGTATCAAGATTCCACCATCTTTAGTGAATATCTATAAAGAATTACAGAATGATGTTGGATGTTATATTCCAAATAATGGATATTTGATGCCATGGGCAAAACAAGGTGTGTTCTTATTGAACACGGTCATGACGGTTGAAGAAGGAAAAGCGAATTCTCATGCGGGAAAAGGTTGGGAAACCTTTACAGATCATACGATTCAAAAGATCAACGAGAAAGATAGTCCTGTCGTATTTTTACTTTGGGGAAGAAATGCAAGAAACAAGGCTAGCATGATCGATACAAGTCGTCATCTTGTGTTAGAGTGCGCGCATCCTTCACCATTATCTGCGTATCATGGTTTCTTTGGATGTAAGCATTTCTCTCAAACAAATGAGTTCTTAAAGAAACATGGAAAGGAACCAATCCGTTGGCAAATAGAGAATTTATAAATGAAGAATGGGTCATGAAGAGAAGAAACCAGAATCATGGCCTTTCTCCTATCAAGACAGTTTTAAAGAAGTATCATGATCCACAAGATCAGATTCGTTGTATCCATGTCGCTGGAACAAATGGAAAAGGAAGCACATGTAATTTCTTGAAAGATATTTTAGTTTCACAAGGATACAAAGTTGGAATGTTTACTTCTCCGCATTTGATTACACATCGTGATCGTATTCGTATCAACGATGAATGGATATCACATGACGTATTTCAAAAGTATCTATTAGAGATGAAAGAGGATATTGAGAAGTATCAATTAGGAATGTTTGAAATAGATACATGTATTTCGTTTCTTTGGTTTTGTGAAGAACAAGTAGATTACGCAATCATAGAAACAGGACTTGGTGGAAGATTGGATAGTACCAATGTGATCAAAGAACCTGAATTGTGTGTAATCACAAGCATTGGGTTTGATCATATGAATTTGTTGGGGAATCGTATCCAACAGATTGCGAATGAAAAAGCAGGTATCATTCAAAATGGTTCGAGATGTTTGATTGGTGATATCAATGAACACGCTAAGAATATCATCTGTAGGAATGGAATAAGAAAACACGCACATATGATTTCTTTACCTGAATATCATGATTTAGGAAATCAAAGATTTGTGTTTGAAAAAGAAATCTATGAAATTGAATGTCTAGCGAAGTATCAAGTGCATAATGCGTGTCTAGCTTTAAAAGCAAGCGAGCTATTAGGTGTAGATATCAAAAGTGATCCTGTAAAAGAAGCTTTAAAGGAAAGTTTTTGGTTAGGTAGATTTGAGGAAGTAAATGATGAACCGAAAGTGTTTATTGATGGAGCACATAATGAAGAAGGAATCAAAGCTTTGTGTGAATCCATGAAGATATTAGAAAGACCTATCTATTGTATTTTCTCAGCATTAAAAGATAAACAAGTACATCAGATGGCATCTATGTTAAAAAAGAATTGTGATGAATTGATTGTTACACAATTTGAAAATGAGAGAGCAGATGATGTGAATGACTTGTATATTGAAGGATGTATCGTAGAAAAAAACTATGAAGAAGCAATACAAAAAACAATGAAAAGATGTACAAAAGGTACCATTGTGATAACGGGAAGTTTGTATTTTATATCAATTGTTAGGGAATATTACAAATATTTGATGAAATCTACATCCACGGAATAAAAAATGTAGTATAATATCCGTATAATGTAAGCGGTAACATTAATAGAAATCAGGAGGCAAATCATAATGAGAGCTAACAACATGGCAGCAATGATTCTTGCGGGCGGCAGAGGTAGTCGTTTGCATGAGCTGACCAAAAAGGTTGCGAAACCTGCCGTTCATTTTGGCGGTAAATATCGCATCATCGACTTTCCACTTAGTAATTGTGCAAATTCAGGTATTTCAACTGTAGGTGTTCTAACACAGTATGAATCTGTTCTTTTAAATGCTTATGTTGCCAAAGATCAGTTCTGGGGATTAGACACAAATGATGGTGGTGTTTATGTATTAACACCAAGAGAAACTGATGAAAAGGGTCTAGATGTATTTAGGGGTACAGCTGACGCAATTACACAGAACATTGACTTCTTAGATAGTGTCAATCCAGAATACGTATTGATCTTATCTGGTGACCATATTTATAAGATGAACTATGAAAAGATGCTAGCATATCACCAAATGAAGCAAGCAGACGCAACGATTGCGGTATTACAAGTTACATTGGAAGAAGCAACACGTTTCGGTATCATGAATTGTGATAAAGATGATATGATCAAAGAATTTGAAGAAAAGCCAGCTCACCCTAAGAGCAACTTAGCTTCTATGGGTATCTATATCTTCAACTATAAGACATTACGTAAATATCTATTAGCTGATGATAAGAATCCAGATTCATCACATGACTTTGGTAAAGATATCATCCCAACATATTTGAATGATAATAGAAGACTTGCGGCATATCGTTTCAAGGGATATTGGAAAGATGTTGGTACAGTTGATTCTCTTTGGGAAAGTAACATGGACCTATTAGATTCTAATAACCAATTAGATCTTGGAGATTCTGGATGGAAGATCTATACAGAAAACGTAAACTCTTTACCAACATTTGTTGGAGAAGAAGCAAAGATCAACAACGCATATATTACACAAGGTTCTGTCGTTCTAGGTGATGTAAAGAACTCTGTCATTGGAACAGGTGCAGAAATTGGTAAGGGTGCTAAGGTCGTTGACTCTGTTATTCAACCAGGTGCTAAGATCGGCGAAGGTGCTAAGGTAACTCGTTGTATCGTAGCAGATGATGTAGAAGTCGCACCAGGTGCAGTTCTAGGTTCTAGTAAATCAGAACACATTGAACTTGTTGCGAAGAAGTATGCAGAGTAAGGAGGGACGACATGAAAGCATTAGGAATTATTAGTTTTGAAAATAACCAGGCTAATGTAGGTGGTCTTGATGATTACAGACCAGTACCTGCGATTGCGTTTCTAGGAAGATATAGAATCATTGACTTCATTCTTTCTAACATGACAAATTCTGGTATCGATAATATTCATGTTTATTGTAAAGAAAAGCCTCGTAACTTATATGCACATTTAGGTTCAGGTCAACAATACAACATCAATTCAAAACGTGGTGAATTAAGAATCTTATATGGTGAAAAATCATTCGCCGCAGAAGTTTATAACAACGATATCGCTAACTACATGTTGAACATGCAGTATATTGAAGAAGATAGCAATCCTTACGTTATCGTAGCACCAAGTTACTTTGTATATAGTTTGGATTTCACAAATGTTCTTCAACATCATATCGAAACTAAGAATGACATTACAGTTGTTTATACAAATACATCTGAAGCAAAGGAACATTTCTTAGGTTGTGATACTTTGACAATGGACAAAGAAAAGAGAGTTACAGAAATCGGTCATAACCGTGGTAAGAAAAAGAATGCTGCAATTTCTCTAGAAGCTTATGTTTTAAGTAAAGATCTATTTATCAAGTTGATCAAGAAAGCAGCTGAAACTTCATCACTCTATTGGTTCAGAGATATCTTGAACGATTCTTTAGAAGAATTGACTGTTGGTGGATATGGAATCAAGGGATTTGTTGGATGTGTTAACACATTACAAGAATACTTTAAGATCACAATGGATCTAAGAGATCGTGGTACAGCGAAGGGCCTATTCAAACCTGGATGGCCAATCTATACACAGACAAACGATTCTGCACCAACTGTTTACGCAAAGACATCTAGCGTTACAGGAAGTGTAATTGCGAATGGTTGTGTCATTGAAGGTAAAGTAACAGATTCTGTTATTTCTAGAAATGTAACGATCAGAGAAGGTGCAATCATCAAGAATTCAATTATTCTTCCAGGTGCTTATATTGGTGAAAAGGCAAAACTTGATCACGTTATCGTAGATAAGTATGCGATCATTCATCACGTTAAGGAACTAAAGGGTACGGAAGAAGAACCAGTATACGTTAAGAGAAGAGACCGTATCTAAAGGAGGTTTTTATGGGTAGATCAATTCTTTTCGTGGCAGGAGAAGGCTTGCCATTTGTAAAGACGGGAGGTCTAGCCGATGTTATTGGTGCATTACCAAAGGCATTGGTTCAAAAAGGACATGACGCTAGAGTCGTACTTCCTCTTTACAGTAAGATCATTGAAAAACACTACGACAAGTTAGAAAAACTTGGAACGATACAGGTCCATTCAGGTTGGATCGATCAACCAGCAACATTCTATACAGCTACTTCAGAAGGTGTTGTTTACTACTTTGTTGAACATCAAGGATACTTTGAAAGAGAAGGTCTCTATGGTTACGATGATGATGGTGAACGTTTCGCATTCTTCCAACGTGCTGTATTAGATATGATCTATTTCATTGATTGGTGGCCAAACATCATTCATTCTAATGACTGGCAGACAGGTATGATTCCATTAATGTGTCATGCTTGTTACGCAGATGATTATCGTTATCAAAACATCAAACATGTTTATACGATCCACAACATGGCTTTCCAAGGAAACTTTGGTGTAGATATGTTACCTACATGTTTAGGACTTGATTATAGCTACTTTGATGATGGCTCTATCAAATTTGATTCTGGTATTTCATTCATGAAGGCTGGTATCGTATACGCAGATAAGATCACAACAGTTTCTCCAACATACTCTAATGAGATCTTGACAGAAACATATGGTGAAAGAATGGATGCGGTATTGAGATATCGTAGAGGTGACCTATGGGGCATCGTAAATGGTATCGATGTCGATCTTTGGAATCCTAAGAAGGATAAACTATTAGCTAAGAACTATGATGTACGTTCAAATGCATCTGGTAAGAAAGCAAACAAGCTAGCTTTACAAAAGAAGCTAGGTCTTGAAGAAGATGAAAAGAAACCATTGATTGGTTTGGTATCTCGTTTAACAAACCAAAAAGGTATTTACATGATCACAGATCGTATTCGTGAGATCATGGGCATGGGCGTTCAATTTGTTGTATTAGGAACAGGTGAAGCCAATGCAGAGAATGCCTTCAAATGGATGGAGAATGAATATAAGGGACAAGCAGTCTATTATTGTGGATACAATGAAGATCTCGCTCACTTGATCTATGCAGGTAGTGACTTGTTCTTGATGCCATCTCTCTATGAACCATGTGGAATTGGACAATTGATTGCGATGCATTATGGTTCTTTACCAGTCGTTCGTGAAACGGGTGGATTAAAGGATACTGTTCAACCATTCAACCAATACACAGGTGAAGGTAATGGTTTCTCATTCTGGGCAGCTAACGCAGATGATATGGTCTACACATTAAGATGGGCCGTAGAACAATACAACTCTAATAAGCCAGGTTGGAAAGGCTTAGTAAAGAGTGCAATGACTACAGATGTATCATGGGATCAATCAGCTGGAATCTATGAACAGCTATACTATGAAATCTGTAATTGGTCAGATGACTAAATGAATGCAGGGAAGGTCATAGGACCTTCCCTTTTACATGATGGATAAGACTCACTTGTGAGTGAAAAGGCTTACAAATGAACATTTTGTGAAGGATGGATGAAGGAAAGAAAAAAATTCGTGAAATAATACACAAAAATCGTTTTTTTGGTTTTTATTCAAGTTATGTGAGTGTTATAATGATGACATAAATTAGGAGGAAATTTTTTACATGTCTAAGATTACAGTAAAAGATCTGGATGTTAAAGGAAAACACGTCATTGTTCGTGTAGACTTCAACGTTCCACACAAAGATGGTGTAATTACTGACGATAATCGTGTCAGAGCTGCACTACCTACGATTAACTACTTAACAGAAAATGGAGCTAAAGTATTATTACTTTCTCATTTAGGAAAAGTTAAGACAGAAGAAGACAAAGCTAAGAATGATATGAGCATCGTAGCTGATTGCTTAGCTGGACTTCAGAGTGCACCAGTTAAGTTCGTAAACGCAACACGTGGTGCTGAACTTGAAGAAGCTGTTAAGGCTCAAGAAGAAGGTTCTATCGTTCTTATGCAGAACACTCGTTATGAAAAGGGTGAATCTAAGAATGATCCAGAATTAGGTAAATACTGGGCTTCTCTTGGTGACTTATTCGTAGAAGATGCTTTCGGTTCTGTTCATAGAGCTCACGCTTCTACAGTAGGTATTCCAAGCAACTTACCAGAAGGCTGTGCTGCTGTTGGTTTCTTAGTTGAAAAGGAACTAAACGTTCTTGGTGGTGCATTAAATGATCCACAAAGACCATTCGTAGCAATCCTTGGTGGTGCTAAGGTTTCTGATAAGATCGGTGTTATCGAAAACCTATTAAAGATCGCAGATAAGGTTCTTATCGGTGGTGGTATGTCATATACATTCTCTGCTGCTACTGGTGGTAAGATCGGTGATTCTTTATTAGAAGCTGATAAGGAAGATCTAGCTAAGGAATTCTTAGCAAAGGGTGAAGGAAAGTTATTCCTTCCTGTAGATACAGTTGAAGCTAACGCATTTGACAACGCTACAGATATCAAGACAGTCAAGGCTGGTCAAATCGATGATGGATACCAAGGTCTAGATATTGGTGCTGAAACAGTTGAATTATTCAAGAAGCAACTTGAAGGCGCTAAGACAGTATTCTGGAATGGACCAATGGGTGTATTCGAAAAGCCTGAATACGCAAACGGAACAATCGAAGTTTGTAAGGCTATCGCATCTCTTGAAGGTGCTACTACTATTATCGGTGGTGGTGACTCTGCAAGTGCTGCTAAGAACCTAGGATTCGCTGATAAGTTCTCACACATCTCTACAGGTGGTGGTGCTTCTCTAGAATTCATGGAAGGAAAGGAGTTACCGGGTGTAGCAATTATCCCGGAGAAGTAATTTAGACATGGCAAGAAAACCAATTATCTTCGGAAACTGGAAAATGAACAAGACACCTAGCGAAGCAAAAGAATTCTTCGAAGGTATCAAGGGATATGTAACAGGTAATGAAGCTGCCGAATACGGAATCGGCGCACCATATATCGATCTAGCAATCGCAGTTGAAAACGCTGGAGCTATCAAGGTAGCTGCAGAAAACTGCAATGAATTAGATTCTGGTGCTTATACAGGTGAAGTTTCAGTACCAATGTTAAAAGAAGTAGGTATTACTTACTGCATCATTGGTCACTCTGAAAGAAGAGAATATTACGCTGAAACATCTGCACATTGTGCAGCTAAGGCAAAGAGATTATTCGCTGCTGACATCACACCTATTCTTTGTGTAGGTGAAACAGAAGCTGAATATGACGCTGGTAAGACAGCTGAAGTCGTTTCCACAGAAATCAAGGAATCATTAGAAGGTCTTACAGCTGAAGAAGTTTCTAAGCTTGTTATTGCGTATGAACCAATCTGGGCTATCGGTACAGGTAAGTCCGCTGATGTTGAAACAGCTGAAAAGTGCTGCAAGCTTGTTAGAGACACTGTTAAAGACTTATATGATGAAGCTACAGCTGAATCTGTAAGAGTTCAATACGGTGGTTCTGTAAAGCCAAACAACATCAAGGAATATATGGCTTGTGAAGACATCGATGGTGCATTGATCGGTGGTGCATCCTTGAAGGTTGATTCTTTCAAGGAATTAGTTGACGCAACTAAGTAAGTTTTCATAGAGTAATCAATACTCTTGAAATATAGGTAATCATAGGAGGAAATATAAAGATGCCTAATTTTGTAGATCCAATTGCTGAAGTACACGCACGTGAGGTTTTAGACTCTCGTGGTAACCCAACAGTAGAATGTGAAGTAACAACTGAATCTGGTGCATGGGGACGTGCAATCGTTCCATCAGGCGCTTCCACAGGTGAAAGAGAAGCTCTCGAACTTCGTGATGGCGACAAGGAAAGATTCGATGGTAAGGGAACATTAAAAGCTACAGCTAACGTAAACGAAAAGATCGCTCCAGCTGTTCTCGGACTAAACGTATTTGATCAAGCTTTGATCGATAAGACAATGCTCGATCTTGACGGTACAGAATTCAAGAGCAACCTAGGTGCTAACGCTACACTCGCTGTATCTTTAGCTGCTGCTAGAGCTGCTGCTGATTCTTGTGGTCTTCCACTATACAAGTACATCGGTGGTACAAATGGTAAAGTATTACCAGTTCCAATGATGAACGTATTAAACGGTGGTTCCCATGCTGATTCTACAGTAGACTGCCAAGAATATATGTTAATGCCTGTAGGTGCTAAGTCCATCCACGAAGCAGTTCGTATGGGTGCTCAGACATTCCATGCTTTAAAGAAGGTTCTTAAGAAGTATGGTTATGACACAGGTGTAGGTGATGAAGGTGGATACGCTCCATCATCATTAGCTAATGGTTCTGGACCTCTTGAAGAACTCAAGAACGAAGGACCTCTAGAATTAATGAAGGAAGCTGTTGAAGCTGCTGGTTTCAAACTAGGCGAAGATATCGCATTCGCTATGGACTTAGCTTCTTCTGAATTCTATAACCCAGAAACAGGAAAGTATGAACTTTCTAAGTCTGGTCAGGGTGAAAAGACTTCTGACGAAATGATCGACATGATCGAAGAATGGACACAGAAGTATCCATTAATTTCCATCGAAGATGGTCTAGCTGAAAACGACTGGGATGGATGGAAAAAGTTAACTGAAAGACTTGGTGACAAGGTTCAGTTAGTTGGTGACGACCTATTCGTTACAAACACAACATTCATCAAGAAGGGTATTGAACTTGGTGTAGCTAACGCTGTATTGATCAAGGTTAACCAGATTGGTACATTGACAGAAACATTAGACGCTATCGAAATGGCTAAGGAAGCTCAATACACAGCTGTAGTTTCTCACCGTTCAGGTGAATCTGAAGACAGCACAATCGCTGACCTTGTTGTTGGTGTAAATGCTGGTCAGATCAAGACAGGTTCTATGAGCCGTACAGACCGTATCGCTAAGTATAACCAGTTGATGAGAATCGAAGAAGAACTTGGTGATGTAGCTGAATTCCGTGGAAGAAAGGCTTTCTACAACGTTAAGGCTCTTTCTTCAGCTGAATAATTCTATCTAGAATTAAATCTATAAAAGAGATATGAGAGAAATCTTATATCTCTTTTTTTTGTTGAAATCATCGGTAAATAATGAAAATATTTCTTTTGTTAAATGGTTTTGTTATACTATTGTTATTGACATAAAGTTAACTTGAAATGTTAGTATTTTAAATATTGGAGGTTTTATAATATGCATATTCCTGAGAATTATTTGTCCCCGTCTACTTGTGCTGTTTTAACAGTGGCTATGGCTCCTGTTTGGTATAAGGCTAGTAAAAATATAAAAGAGAATCTAGACTCTGATAAGGTGCCTATGATTGGCGTAGGTGCGGCGTTTAGCTTTGTTGCGATGATGTTTAATATTCCTATCGTTGGAGGAAGTTCAGGACACGCAATTGGTGGAACACTACTAGCGATATTATTAGGACCTGATGCGGCATGTATCGCAATCAGTGTGGCGTTATTGATCCAAGCTGTGTTATTTGGAGATGGTGGTATATTAGCGTTTGGTGCGAATTGTTTTAATATGGCATTTATCTTGCCGTTTGCAGGGTATTATTTATATCGATTGATTAGTGGAGGTAGCGAAAAGAAATCAAGGAAATTGATATCTGCGTTTGTTGCTTCCTATGTCGCAATCAATATAGCTGCTTTGGTAGCTGCGATCGAGTTTGGTATTCAACCAATTCTCTTTAAAGATGCGAGTGGCAATCCTTTGTATTGTCCATATAGCTTAACAGTTAGTATCCCTGCAATGTTAAGTGAACATCTATTGTTGTTTGGATTTGTAGAAGCTATCTTTACAACTGGTGTATTAGGCTATCTATATCAAACAAGACCTAACTTGGTAGATACAAATACTAAGACAAATAATCCTGTTTATTTACTTCTTGGTGCTTTGATTGCGTTAGTTCCATTAGGATTGATTGCGCAAGGGACTGCCTGGGGTGAATGGGGCAATGAAGAACTGATTGAACAGATTGGTTATGTTCCTAGTGGCATGCAGAATGGGTTCTCTTTTGAATCTATCATGCCTGATTATTCATTAAATGGATTACCTGAAGTGTTTACTTATTATTTAAGTGCTATTATAGGTGTAGCGATTTTGATCATTGTATTTAAGATGATCGCATCCATGAAAAAGAAACACGCATGACATATATTCCTGATTGGTTAAAAAAAGAAGAAAACTACAAAGCCGAAAGATCTAATTCGGCTTTTGTTGATAGAACGATATTAGAGATGGTTTCTAAGATCACTAGATTTCAAAAAGTAAATCATAAAAGTGTTGTTCGAAATTCATTGATTGATTTGTTGGTGATCATAGAAACGATATTATTGATGTCTTTATCTACGAATATGTTATTTACATATATCATTCTAGCTTTATTGTTAGTTGGATTATGTATGATGGATGGAGAAGAGATGACACATATCATTCATGGTGGAATCATCGCTAGTGTGATCTGTATGTTGATATTGTTGCCTTCTTTGTTGTTAGGGAACACAAAGACATTTATTCGAATTACATTAAAAGTATTTTTATCTTCTTCTATGATCTATTGGTTTAATGAAGAACATAGCGCAAATGAAATCATTTCATGTTTGAAATCATTACATATTCCAGATGTTATTATCTTTACATTAGATATGACATTTAAGTTTATTGTGTTGTTATCTAAGACATGTGAAGAAATATTGATCGCATTAAAATGTAGGATCATTGGAAAGCTAAAGAAGAATGATCGTTCATTGATGAATGTTGGTGGTATGACATTTATTCGTTCCTTAAAGTATAGTGATGATATGAATGATGCGATGAAGTGTAGAGGATTTAATGGAACCTATTATAATCATATGCATTTTAAAATGAATAAGATTGATTATATCAGTGTTGGTATCATGATAGTAGAAGTAGTCTGTTTTGTGGTATTGGGGAGATAGAAATGGAAATTGTAAAGTTAGAACATATTTCTTTTGCGTATGAAAGCGAGAAAGTATTAGATGATATCTCATTAACGATACAGAGTGGTGAGTGCGTTGTGTTGATGGGAAATAATGGATGTGGAAAAAGTACGTTATTGAAGGTATGTAATGGACTTATTGATTATGATGGTGAATATTGGTTTGAAGGAGAAAAGGTTGATAAGAAACTGTTAAAAGATCCTGTGAAATCAAAAGCTTTTCATCAAAGAATTGGTTATGTGTTTCAAAATAGTGATGTGCAATTATTTTCTACACATGTATATGAGGAAATTGCGTTTGCGCCAAGTCAAATGGATCTAAGCAATGAAGAAGTGAATCAAAGAGTCAATGATATTCTAAAATTATTAGACTTAGAAAAGTTGAAAGATAGAGCTCCATATCAATTAAGTGGTGGTGAAAAAAGGAAAGTAGCGTTAGGTTGTGTGTTATCTCAGAATCCTGATCTATTGATCCTAGATGAACCTTTAGCTTCTTTGGATTCTAAGAGTCAAACATGGTTGAATGAATTCTTAAAAGAATTAAAGAAGAGTGGTAAGACAATGTTGATTGCGACGCATGATGAAAGCTTTGCGAAGTTGATTGGTGATAGGATCGTGTATATGGGAGATGATCATAAGCTAATTGCTTGATTAATTGTGTGAACATCTTTAGAATATAGCACATTGAGGTGGTTTTATGAAAAAAGGATTATTGACATTCTTATGTAGTGTATTGTTGTTGAGTGGATGTAGTAATCAAACAAGTAGTACGTCATCAACAGCTAATAGTTCAACTAGTGAAGAAGTTGTACTAACAGAAATTTATGATAACTTACCGGATGAGAATCAATTCGATTTGATGGAAAAAGATGATCTTAAGACATTTATAGAACATGGTACAGGTATCCTATACTTTAGTTTTCCGGAATGTCCTTGGTGTCAGGCATATATTCCAATGTTGAATGAAATGTTGGAAGAAAATGAAATGAGAGCGTATTACTACAACATTCATATTGATAAAGATGAAGATAGAGATTTCTATGATGAAGTGACAGAGTTATTGATTGAACACAATAAGAGTGATGATGAAGATGTTGTGTTATATGGAAATGATGGAAAAGCTTTGATCTATATGCCATTAGTATTATTTATTGAAAATGGTGAAATCAAATCATGGAATGGTGAAAGTAATACAAATGATAGTGATGAAATATTACCAAAGGATTATTGGACAGAAGAAAGAGTTAGTAATCTAAAGAGTGTATTAGATACATCTATCAAAGAAAATAAAAAAGCACAAGATGAGAATGACGCAAAAGGTTGTGACAATGGTTGTTCATATGGCAATTAACATTGCATGAACAATCAAGCAGTGTTATAATCTTAAAGCGCACGAAAGGAGCTATTCATGTTGGATGCAATTTTAATGATTGTGTCTGCGTTAATGATCGTATTGTCATTATTGCAGAGTGGTAAAACAGATGGTATGTCAGGTGCATTCACTGGTAATGGTGGATTGAACTTGTTTGCGAATGTGAAAGAAAGAGGATCTGAAAAGGTCATTTCTAATATTACATTAGTGCTAGGAATCGTATTCTTCGCATTAGTTATTATTATTCGTCTCGTCTAAGAAAGTGCCGGTTTTAGCCGGCTTTTATTTTATAAGTATGAAGGAAGAATTAAAAGAGAAGATCTTAAAGTACATTGAGGAACACCCAAAAGGGAAAAGAAAGTTTACAAATCTTGTAGACGCTTTTGATATGCATTCAGATGAAGATAGAGATGCGTTATCTGCTGCTTTAGATGAACTAGTAAGAGAATATCTTTTATTTAAAGGAGAAGGTGGACAATACCAGAATCGCTCACAAGCTTGGGTGGTAGAAGGCAAGATTTCAATCAATCGAGCTGGAATGGGTTTTATCGACCTAGAGAATAATGAGTCTATTCGTATTGAACCAAAGAATCAACATAGCGCATTACATGGAGATACAGTACTTGTTCATTACACCCCTTGGGATATGTATGGAGAAGTGATTCAAGTAATACAGCGTTCTAGAAATCATATCATTGGTACTTATGTGAATAAGAAAAGAGGTCTTGTTTTTGTTCCGGATGATGAAAAACTACAAGATAAAGATATCAAGGTCGCAAAGAATGATGAATTTACACCAATTGATGGAATGAAAGTTGTTTGTGATATCTTGTCTTATGGAAAACCAATGACAGTTCGTGTAGAAAAAGAAATTGGTTATAAGGATGATCCAGGGGTAGATATCTTATCTGTATTATTAGATCATGATATTCAACCAGAATTCCCTGAAGAAGTCATGGAACAAGTACATCAGATTCCTCAAGAAGTCTTGGAAGAAGAAAAGGTTGGTAGAACTGATCTAACAGGAATCAATACTGTGACGATTGATGGAGATTCTTCTAAGGATTTTGATGATGCGGTATCTGTTTCTAAGACTAAGGATGGATATAACTTAAAGGTATCTATTGCGGATGTATCTCATTATGTACAAGTAGGTACACCATTAGATGAAGAAGCTTATAAACGTGGATGTTCTACCTATGTAACGGATCGAGTCGTTCCAATGTTACCTCATGAATTGAGTAATGGAATCTGTTCATTGAATCCACATGTCGTTCGTTTAACATTGACATGTGATATGAATGTAAAAGAAGATGGAAGTATATCAGACTATACGATCTATCCTTCCTTTATTCGTTCTACAGAAAGAATGACATATAAGAATGTAAATAAGATCTTAGATGGTGATACAAGACTTCAGAAGGAATATGAACATCTAGGTGACATGTTCTTCGTACTTAGAGATTGTGCAGATGCGATACGTCGTTATCGTATCAAAAAGGGTGCTATTGAATTTGATTCAACAGAAAGCGAGATCATCGTTGATGTAGATGGTCATCCAATCGATATCAGAGCTAGAGTCAGAGGTCACGCAGAAGAGATGATTGAAGACTGTATGATTGCGGCAAATGTATGTGTTGCCAACTTTATGAAGTGGCAAGAAATACCTAGTGTTTATCGTATTCATGAAGAACCTCAACCAAAAAGAATCAAGGACTTTGTTAGGATCTCTGAATTATTAGGACATAAATTAGTGTTACCTAAGGGTGATATACATCCAAATGGAATACAAAGATATCTAAGTTCCATTGAGAATACAAGTGAATATCCTGTCTTAAGCATGATGTTATTAAGATGTATGTCTAAAGCGAAGTATGATAGTGCTTGTGTAGGACATTTTGGACTTGGAGAAGAAGAGTATTTACACTTTACTTCGCCGATTCGTAGATATCCAGATCTAGTGGTTCATAGAATGTTAAGAAAGTATTCTTTTGAACAGTGTTTAGATCTAGAAGAAAGAAAACTAGATGAAGAAAAATGTAGTGAAGCTGCAGAACAATCTTCATTGAGAGAACGTGCTAGTACAGATGCGGAATATGATTGTGATGATATGAAGAAGGCTGAGTATATGTTAGATCATCTACATGAAAAAGCTGAAGGTATCATTACAGGTGTACAGGCGTATGGTTTCTATGTACAGTTGGAAAATACGGTAGAAGGTCTTGTTAGTATCAATAACTTACGTGATGATTACTATAGTTATGATCAAGATCGTATGCAATTGATTGGTGGCAGAAGTCATAAAGTATTCCAAGTAGGAATGAAAGTAAAAGTAACATGTTTAGATGCGAATAAGATGAAAGGTCAAATAGACTTTGTCTTAGTTGGCAAGAATGGAAGATCTGCTCCTAAGAGAAATCCAAAGAGAAAGACAACATCTAGAAAACATGTTCATTCAAATAGAGAAAGAAGGAGAAGTCATGGCAGAAAGAGGCGGTAAAGAAAAAACAGTTATGTTGAATCGTAGAGCTTCACATGACTATTTCTTAGAAGATCGTTATGAATGTGGTATTCAATTAACTGGTACAGAGATCAAATCTATCCGTGCTGGTAAAGTACAATTCAAAGATTCTTATATCTCTATCTACAAAGGAGAGGCATGGATCAAAGGGATGCATATTTCTAACTATAGTTATGGGAACATCTTTAACGTAGATGAAGAAAGAGATAGAAAGCTATTACTTCATAAGTTAGAGATCCGTAAGATCTATGATAGTATTCGTATGAAGGGATATACTGTTGTTCCTGTTAGAATGTATTTAAAGAACGGTAGAGCGAAATTAGAGATTGCCTTAGCAAAGGGTAAGAACCTTTATGATAAGAGACAATCAGATAAGATCCGTGATGCGAAACGTGAAATGGAAAAGGCGTTAAAGTTAAAGTATTAAACTTGCCTTTTCTTTGTTTCATGATATAGTACAAGTGCTTCAAATATGGGGTTGTCATGGTTTCGACAGGTTTATGTTTGATTCGAGCTGCAGTGGAGCGATGACCTAATCATCAACTAAATTTAAACGCTAACAATAACGTTAACTACGCATTTGCCTAAGTCGTAAAAGTTACGCAGCATTGCACAGTCTCATAGTCGGCCACTGATTATGATTCGCACCTGGTATGCCAGGACCACGTGGATAAGACATTCTTGATGTCTATAGAGAATGTATGAAAATCAATAGACAGATTCAACGAACGTTCGTTCACTGACATATTCGTTGTCTTACTTAACAGTGATCTAAACTGTAGACGCTTGAATGTGGGACTACTCTTGGACACGGGTTCGACTCCCGTCAGCTCCACTACACAAAGGCTTAGAAATAAGTCTTTTTTTATTTATGAAAGTTATGAAAATATTTTCAGAAAAAATAATTGTAAAAAGTGTTGACAATTAAAAACAGTGCGATTAGAATTTTAACTACATTCAGTGAACAGAAGAGTAACCGTAACGGAACTTCAAGCGAGTCGATACAGAGTGTGAGGTCGATAAGGAAAAGTATGGTGAAGCGCATCTGGGAGAAGTCCTTATGAAATCATAGTAAGGAACGTGAATACCTGCGTTAAGGGAAAGAGTGATTGATAAATTTATTTATCAGTAACCAGTGTGGTACCGCGATAGTAAGTCGTCTCTGGAATATCCAGGACGACTTTTTTGTTTAAGGAGGTAATTTTGATGAAAGTCCGACGTAGAAAGAAAGTGACAGTAAGTTAAAAGAATCAAACAAAAAGAAAAATAAAAGGAGAGAAAAATCATGAAAAACACAAATAAATTATTAGCCGGATTATTGGCAACAGGATTACTTCTAACAACAGGTTGTTCATCAACAACTTCATCTACAGCAGCTACTTCTACAGGAAGTGCTACAGAGATTTCTCAAGCAGATCTAGATGCTGCTAATCCAATAAATTTAGATACAACAGATCTTGAAAAACCAGATCTCGATCTTAGCTCCGCAACAGGGCAATTAAAGACAGTATTAGATAATGGTGTACTTAAAGTTGCTACATCACCTGACTTCCCTGCGGCTGAATGGCAAGATGATTCAGGAACTGTATATGGATATGAAATGATGATTGCGAAATATATTGCAGATTGTCTTGGAGTGGACTTCCAAATTGAAACTTCAGATTTTTCCGGAACATTCGTAGCAGTAGATACAGGAAAAGTAGATGTTGCTTTCTCAGGTTATGGATGGAAAAAAGACAGAGCTGAAAACTATGAATTATCAACTGGTTGGATTGCTGATCCTACTTCGGAAGAAAGTAAACATACACTTATCACAACAAAAGAGAATGAAGGCAAGTTTAAGTCACTAAGTGATTTTGTTGGAACAAGAATCATGGCTCAAGCTAACTCATTACAGGAAATGTATGTAGAAGATGAAATCTTAGCATTAGATACTGATGGTACAACGACTTATGAATCAGTAGGAACTTTGGATCAAGCTATTCTTGGCTTATCTTCTGGCAAGTGTGACGCTATCGCATTAGCTAACAATACTGCTGAAAACTACGTTGCTACATCTGACGGTCAGTTTGTATTAACAGAAGTATATTTTGACTTAACACCTTATGGTGATTATCAGGGTAATGTATGTCTTACTAAGAAGGGTGAAACACAATTAATAGACGTCATTAATGAATGTCTTGCTACAGCTACTGATAATGGTTACATCAGTGAATGGTATCAAATTGCTAAGAAAGCATCTGGTGTTGAATAAGCATTTAAATTGAAGAAAGGTGATTGAAATGGGAAAAGGAATTCTTGAAGTATTCTTTCAATACTGGCCAATCTTTTTGAGAGGTCTTGCTGGTACGTTAGAATATGCTGCTATAGCTGTAGTCGGAGGAACACTTATTGGTGCATTAGTTTCGTTACTACATTTATCAAAAAATAAATTTGTATCAGCAATCGCTGGTATATATGTAAATGTACTTAGAGGAACACCAATTTTAGTACAGATGTATATTTCATATTATTTTTTACCAATGGTTTTTCCTTCATTGAATAATATTGACAAAGTATACTTTGTATTATTAGCGTTGATTCTTAACTCAAGTGCGTATGTGTCTGAAATTATTAGAGGTGGTATTAATGCAGTAGATAAAGGTCAAACAGAGGCCGCTCGTTCTTTAGGAATGACAGAAAAGCACTGTATGACAAAAATTATTCTTCCACAAGCAATCAAGAATATCCTTCCTGCTCTAGCAAATGAATATATTGCGATGGTAAAGGAAACTTCACTTGCTGGAACGTTCATGTTATATGAATTGATGTATACGAGAACATTGCTTGCCAATAAATACTTAGTATGGCAGCCACTGTTTATTATCGCAGCAATCTACTTAGTTGTTACTTTAACATTATCTTGGATTGTTAAGAAATTAGAAAAGAGGATGAGTGTCAGTGACTGAGAATATGAAACCATTGATTGAGACAATCGATTTGAAGAAAAACTTTGGCGATTTAGAAGTATTAAAAGGTATTTCTGAAAAGATCTACAAAGGAGAAGTTGTTACTATTATTGGACCTTCTGGTGGAGGTAAATCAACATTCTTAAGATGTTTGAATATGTTAGAAGAACCAACAGGTGGTGAAGTTTATTTTGAAGGAGATAAATTAGACCCTAAAAGTACTGACTTGAATATTCATAGACAAAAGATTGGAATGGTATTCCAGCAGTTTAATGTATTTCCACATTTAACGGTATTAGATAATATTACGATCACACCTATTTTAGAAAAAGGTGTATCAAAAGAGGATGCTGAAAAAGAAGCTATGGATCTATTAAAACAAGTAGGTCTAGAAGATAAAGCGAATGAATATCCAAGAAAACTATCTGGTGGTCAAAAACAAAGACTTGCGATCGTTAGAGCGATGGCGATGCATCCAGATGTCATGTTATTTGATGAACCTACATCTGCATTGGATCCAGAAATGGTTAAAGGTGTTTTGGAAGTAATTAAGGGATTAGCTGAATCTGGAATGACATGTGTTATCGTTACACATGAAATGGGATTCGCAAGACAAGTAAGTGATAGAGTGCTATTTATTGATGATGGTATTGTAGCTGAAGAAGGAACTCCAGAAGATGTATTTGATCATCCAACAAATCCACGTACACAAGAATTCTTATCACAAGTTCTATAAGGGGAAATATGATGAAAACAACATTTAAGTATGATCATTACTATAAGTATGATGAATTAAAAAGTAACCTTGAATATTTCGCAGATAAGTATTCAGACTTAGTTACTTTGGAAGTGAATTGTGTAACGGTAGAAGGTAAGAACCAATATGTCGTCACTTTAACAAACAAGAAGACGGGAGAAGCTTTAGAAAAACCAGGATGGTATCTTGATGGTAATATCCACGCTGGTGAAGTTACGTCATCTATGTGTGCGATGCATACGATTGATTATTTGGTTTCTAACTATGGTGAAGATAAGACGGTTACAAATCTATTAGATTCAACAACAATCTATGTGATTCCACGTGTTACACCAGATGGTGCTGAAACATATTTGACAACACCTTATAACCTTCGTTCTGCAAATAGAGATTATTTACCTGAAGAAGGTGGCGTTAAACCGGAAGATCTAGATGGTGATGGCGTTGTTAGAATGATGAGAATTCCAACTCCATATGGTGCATGGAAAAAAGATCCTAATAATGAGGATTCTATGATAAAGAGAACGCCTAGTGATGTAGAGGGTGAATTCTATGATATCTATCCAGAGGGTGTTCTAGAAGATTATGACGGTGAAGAAAATTTAAAACAGAAGAAAGCTTCTTGGGGATTAGATTTTAACAGAAACTTCCCATTAGGTTGGTTCCCGGATTCTAGACAACCAGGTGCTGGAAAATATCCATTAAGTAATGTTGAGACAAAGGCAATCGTTGACTTTGCGTTAGCTCATCCAAATATTGGTGGTGCTGCAATTGGTCATACAAGTGGTGGTATTATCTTATATCCTCCAGGAACTAGACCAGCAAAAACTGCTCCATATTATGATATTGAAGCGTTTAAGGCTATTGCGCAAATGGGACAAGAAGAATTGGGCTATAAGCCAATGAATATCTTTGATTCATTTATGCGCGATCAAGAACATTGGGATTCAGGTGCTTTAGATGATTGGTTCTATCAATCACAAGGTGTTCCTGCTTATACGATGGAATTCTGGGATGTTGCTAAAAAAGCAGGTGTTCCTTATAAGTGGGGTGAAGGAGAAGAAACTCCTGAAGAATCTTTGAATCGTTTCAACGCTATTATGAAATGGGTGAAAGAAAATGCACCACAGTACTTTCAGAGTTGGAAAGAATTTGACCATCCAGTATTTGGTAAGGTTGAAATCGGTGGCTTTAATACAAAGTTCACATTACAAAACCCACCTGAAAATATGTTGTTAGATGAATGTGAACATGATACAAAGTTTAATATCCGTTTCGCAATGGCTATGCCACATCTTACAATTGATTCTTTAGAAAAAGAAGAAGTAACAAATGGTGTTTATAAGGTAACTGCTGTGGTAGGTAACCTTGGATATCTTCCAACAAACTTAAGTGAAGAAGCTATTAGTTTACATGTAGATAAATCAGTATCTGTTAGTATTAATGGAGCTGAATTAGTGCAAGGTAAGGAAGTTGAAGAAATTGGTAATTTGTCTGGATATTCTAGAACGGTTACAGGTTCTGTTTATGGAAATATTACAACTTTCGCTAACGCTAAAGCAAAGAAGAAAGTTACTTGGATCGTTAAGGCAACTGAAGGTACAACGATCACAGTTACCGCAACTCATGAAAAATCTGGTAAAGATTCTCAAACAATTACACTTTAAGACTATCGTAAGTGATAGTCTTTTTGTATAATCAAGAAAAAGAGGTAAAACATGAAATATCAGAAGTTAGGAAATACAGATATTGAAGTATCTAAGGTATCTTTAGGTACATGGGGATTAGGTGGTGGAAGTGTTTGGAGTGATCATGATAGTTCTTTAAAAGATACAGAATTATTATTGGATACTTGTTTAGAACATGGAATCAACTATATTGATACAGCACCTGTATATGGTACTGGTGAAAGTGAAACGTTATTAGGCAAAGCATTACAGACTAGAAGAGATAAGTTTGTTCTTCAGACAAAGTGTTCTTTGAATTGGAGAAATGATGGTGGTAATTTTCATTATAGTCGTGATGGATATACAGTTAATAACGATACAAGTTTTAAAGCTATCAAGAAAGATGTAGAAGATTCTTTATTAAGAATGCATACAGATTATATTGATTCTATTATCGTTCATTATGTATGTAAGGATTGGAGCGAAGAAGAAACTGTTTCTGCCTTAGAAGAATTAAAAAAAGAAGGAAAGATCAGAACGTATGGTCTATCAAATTCTAAGCCAAATGATCTAGAGAATTATGAGAAGTATGGTGATGTCTCTTTAGTACAGGAGTTCTTTTCCATTCTTTCTCCATTCCACGGTAGAGAGTATTTTCCTGTCTGTAAGAAATACAATACAGTGTTTCAAGTGTATGGTGTATTAGAAGAAGGATTTTTAACTGGTCCTGAATTCTTAGAAAAGAAGTTTGAAAAAACAGATATTCGTAGTCGAATTCCTTGGGTAGAGGAAAAATATCAAGATGGATTAAAGAAAGCTTTTGATGTGTGGAAACCATTATGTGAGAAATATCATTGTTCTTATTCGAATCTTGTACAAGCTTGGGCATTAGAACAATATGATGATATGAATCTTTTGGTTGGAATGAGAAAAGTTAGTTCTGTAGAAGATAGTGTGAAATGTTTAGATGTTTCATTAACGAATGATGAAATTCAATTTATGGAAGATGTTGTAAAAGACATCCAAGTAGAAGTATTAGATAAATAAAAAAACGATGTCAGTCAATGACATCGTTTTGAAATCTTGAGAGATGCTCATATGGTAAGATCAATCTTCCTTTTAATAGACCACAATCATCGTTGATACGATAGTTGTCATAGGCAGTAAACATATTTACATCCACCTTAGAGTAGTCTAGGTTTTGAAGGGAGAGTCCTCTTTGATAAGCATCATCAAAGTATTTACATTCACCTTGTAGGATCTCACTTCTTTCTGCGCGTTGTTTGGATTGTCTTTCTTCATATAATGTATGATTTGCGTCACCAATCTCATTATAGTCATCCATTTGTTTTGTGCGTAATTGAACTTCTATGAAGGAACCAGCTACTTCATCAAAGAATGATATATGTAAAGAACGATATCCATTCTTTTTGGAATCAAAGATATAATCTCTGTAGTATGGGACAACATCTTCATTTAATAGAGGAGATGGTGTTCTATGTTTCCTTTGTTTCTCGGCAGTAAAACCATTCTTTTCCATAAAGGATGGAAGTTGGTTTGCGATTTCGTATAGATATTTGAGTTCTATCTCTTCACGATTGTCGGTTGGCTTTAAATGACACTTTGGCATAGAAATCACGATACGATACGCAATCAGATCTCTGAAACTAGATACTGCTTCAACGATTTGAGAATCTGTAGGATATTCATGATTCTTTTGATAGTATTCATAAACATAACGTACGATATATCCATTAAACTTTTCTTCTGCACGGATCAAAGATTTGATTCTACCTTTAAAAGTAAAAGCTAAGAATGGATATTCAGTAGCTAGAATTTTATAGAATTCACGAATTCTTTGAGATTGAGAAGTCAAGAAGTCGTTATGTTCTAATAGACCTACGATTTCTTTTAGAAAAGAAACATGTGCGATATCAACGATGTTGTTTGTTGAAAGAGCTTCTTTCTCTAAAGCTTCGGAATATTTATGAAGGATACGAATGACAGTATCACCATTGTATAAATAATCAGTTAGTTGGATCATGGAATAATCATAAATGAAAAAATCCTTCGTGAGAAGGATTTTATATTACATCTTTGAATATTCTACTGCGACGTTAGCCATTAGCTTAGCGTTGTTGAATACAAGTTGGATGTTAGAATCTAAGGAATCACCACCAGTTAGGCTAGCGACCTTTGCGAGTAAGAATGGTGTACAAGCTTTTCCCTTGATACCTTTCTCATCCATTTCTTTGATAGCTTCATCAATTGCGTTATTGATGACTGTGTCATCCATAGCGTATTCTTCAGGAATTGGGTTTGTTAATAACATACCTGTGGAGAAGCCAAGATCTTCACCAGCTTTATATGCTTTCGCACATTCTTCAGGAGTATTCATTTGATAATCAACTTCTAATCCTGAATGTCTAGAATAGAATGCTGGAAGTTCCTTTGTTTGATAACCTAATACTGGAACACCTTGTGTTTCAAGATATTCTAATGTGAGAGCTAGATCTAAGATAGCTTTAGCGCCTGCACAACATACCATGACTGGAGTGTGTGCGAGTTCTTGCAAGTCGGCAGAGATATCGAATGTCTGTTGAGCTCCTCTATGAACACCACCGATACCACCAGTAGCGAAGAACTTGATACCTGCCATATGTGCGATGATCATTGTTGTAGTGACTGTTGTAGCACCATCTTGACCAGTTGCACAGATTACTGCTAGGTCTCTTCTACTTGCCTTTGTGATAGCTTGACCTTTCTTTCCGAAGTATTCGATTTCTTCTGGAGTTAGACCAGCTTTTAATCTACCACCGATAATGGCAATCGTTGCTGGGACTGCGCCATTGTCACGGATGATCTGTTCTACTTTAAGAGCAGTTTCAACGTTTTGTGGGTATGGCATACCGTGAGAGATGATCGTAGACTCTAATGCGACGACTGGTTTTCCTTCCGCAACAGCTTGTGCTACTTCAGGGTTTACATCTAAAAATTTGTTTAACATGATTGCTTGTCTCCTTTTCTATTCTTGCATCATTTTTTCTTTTATCGCTTCAACCGACATCATTGGGTTGATCGTTTCACTTCCTTCAACAGCGATGGCTGCTGCGGCACTTGCGATGGCACAGGCATCTGCTAGGTTCGTACCTTCTAGGTATGCCCAAGTGATAGCTGCCATAAAGGCATCTCCTGCACCAGTAGCGTTTTTAGCCTCGGCTTTATAACAAGGGAACAGAATGGATTCATTATGGTCTGCACCAAATACACCATCTGTACCACATGAGATAAATACTCTATGTAATCCTGTTTCTAATAATTTATTTGCGGCTTGTTTTAAAGATTCCATATCTGTGATCTTAATGCCACTGAGATATTCCGCTTCGATCTTATTTGGTTTTAATGTATTGATCTTAGAAAGATATGGTTTAAACTTGTATGCCTTAGATACGGACACAGGATCTGCGAAGATAGGTGCTGTACAATGTTCAGCTAGCCATTTGATAGATTCTTCTGGAATGTTTGCGTCAACGACAACGATTTGCGCGTTATTGATGAGTTGTTGATTTTGTGCGAGATAAGTAGGTGTGATTTCATCACAGATACTCATATCACTAATAGCTAGTGCCATATCTCCTGTAGGATCAGCTAAGAAGATATAGGTGCTTGTATTAGCGTTCTTCACTTTCTTTGCGTGAGAGATATCGATTCCTAGATTTGCGCAACTCGCTTCAATGCGTTGTGCGTAATCATCATCACCAAATGCAGTCAAGAATCTTACATCAGTATCTAACAAAGAAATGTTATGTGCGATGTTTCTTCCAACACCACCTAAAGATGTAGTAGATTTACCTGGGTTTGAATCGCCTGGAATGAGTTCTTTATAGGACTGTCCACCAATGTCAATATTGACACCACCAATCACAACGACATATGTACCACTTCTTAGAACATATCCTTTTCCAGCGATATATCCTTTTTTCATTAAGTTAGAAATGTGAACTGCAACAGATGAACGTGATATTCCAGCTTTTTCCGCTAGTTCTTCTTGAGAAATCATAGGATTTTCTTCGATCCATTGTAGGATCTGTCTTTCTCTTTGGGTCATAACATCCTTTCTAAACAAAAATTGTTTTCGTAAACAAATGTTTACAATATAAATATATTTGAAATCGGTTTCATGTCAAGCATTTTCTTTGCGTGTTGAAATGATTACACCACATAAAACTATGATACCACCGATCATTTGATTCAGCGTGATATTTTCATGAAGAATGATTGCGGATAAAATGATTCCAAATACTGGCATCACATTCATCAAAGAGGAAGCGTGTGAGGCTGGTAATCGTTTTAGACCATAATTGTATAAGAGGAGTGCTCCTACGGAACAACCAGCTGATAAATATAAGACTGCTAAGATGACTTCTAAATTGATATTGGTACACATTGGTCGTTCTAAAAATACTAATGGAATAAAACCTATTGCGCCATATAACATTTGATAATAAGTGATTGTAATAGAATCGTAGTGAGAAGGTATCTTCTGTACAAGATAGTTATAGAATCCCCAAAGGATTCCTCCAATCAATAAGAGTACATTTCCTAACATATTATTTGATTCATTTGAGAATCCTGTTAATACAACTACACCAATGATACTGATGAATACACCAAATAACATTCTCTTATTTGTTTTTTCATGATAGATCAAGATGCCCACAAGAATCGTTAGAATAGGAAACGCAGCTTCAATCAGGGAAGTCATGGAGGCACTTGTTAGTGATAGAGCGATATTCTCTAATGTGTAATAAATAGAGATGCCACCAATCGCACTTAGAATGATTGTCTTAAGATCTTTCTTATCGATCTTTTCATGTTGGTTTGTAAATAATCTATAAAAGAATAATAAGAGATAACTAATAATAAAACGAACAAGACATAAAAGGATCGGTGAAAAAGATTGATACGTTATTTTTGTGGCAATGAATGAAGAGGACCACATTAACATTGCTAAGATTGCGGATAAATAATATTTCATGGTTGTATTATATAAGGAAAACGTATATTTTAGACAGGTTTTTATCTTGAATGCGTTTACATTAAATATTTATAAAATTTTTTTAAAAAAGTTGTTGACTTCCTATTTTTGACATGGTATATTCTTACTCGCTGAAAGGCAATAACTCGTATCACTGTTCAACATATACGAGAGATGATATACCAACACATTGGTCAAATGACCAAGTGAAATATAACTTCAAATCGATGATCGTCATCGAGTGAAATATAACTTCAATCAGGACATTAAGTCCTGCGATATATACCAATTCCGAGACAAAGTAGTCTCGTTTTTTTATGCTTAAACAGTTCTTTGTCATTTTGGATAGAAAACAAGTATAATGATTCTATTAATAATAAAGGGAATGATTATGATTTATGTAACAGGGGATACACACGGTAGTATTGATGTAAGAAAACTACTGGATAAGGAATTTATTAAAAAGATGACAAACCAGGATTATCTGATCATATGTGGTGATTTTGGTTTTGTTTGGAATTATAAGAAAGAAAAGAGAAAAGAGAGAAAGTGGTTAGATTGGTTTGATAATCAAAAATATACGACTTTGTTTATAGATGGTAATCATGAGTGCTTTCCAAGATTAAAAGAATATCCAGAGAAAGAATGGCATGGAGGAAAGATCCATGTGATACGTGACCGTGTATTTCATTTAATGAGAGGTCAAGTCTTTGAAATTGAGGGACATTCTATCTTTACAATGGGTGGAGCAGCTTCCCATGATAGAGGACCTGCCGTAGGTGATACGGATGCGGTCGTTGGGAAGTATTGGTGGCCTGAAGAAATTCCATCTCAAGAAGAAATGGATGAAGGATTAGAAAACTTAAAGAAACATGATAATAAAGTGGATTACATCATTACACATTGTTTATCTACAAGTGATCAATATACATTAAAAGGGGATGCGTTCCATGCGGATGTTTTAACAGATTACTTGCAACAAATAAAAGATACGATTAGTTACACACATTGGTATGGAGGTCATTATCATATGAACTATGATCTATGTGGAAATGTATCTGAAATATTTAATCGTATCTTAGAGATCGGGGAAACGGTAGCGGCTTCTAAACCAATCATTGGTAGTCCTATATATAAGAAAGAAAACTATGTGTTCTTCCATTATGATGGATTATGTTGTTATGGAAAGGTCGTAGGAATCTATCCTTGGGGAAAGATGGGAGTGAATGATCAAGCTTTATATGATATAGAGATGGATGATGGTACTTTCATTAAAGCTATCAAGGAAGAGGATATTTACGGATATTGTTGTATTAAGTAAAAAATACACTTCAATGTGAAGTGTATTTTATTTACCTAATCTTTTTTCAACATCCTCTTTGAACTTTTGGAATGTTTCTTCAGAAAGGTCATGTTCTACTTTACAAGCATCTTTTTGTGCTGTTTCAGGATCGATTCCAAGAAATTCGAAGTAATCTGTTAAGACTTTATGTCTTTCGTAGATCCTAAGTGCGATTTCTTTTCCTGGAGGAAGTAGCTTGATAGAACCGTCGTGTTGCATTTCGATATAACCATTTTCACGTAGCTTTTTCATTGCGACACTGACACTGGCTTTAGAGAAACCTCTATCTTCAGCAATATCAATAGAATGAACAGTTCCTTTCTTTTCTTCAATCATTAAAATAGATTCTAAATAATCTTCTGCAGATTCATAAATTGGCATTGACATAATTCATAACCTCGTATCTTTATATAATATTTTATCGAAAAATAAAAAAAATAAAAGTGATAAGAGGTATGTTAGATGAAATCAATGGAAATTCGTTGGTTTTTGAAAGGATGAAATACATTCTGAAAAATGGTAATATATTTCCTATATTATGGAAGGTATAAATTATGAATACTGTGACTGATCCTGTTACAAAGGAAATATTAATAGCTGAATTAAAAAAATTAGGAGTATCTTCTAATCAAATATTGGAAGTACATAGTAGCTTGGATTCTTTTGATTATGTTATTGGTGGAGCTAGAACGGTAGTGGATGCGTTAATGGAATTATGTGGAGATACAGGAACTCTTATGATGCCAATGCAGACAAGTGATAATAGTGAACCAAGTGATTGGGAAAATCCTGCTATTGCGCCAGAACTTTATAAGACGATTCGAGAATCGATTCCACCATTTGATGCGAACATTTCAGATATTCCTGAAATGGGAAGCGTTGTTGATAATTTTAGACATAGAGATGGTGTAATCATTTCAAATCATCCACAAGTTTCTTATGCGGCATGGGGAAGATATGCGAAGCTATTGTGCAATAGACAATCTCTTCATTTCCCATTAGCAGAAGAATCACCAGTCGCTAGATTATATGAATTAAAAGGTAATGTGTTGTTATTTGGTGTGGATTTCGATAAAGCAACATGCATGCATTTAGCAGAGTATAGATGTGATGCTAGACCAATTCAGATCCATGGGGCAAGCATTCAAACAGAGAATGGTAAAAAGTGGAAGAAATACTTAGACCTTGATCTAGATAGTGATGTCTTTATCAAAGTAAGACAAATCATGCAAAGAAAAAACATGGTCAAACAGACCATGATTGGTGGATGTAAAGTAATGTACTTCTCAGCTTCAACAGCTATTGATGAAGCGACTAGTTATCTAGAAAGAACACAAGTATACGAACTTTACCGTTAATCTAATTTCCAATGATGTTGGAGGTATGCATTAGAAATATCTTGTGCAGCTTCCAACATTTCTTTTTCAAAATCATCATCGAATCTAGAAGCGATTGGGGAATCAAGATCGATTTCCATGATGACTTCATCATTGACGATAACAGGAACACAAAGTTCTGAGCGGCTTGCAGAATCACACGCAATGTGATCTTTGATAGCTAATACGTCATCAATACGTTGCGTTTGCTTATCTCTATAACATTTTCCGCATACTCCTTTAGTGAAAGGGATAGGGGAACAAGCAGGTCTACCTTGAAATGGACCGACGATCAATTGTCCGCCTTTTACGAAATAAAAACCTGCCCAGTTTAAATCTTTGTACCCATTCATAATTACGCTAGAAATATTAGCGAGAGAAGCTATCATATCTGGGTCTGATAGAAAGCCTCTGATTTGATCATTGATATATTTATTTTCCATGTGAATAAATATATCACTTAATGAATGAAAGTGATATAATTTTATCCGTGAACAGGGGTGCACATACGTGCTGAGATTACACCCTTATCACCTGATCTAGTTTGTACTAGCGTAGGGAGTTCAAGGAGTTTTGAATTTTCTGCGCCTTCGAAAATGGAGGTGTTTTTTTATGAAGAAGAGTACTACAAAGACGATTGCTTACCTTGCGTTGTATGTCGCGCTATATGTGGTGTTGAAATACGCAGGTAACTTGATTCCTTTCCTTGTGATGCCAAATGGTGGCTCAATTGAACTTGAACTAATAGCAGTATTTATTTGTTCTTATCATTTAGGATGGAAGTGGGGAATTGCGGACGCAGTATTATCGTGGTTGATTACGATCGTATTAGGCTTTCCAATGTATTTTGTACATCCTGTACAGATTGCGCTCGATTACGTATTACCACTTGTTGTATGTGGAATCGCATCATTGTTATGGCCAATCAAAGATACAAATAAAACAGTTACAATCGTTATGGGAATTGTTTTAGGTTGTTCATCATTGTTTGGAATTGCGAATTGTTATGGTAATACAATTATTGCGTATGTAGTTGGTGGAATCATCGGTGTATTAATGTTTGTATTTACATATTGGTATCTACAAAATAAAAAGAAATACGGAATCGTTATATCAATGGTCTTAAAATATGTTTGTCAATTATTGTCAGGCGTATACTTTTGGTTTCCAGATGGAAGTGTTGCGGGAAGCAAAGAAGCTTGGATCTTTTCGGCAGGATACAATCTTTGGTATAACCTTGTGACATTGATCGTTTGTATCATCATTGTTCCTTCATTGATTGATCGATTATCAAAATTAACAAATATTAAATTTGATTCTTAATGAATAAGAGCTTTCAAAATTGAAAGCTCTTATTGTGTTTTATGTGTTTGCTAGTTAAAATAATAAAGCTTTAGAAAGAAGGTATTCATGTATCCAAAACCAGGAACTTTTGTTCATATACAATCTTATAAACATGATGGAAGTTTACATCGGACTTGGTGTAAAGGATTTGTATTAGAAGCTGATGAAAAACATATCGTTGCGGTAACTGACAGAGCATGGGTCATTGAAAGCGATGGTAGAAGATGGTTGACAAGAGAACCTGCTGTTTGTTTCTTTTATACAGATAAATGGTTTAATGTCATCTCAATGATCAGACACGCTGGCATTTATTATTATGT
The DNA here is from genome assembly GCA_963613355.1 of Bulleidia sp. Classification (GTDB taxonomy): domain Bacteria; phylum Bacillota_I; class Bacilli_A; order Erysipelotrichales; family Erysipelotrichaceae; genus Bulleidia. The sequence goes on along the minus strand of CAVDZA010000004.1, from coordinate 479 downwards.
CAATCTAGCATCTCCATCTATCTATGATGGTGAAGCAATTCGTAATATCGATTATGATCTTGATGTAAAACTATATCCTGATGGTGGATATCAGATCTTAGATGAAAACGAATATGCTCAACATGCGAAAGAAATGAATTATCCAGAAGATGTAAAAGCTATCGTAGAAAAACAAATGGATCTATTGATCGATATGATGGATAAAGAAGAAGATCCTTTCTCTCAAGAATGTATCGATAGATATTACAGAATGTACTTAGACATGTATCAAGAAGAAAATTGATACATGTTTTTAAATTTTTACTTTACAAAGAAAAAAAGTAGTGCTAAATTACTAATCACATCCCGCAGAAATGCGTGATCATATCACTCATCAAAATAAAAAATGTCATAAATAAATTTATTAAATTTTTTTGTTGACAGAAATAAAAGATAGGTGGTATACTCATCGAGCACTGTCCAAGAGGGCAGTACGGAAG
>CAVDZA010000003.1:0-82204 GCA_963613355.1 Bulleidia sp. | reverse complement strand
AATCTATATATTCTTCTATAGCTTTCATCAAAGATTCTAGTGTTTCAAATTCATATCCATGTCCATAAAACATTTCATTCTTTAACTTACCAAAGAAGTTCTCCATTACACAATTATCTAAACAGTTACCTTTTCTGGACATTGATTGGATGATTCCTTTCTCTTCTAATCTCTTATGATATTGTTTCATCTGATATTGCCATCCTTGATCAGAATGGAATATCAATCCTTCTAGGTTTGGATGTTTCTCGAATGCCTTATCAATCATATCCATCGTTTGATTGAAATTAGGACTCGTTGATACATTGAAAGATATGATTTCGTGTGTAAACATATCCAGTATTGGAGATAGATATACTTTACCTGCAGCTATATGGAATTCTGATACATCTGTCGTCCATTTCTCATCTGGTCTAGTAGTATCAAAGTTTCTTTCATAATATGTTTTATTGTTTTCTTCATCTACTACTTTATCTAGTAATACATTCTTTACAGTACCATTCATATCACCTTTATATGACTTATATTTAGCTTTTGGTGTTACTCCATACAATCCCATCTTCTTCATCAATCGTTTTACAGTCTTGTGATTTACTGCTATTCCTTGGTTTCTTAATTCCAATGTGATTCTTCTATACCCATATCTGTTTTTGTGGGAGTAATAGATCTCTATGATCTTATTCATCAATTCATCATTCTTGTTATCCATGTCAGTATGGTTACACCAATAGTAGTAATCGCTTCTAGTGATATGTGGCAGTTGATCAGAACTATTAATAGCGTTCAATATAAATGATAATGAACGTTTCGTTTCTTGCCTTAGTTCCGTTACTGCCTGTGCTATTTCTTCTTTTCTCGCTTCTCTCTTGCCGTAACTAAGGCATCTAATTTTTTTAAGTATTCTTGTTGTATCGTAAGAATCTCGTTCTGCCTGCGTAGTTCTTTCACTTGGTTCTTCAAGCTTTCGTTCTGCGCAAGTAGTTCCTGCATTTTCTTGTCCATTAGCTGGTCTACCTCGTTTCTTTTCTACAACAGTATACCCGTTTTCTTTATAAGATTTAATCCATAGATTTAAAGTTGCGTTGCCAGGTAATCCTTCATCGATAGAAACGCTAATAATTGATTCGTTGCCTATTAAAACACGATCGATGATCCTTACTTTTTCTTCTGGTGAATAATATTTATTCTTATTATGTTTTAGAATGGCTACACCATGTCTATCTGCTAAACGAAGAAAATACACAACTTTACTATAATTTACATTTAACTCTCTCGAAATAGTCATTGGCAACTTATATCTGTTTTTCCAATCTTCATAAGCTTTCAGCTTTTGTTCATATGTTAATTTCATAATAAAAACCCCTAAAGTTTGTTCAACTTTTGGGGTTCACTTCATTTCTGATACAGATCTTTCTGTTATTCTTCTTCTAACTGATCTAGTTTTTCATTTAATAATTCAATCAACTTTTCTTTAGAACGAATCAAATCAAATGTTTCTTTCTCTCCACCAATTTCAGTATGATTTTCTTTAAGTAGATAGTATTGTCTACCTAGTTTTTCATATGATTTTGATAGTTCTCTTGAAAGATGACCAATCTCACTTCTAATTTCAGCTTTTCTCTTTTCTGTTTTTACTTTCTTCAAAACAGTTTCTGTTGTTTCTTTCATTGCCTTCATAGCTTCTTCTTTAAAAGCATTGATCTTTTCATTAAATTCATTTTCTTTGTTGTTATTTTCTGACATAGTTAGTCCTTTCCGGATCTCTCAATCAGATCCATAATGATTTCTTTTATTTCATTGTCAGGTGCTTCATTCTCTTCAACCAGTGTTAAGATTCCACCAACCAATATATCTGCGTAATATCTAGGATGAACAAACTGTAGCGCACCATTATTCATACCTTCTTCAAACATCTCACACAACCCATCAATGGCAGATTGTTTTGCCTCTTCAATAGAACGAGTGGATAGTTGTGTAAGATCAACATCTTCTCCATGTACTTCACTTGTTAGGGTACGGAAAGAAGAAACACAATTTTCTACATATTGTTCTAATCGTTCTTCATATGTTGGTTTATCCATAGAAGCATTCATCATTTCATTAAACACTTCATTATATTTTTCACTGATAGCGTCAATCACATCATCTTTAGACTTGAAGTAGTAATAAAACAATCCTTTCGCAACATTCATTTCTTTCACAATGGAATTGATCGTCGTATCTACGATTCCATTCTCTTTAAAGAGTTTTTCAGCTGCTTCTACAAACTCACTTCTTCTTTCTTCACTATCTTTTGATTCAGCCATACTTACCTCCTTCGTACCTACACTATAGCACTGACTGACAGTCAGTCAAGTGCTATTTCATATAAATGATGGTACAATACTGACATGAAATTGATATGTCCAATCTGTAATACACCACTTCATAAAGTAGAAAGAAGTGCTATCTGTGAAAATAAACATTCCTTTGATTACGCAAAACAAGGATATTTAAATCTATTGATCAAACAATCTGTTGATCATGGCGATAATAAAGAAATGGTTCAAGCTAGAACGGATTTCTTAAATTCTGGAGGTTATGAATTCTTAAAGAACGAACTCGTTCGTATTTCTGAAGAATACCACCCTACTACCCTATGTGATCTTGGATGTGGTGAAGGTTACTATACAACAGATCTTAAAGCAGATGAAAAGTACGGATTTGATATGAGTAAAGACGCTTTAAAACACGCATCTAGAAATGATCCATCTACACAATACGCAGTCGCTTCTATTTTTAGACTACCTCTACCTGATGAATCTTGTGATATGGCAACAACATGTTTCGCACCTTTTGCGAAAGATGAAATAGAAAGAGTATTAAAGAAAGATGGTAGATTTGTGTTCGTATCTCCTGGTCCTAAACATTTGTTTGAATTAAAAGACCTGATTTATGAAACACCTTATGAAAATGTCATTAAACCATTAGAAACAAATATGGTGAAAGAAAAAGAATACATTATCTCGAATGTATTCCATTGTGAAAAAGATGTTCTTATCTCTTTATTCAAGATGACACCTTACTATCATCGTACAAAGAGTGAAGATATTGAAAAACTAAATCAACAGAATGGTATGGATATCACTGCTGAATTTGTTATAAGAATATACCAAAAGAAATGACCGGATAGAAGTATCCGGTCTTTTAATTGATTTATAATTCGCTTTATCAATTCCTTAATACATTTGTTACTTTCTTACAACACCAGATTGAATTGCGACTTCACGAACTGCTTTAGCTACTGTAGGAACGACCCTTTCATCAAATGGAGAAACAATGACATATTCATTTGTTAACTCTTCATCTGAAACAAGGGATGCCAATCCTTTTGATGCCGCAATCTTCATTTCTTCTGTGATCTTTGTAGCTTTTGCGTCTAATGCGCCTCTAAACAGTCCTGGAAAAGCTAATAAGTTATTGACTTGATTTGGATAGTCAGATCTACCAGTACCGATGATATACGCACCAGCATCCTTGACTTCATCATATGTAATCTCAGGTTCTGGATTTGCCATCGCAAATACGATATTTCCTTCATTCATGGATTGGACCATTTCCTTAGTAACAAGTCTAGGCGCAGATACACCAATAAAGATATCAGCACCTTTCATTCCTTCTGCTAAGGAAGAATAATGTTGATGATCTAAATTGACGTATTGAAGTAATTCTTTCTTTAGATCATTATAAGAATCGCTATGATCTGGATCGACACATCCATCTACATCAAACGCATAGATCTTATGAAACCCATATTGGTATAACATACGAATGATGGAAGAACCTGCAGCACCACATCCAGAAATAACGACTTTCTGTGATTCTGGTGTTACTTTCTTCAATCTTAAACAATTGATCAATGCCGCTAATACAACGATAGCTGTACCATGTTGATCATCATGGAATACAGGTATACTACACTCTTCAATCAATCTTCTTTCGATTTCTACACATCTTGGTGCACTGATATCTTCAAGATTAATAGCACCGAAGGAAGGAGCTACCATCTTACAGAACTTCACGATTTCATCAGGATCTTTACTATCAATGACCAAAGGCCAAGAATCAATGTTCGCAAACTTCTTCATCAATAAAGCTTTTCCTTCCATGACTGGCATCGCAGCTTCAGGTCCAATATCACCTAATCCTAATACCGCCGTACCATCTGAAATGACTGCGACTGTATTCGCTCTATTAGTATAAACATAGCTTAATTCCTTATTCTCGTGGATCTTACGACAAGGTTCCGCAACACCTGGTGTGTAATCTAATGATAGATCTTTTGCGTCTTCACAAGGCACTTTAGATTCTACTTTCAACTTACCACGATACTTTTCATGTAGCTTTAATGATTCTTCATATACTCCCATTGTTTAATCCTCCATATCGTATATATCATTTCCATGAATATCCATTCCTACAAAACAAGGAAAATCTTTGATTTCTAACTTCGTAACTGCTTCCGCTAATAGTTCTTCAAACGCAACCATCTCTCTAGAAACGATGCAATGTGATAGTAAAGCTCCTACTCCACCAGCACAAACAAAATAGATCATTTGATGTTGAATGACAGCCTTCTTTACTTCCTCACTTCTTCTTCCTTTTCCAATCATTCCTTTCATTCCTTTGTCTGCTAAGATAGGAACATAAGGATCCATTCTAGAAGCAGTCGTAGGACCAGCAGAGCCAATGGCTTGACCTTCTTTTGCGGGCGTTGGTCCAACATAGTAAATGGTAGCTCCATTTAGATCAAAAGGTAATTCTTCATTTCTTTCAATCATTTCTACTAATCTTTTATGTGCTGCATCTCTTGCGGTATAGATCGTTCCAGAAAGTAAGACTGGTTCACCAGCATGTAATTCTAAGACATCAGATTCTTTTAATGGTAATTGAATGTGTTTCATGAAATCACCTTCTTATCATGTCTACAAATATGACAACAAATATTCACAGCGACTGGCAAGCCCGCAATATGTGTTGGTGCTTGTTCAATCTGTACTTTTAAAGCTGTTGTCTCTCCATGGAATCCCATAGGACCGATATGTAATTGATTCGCTTCTTGAAGAAGTTCATCTTCTAATTGTTTGTATCTTTCATCTGGATTCGAAATGGAAATCGGTCTTAGTAATGCTTCTTTACTAAGTTTGGCACATAGATCAAATGTTCCACCAATTCCGACTCCTACCACAAATGGAGGACATGCGTTAGGACCTGCCTTTTCAATCGTTTCTAACACAAACTTTTTCACACCTTCTACTCCATCTGCAGGTGTCAACATCTTTAAAGCACTCTTATTTTCGGAGCCAAAGCCTTTCGCCATGACTTCGATTTCTACTTGTTCTCCATCCACGATATCTGTATAGATGATGGCAGGCGTATTATCTGTTGTATTCTTTCTTTCAAATAAAGGATCATCTACAGAGGAAGCTCTTAGATAATGATCCAAATACCCTCTTCTTACCCCTTCATTGACAGCCTCTTTTAAACTACCACCCACAAGATGTACATCTTGTCCAATATGAAGCCAAACGATCATTAATCCAGTATCTTGACATAATGGAATCTGTTCTTGTTCCGCAATTTTCGCATTCTCCTCTAACATTTCCATAACAGTCTTTGATCGTTCATTTGTTTCTCTCTTCGCATTGTCTTTGATTGATTGAAGAATGTCAGGATGATAAACACACGCTATCTTTCCTGCCATATCTTTTATCGCTTCTGTTATCTGTTTTACATTGATTTCTTTCATACAACAATCATATATCAGTTTCTAACTTTTTTATACATACTATCTTGATTTTAAAACAATGTGGTACTACAATATTTAGCAGTCATTCAATTAGAGTGCTAAGGAGGAAATGTTATGGCAAAGAAACAGTTTAAAGCCGAATCAAAACGTTTGTTGGAATTGATGATCAACTCCATTTACACAAACAAGGAGATATTCTTGAGAGAATTGATTTCTAATGCATCTGACGCACTGGATAAAAGACACTACGTTTCTCTTACAGATAAAGAACATAAAGTAGCGAAGAAAGATCTCAAGATTACGATTGAAAGACATAAAGATACTAGACAATTAGTCATTGAAGATTCTGGTATCGGTATGACAAATGAAGAACTTGAAAAGAATCTTGGTACGATTGCGAAGAGTGGTTCTGCAGAATTCCGTGAACAATTTGAAAAAGCGAAGAAAGATACAGACATCATTGGTCAATTCGGTGTAGGTTTCTATAGTGCCTTCATGGTAGCGAAGAGAATCTTCGTAGAAACGAAATCTATTAATTCTGATAAAGCTTATAGTTGGTCTTCTTCAGGTGAAGATGGATATGTGATTTCTGAAATCGATAAGTCCAACTATGGTACAAGGATCACATTAGATCTAAAAGAAGATACAGAAGATGTAAACTATTCTGAATACTTAGAAGAATGGAAGATCAAGGAACTTATCAAGAAATATAGTAACTATGTACGTTACCCTATTGAAATGGAATGTACAAAACATATTCCTGATCCTACAGATGATAAGAAGACGATTGAAACACAGGAAGTAGAAACTTTGAATTCTATGATTCCTTTATGGAAGAAACAAAAATCAAAGATCTCTACAGAAGACTACAATGAATTCTATAAGTCTAAATACAACGATTGGGAAGACCCTCAAAAGGTAGTTCACTATTCTGTTGAAGGTAATATTTCTTACACTGCCTTATTGTTCATTCCATCAAAGGCTCCATATAACTTCTATTACACAGATTACGAGCCAGGATTAGAGCTATATTGTAAGAATGTATTCATTATGGATAAGGTCAAAGACTTGATTCCTTCTTACTTTAGATTCGTTAAAGGACTTGTTGATAGTGATGATCTAAACCTCAACATTTCTCGTGAGATCCTCCAACAGGACCGTCAAGTCAAGATGATGGCTAAGTCCATTGAAACAAAGATCTCCTCTGCATTAAAAGAAATGTTAGAAAAAGACCGTGAAGGTTATGAAAAATTCTTTGAGAATTTTGGTTTGAATCTAAAAGCTGGTATCTTCTCAGACTACGGTGTCAACAAAGATAAGCTACAAGACTTCATGATCTTCAGAAGTTCTAAAGAAGGAAAATACGTCACATTAAAAGAATATGTAGAAAGAATGCCTGAAGAACAATCTTCTATCTACTACGCAGTTGGCAAGTCCATCGATGAGATCCAAAACTTACCAGCCATGGGCAAGCTCAAAGAAAAAGGATATGAAGTTCTTTACTTCTTAGACGAAAGAGATGAATTCGTAGCTTCTACGATCATGAACTATTCTGAAAAGCCATTTAAGTCTGTCAATAAAGGAGACTTAGATCTTGAAAACGAAGAAGAAAAGAAGGTCAGAGAAGAAAAGTCAGAAGAAAACAAAGACTTGTTATCATCTATGAAAGAAACATTAGGTGATAAGGTAAAAGAAGTACGTTTATCTTCTAGATTAACGGATGAGGCAGCATGTGTCGTTGCGGATGAAGGTATGTCATTAGAGATGGAAAAATACTTATCTAGTGATCCAATGTCTAAGGGACAACCAATGAAAGCTATTAAGATCCTAGAACTAAATCCTGATCACCCTCTTTTCTCTAAACTTCAACAGTTAGGAAAAGATGATCCAGAAACACTCAAGAAATATACTTCTGTGCTTTATGATCAATCTTTATTAGCACAAGGTCTATCCATTGATGATACAAAGGAATATACAAAAAACATTACAGAACTTCTTATGAAGTAAACAACAAGGCTGAAATCATTCAGCCTTGTTTTTTAGTTCTATTTGAGAAAATATGATTGCGAAGAACACCAAGATACAACCAATCAATTCTTTCATGCTTAAAATTTCATGAAGTAATACCGCACCAGCTAATGCCGCGAATACAGACTCTAATGATAAGATCATCCCCGCAATTGAAGGATCCGCATCTTTTTGTCCTACGATCTGTAGCGTATACCCTGCCCCACTAGATAAGATACCAGCGTATAAGATAGGAATGGATGCTTGTAAGATATTTGTCATATTTGGTTTTTCAAATATGAGCATCGGTACCAAACAAACGATTCCAGAAGTTAAAAATTGAATACAACTTAATCGGATCCCATCTACCTTTTCCACAAAATGATCAACGACCAAGATATGGATGGCAAATAATAGTGCACATATAAGTACCAAGAAATCCCCATACGCAATCGAAAAATCTTCATTCACACATAAGAAATACATTCCTACGATAGAAATACCAACCGCTACATAAACATTCCATTTTGACCTTTTCCCCAAAAACAAAGAGAGAATAGGAACGATGACCGTATATAAAGCAGTTAAGAAACCAGCTTTTCCAACGCTTGTATAAATGATTCCTGTCTGTTGAAACATGGAAGCTACAGCTAATGCGATTCCACAACAGATTCCACCAATCATCATTGTCTTTTTATTCGTCGATCCTTTTTGATATCCTGTCACTTTATCTAATAGTGGCATCAAAAGAAACAATGTCCCTGCCGCAATAAAGTTACGGATACAAGTAAATGTCCATGGACCAATATGATCCATACTAACGCTTTGAGCGACAAACGCAATGCCCCATATGAATGCAGCACAAGCTAATAATAGATTAGACTTCATCTTCTTCATTTGGTTTCCTCTCACTAACAAAACCATGTTCAAAAGTTATATGCATATGTGTTTGAGATGGTTCTTGTTTGAATGCTTGTTCGAGATTTTCTTTGATTAAATCATTTCCTTGTTTGAAAGAGAAAGGAACAACGACATCAAAGAATAGATTGATATGATCTTTTCCAGGGATCATTCTTAGATCGTGCATACTCAATTTAGGATCTAAGTTTTGAAGTGTATGATTGATGATTTCTTTATATCTTAAAGAACGCTCTGTATCTTTTTCTAATGGATCCATGTGTAATGTCATATTCACATGATATTTTTCCAACAATTCTCTTTCAATTCGATCTACGATTTCATGAGCTTTCATAAAATCCATATCTGAATCCATTTCACAATGTGCACTTCCATAGTGTGTATTTGGTCCATAATCATGAATCATCAGATCATGGATCCCATTAATATTAGGATCACTCAAGATCTCATCTTCAATTTCTTTTGCGACACTTGCGTCTACTGGATTTCCTAGTATCGCATCAACGATTTCTTTCGCCATTCCAAAAGCTGAATAAAATAAGAAGATAGATAATATCACACCCGCAATTCCATCAAATGGAATCTTTGGATACGCACAAGCCAACACCATCGCAATGATTGATAGTAATGTAGTAAATACATCATTCTTCGCATCTTGTGCAGCGGTCTTCATCGCTAAATTATTTAATCGATTCCCTAGTTTCTTATTAAAAGAAGCCATCCAAACTTTCACTAAGATAGAAGCTAATAAAAGCACAAATAGTACATCATTAAAATTAAGAACAGATGGATGAATGATCTTATTGATACTTTCCTTCAATAGTTCAAATATCACCACAAAGATGATGATACAAGAGATAAAAGAAACAAGATATTCCATTCTTCCATGCCCAAATGGATGTTCTTCATCTGCTGGCTTATTCGCTACTTTATATCCAACTAAAGTAATCAAACAAGTCAAACTATCCGACAAATTATTAAATCCATCCGAAACGATACTAACTGAATTGATCATCATTCCTGATATAACTTTGATCAAACATAAGAACACATTACAAATGATTCCTACGATCGTTGTCATAAGTCCATAAGAATAACGAACTTTATCATCATGAATATTCTCATGATCCTTTATAAATGTATGTACTAACCAATTTGTCATGTATCCTATTCTACAACACTCATCTTCACATTTCTATTCTTACTAAAATGAATAAAGTGACATTGTTTTATAAAATACAAAATATTACATGGTAAGAAGATCACAAGAATGAGATATAGAGTATTGAAGAACCCAAATGTTTGGTATGGCATAACAAGAGAAGAAAATAAGAATAACGCTCCAGTGATGCTCATCCACTTCATACCATAGGCTTTCGCTTTATACCCTGCATGGTCCCAAGTAAACGCAACTACCAGTCCAGCAAACGATAGAAAATATAAAGATGGATATATCACTGTTAATTTTGTTAATTCAAAGATCAACAATTCAACAAATGAGATCACCCCTATCTTTCCCCAATCATCTTTCAATACATTGCTACTTAAAGAAAATTGAGAGAGAAGGATTGCCATTCCCGCAATGATAACTCCTAATACTTCTTTTTCATTTAAACTACAGACAAACGATAAGATAACTAAACATTGATTCAATAAAAATACTTCACACTTTTTCATGATTTCTCTCTCCTTGTGCGATTATTTTATATCTATCCATCTAGTTTTATTGTACCGAAAAGTGTACAATAAGAAAAAAGGTAGGAAAATTTTATATGATCAAAAGACAATACAATATTCTTTCAAATGTATACAAAATATTAAACGATGAATCCGATATCACGCATCCACTTTCCACACAAGATATCATTGCGGAATTAGCTACGAAGAATATCACTGTGGATAGAAGAGTCATTTATCAATGTATAGAATCATTGAATAACATAGGTATCAAAGTGAACTGTGTTCGTCCTAATAAGAGATATTGTTATTACATTGAACATTCTTTTTCATTATCAGAAGCTTTGGTATTGATCGAACACATTTCTTCATCCCCTGCTTTCTCTTTAAAAGAAAGTGAAGAACTAATTCAAAAGATCAATTCTTCTTTAAGCAAATATGAAAGAAAACTATTACCAGAATGTTATACATCGTCATCTAAAACAGATAATGATCAATTCTTAAATAATATTGAAATCATACTTCCTGCGATATCTTCTTGTACCGCAATCGAATTTCAATACTACGATCTTAATCTCAAGAAAAAGAGACAGTATCGTAAAGATAATAAAGTCTATCATCTAACACCATACGCCATCGTCAGTAACAGTGATAAATACTATTGTGTATTCTATGATCATAAACACGAATCATTTAGTAACTATAGATTAGATAAGATGGATCATGTTCACATCACAGATGACAAAGATACTCCTGTTCCATTCTCATTAAAAGATCATATGCGTACAAGTATGAATATGTACCATGGAAAAGGTGCAACGATCGTAGTGAAGTGTAATCGAACTCTAGAAAATCGAATCCTAGAAGAATTTGGAGATGGCATCATCGTAAACAGAATCGATGAAGAATCTTTTACCGTTAGTATCAAAACAACGATCACACCAACATTAAAAAGCTGGTTGTTGTTGTATTACGATCAACTAGAAATCATCAAACCAGAATCATTAAAAGAAGATATGAAAAATATAGGACAACATTTACTAGAAGTATATGGAGGCAAATAATATGACATTAGAAGAAAAGATCCAAGATCTTCAACAAATCATCGATCAATCAAAACACATCGTATTCTTTACTGGAGCGGGTGTATCTACTGGTAGTGGAATTCCAGACTTTAGAAGCCAAGATGGTCTCTACAATCAAAAGTACTCCCTACCACCAGAGGAAATCATCTCTCACCACTACTTTGAAGAAAACCCAGAAGAGTTCTTTCGATTCTACAAAGATAAGATGTTACATCTAGAAGCGAAACCAAACATCGTTCATACATTTATCGCAGAATGTGAAAAGAAAGGAAAAAGTTTAGGTGTCGTAACACAAAACATTGACGGATTACATCAAGCTGCAGGAAGTAAGAAAGTCTATGAGATTCATGGATCCGTTCTAAGAAACTATTGTGAGAAGTGTAATCATTACTATCCTGTTGAATATGTCAAAAACAGTGATGGAGTTCCTAGATGCGAATGTGGAGGAATCATTAAACCAGATGTCGTCCTCTATGAAGAAGGATTAAGTGAAGCTGTATTATCTGGTGCGATTGCCGCAATTCAATCATGTGATACTTTGATCGTGTTAGGAACAAGCCTAGTCGTCTATCCAGCAGCTGGATTATTACGCTACTTTGGTGGAAAAAATCTCGTACTGATCAACCGTGACGCAACACCTTATGACAATGCAGCTGATCTTGTCATTAATACGACTTTTGATCAGGTTTTCCCTAAATTACATGTTTGATTAGAAAAACTTATAATTCTTAAAAAATATTTGAATTGTTCATTTCATTCGATTCAGTAAACTTATAAGTGTCAAGGAGGTTTACATATGAATCGAATGTTTTCAAAAGAAGACCTAAGAAAAATGATCGTTCCATTATTATTCGAACAATTATTGATTCTTGTCGTAGGTATGGCAGATACATTTATGGTATCTCACGCAGGTGAGGATGCTGTATCAGGTGTATCTCTCGTCAATAATTTTAATACGATCTTCATCTATATCTTTACTGCACTTGCCTCAGGTGGTGCTGTCATCATCTCTCAGTATCTTGGCAAAGATGATAAGAAAAACGCAAATAAAGCTGCCTCACAGCTATTAACGTTTTCTACATTAGTATCCTTAGGAATCTTAGTATTTGTATTGTTGTTTAAATCACAGATGTTATCTCTTGTGTTCGGAAAAGTAGAACAGTCTGTCATGAACGCATGTTTAACATATTTAACGATTACTGCGATGTCTTATCCTGCTTTAGCGATCTATAACGCAGGTGCATCCTCATTCCGTTCTATGGGAAAAACAAAAGTTACGATGTATGTTTCTCTTATCACAAACCTTATCAATGTCGTTGGTAACTATATCGGTGTATTTGTGATAAAGGCAGGCGTAGCTGGCGTTGCGTGGCCAACATTCATCTCTTATGTATTTTCCGCTATCGTTATTACTTATTTATGTTCTAGGAAAGAAAATGAAGTTTCTTATGATTTGAAAGATATCTTTACATTGGATGGAAAACTCATTAAAAGTATCATGGTCATTGCGGTACCTAACTCATTAGAAGGTGCAGTATTCCAAATCGTTAAAGTAGCGTTATCTTCTATCGTTGCGTTGTTTGGTACATATCAAATTGCCGCAAATGGAGTCGCACAATCTATTTGGTCACTTGCCGCATTATCCGGCCAAGCAATGAACCCAGTATTCATTACAGTCATTGGTCAAACAATGGGTGCTAATAAAGCCGATGAAGCGGAATACTACTTCAAACATCTATTAAAGATTGCGATGACTATCGCTGTTGTGTGGTGCGCTATCACTTTAGCTTTGACACCATTGTTCTTAACATTTACTGGTATCTCCCAAGAAGCTAAGTCCTTAACATTTACACTAGTATTGATCCACAACATCTTCTGTGCATTCGTATCTCCATTCAATTGTTTCGGAAGTGGATTAAGAGCTGCTGGAGATGTGAAATATACGATGTACGTTTCTATCTTCGCTACGATCTGTGTAAGACTCGTATTATCTTATATCCTTGCGTATCTCTTGAATCTTGGTGTAATTGGTATCGCATTTGCGATGTGCATGGACTGGTGCGCAAGAGCTATCTTATTTATCATTCGTGTTAAAAGTGGTAAATGGAAACAATTCAAACTTATCTAATAAAAAAAGAGCTTAGCTCTTTTTTTATTGATTCAAGATAAATTGATTGATAACTTCTGCGATAGCATTATGATCACAATCATTCTTTGTGATATGATCACATTCCTTCTTCATCGCTTCTACTGTATTAGCGACTCCAATTCCTAGACCAGCTTCTTTGATCATAGATAAGTCATTATAGTTATCACCAATCGCAATCGTATCTTTGATATCTACACCTAATAGATCACATAGTCTATGTAATCCATTTCCTTTTGATACACCTTTACGATTAAACTCCATGTATCGATTTGAAGAGAACGATACATCCATATCTTTTGTTAGATCTGTAATTTCAGATTCGATTCTCTTTAGATACTCATAATCCGTATTCATGTAGATTGACTTAACGATTTCTTTTCCCTTTAAGAAATCAATATCATCCGAGAATATCTCAGTACATGGTTGACGATTCGCAAGATACTCCACTTCCTCTGGATAAAAGTTTCTTACCCAAACTTGATCTGGTGTATAGACATGTAAACAAAGATGATCATAGGTCAATCCCTTTTTATACAAAGCTTCTGCTTCTTCAAAAGTAATTCCTTGAAAGTATAATACTTTCTCATCTTTATTTTCTGTAATGGCTCCACCATTATAAGAAATGACATATTGTCCTTCTTTATCATAGAGTCCTAGTTCTTTCGTTGTATTATGAACAGAGTTATACCCTCTACCTGTACAAGGTACAAACTTTACACCAAGTTCTGTCGCTTTTTTGATAGCTTCAATATTTTCCTTTGAAATCGTACGATCTCTACTGATAAGCGTTTCATCCAAATCACAAACAATGATCTTATACATAACATTTACCTCTCGCAAATATTATATACAAGATCATATGAAATATTATTCCAAATTAGAACACGCCCTTCACAAAGATCTCAATTCCAATCAAGATCAAGATCACACCACCAAGGATAGATGCTTTGTTAGATAGCTTCGTACCAAACTTCTTACCAATTTCTAATCCAAACCAACAAATCACAAACGTTACTACCGCAATGATCAATGAGGCAACAACTGCCATTACTAGATCATATTCCGCAATCGTAAAGCCTACTGATAAGGCATCAATGGAAGTGGCTACACCTTGAATAAATAATGCACCTTTTCCTACTTTCTTTTCTTCCTCTTCTGTTTCTTGGCTAAAACCTTCCTTCAACATGTTTCCACCAATGAACAATAAGAGAATCAATGCGATCCAAGGAATAAATGCTTGGAAAGAATTAAAGTATTCAACGATCGTATGGACACAGACCCATCCAATCATAGGCATCGCAAACTGGAAGAACGCAAATGTACCTGCAATCAAGCACATTCTTCCTTTTCCCATATTCACTTCATTCAAGCCATTCGCCATAGATACGCTAAACGCATCCATCGCAAGTCCAACACCTAAGGCTGCACTATTCACAAAAAACAATAGATCCCACATCTTAAACACCTCCCAAAAAAAAGACCGGGCATGCATGTCCAGTCAAATAAACATTAATTTGGACCATGCATAACTAAAAAGTCATACATGAGTCTCGCTTTTTAAAACAAGCCAGGTCGTTAACCAGTATGTTGACTTGTTACTCTAGGAGCTAGCTACTCCCTCACGTGCTTAAATATTAAACTATGTAAATAATAAGTTAGTCAATACTAAATTAGTTTGACAACTTATTTACTTCCTCTAGGAAATAAGACTTCGCATCCTCATAGCTCATTCCTAAAGAAACAGCAATCTCATCATAAAGATACTTTTCTGCCTTCTGTAGATATTCATCATCAACAGAAGCAGCTTTTTTATGTTGTTCCATACGAATACGATTACGTTCATAAGAAGTCTTGATAATACAAACTAGATCAGAGATATTATCTGTCTTAAGTAAGTTTGCATATTGGCTCTTCATATTTGCGGATTTATTCTCTAACAATTCAATAGATGGAGCTTCATGGATCAAATCAATGATTTCATCCTTTGTGAGAAGATCTCTTAAATGTCCACCTTTATTAGAGACAGGTACCTGCATACGTGTAGAACCATCTGTACTATAGTATGGAACTAGAATATAGCACTTTTCACCAGTAAATCCACTTTTTTCTTTACCAACTACTCTACAAACATCTCTTTTGTACATAACAACGTCATTGATCTTATACATGTACCTCACCCCACTTTCCCTAATATTTTAGCATATTTTCGCCTTTTTTGCATGTCCAACAATTGAAAAAAGCTAGCGAAATAGCTAGCTTAAACGATTTGTAGTAAGAAGAATTTTAGGTATTCTGTCTCTGGAATTGCGGGATTGACTGGATGATCTGGTGCCGCTCCACGCTGTTCGATCATACGGATCGAAACGCCCGCATCATTGGCCGCATCCACCAACATTTTTTCAAATTCTTCCTTTGGCATAAAGTGCGAACAAGACGCAGAAGCTAGATATCCACCTCTAGGTAAAAGTCTCATCGCATCCGCATTGATTTCACGATATCCTTTTCTTGCGTTATGAAATGTCTTTCTAGACTTTGTGAATGCTGGTGGATCTAAGATGATAAAATCAAATTGCGCATGTTCTTTTTTAAGATCCACAAGAACTTCAAATACATCTCCTTGTCTAAAAGAAAGATCTAAATGATTTTCTTTCGCATTCTTCTTTGCCATTTCTAAGGCAGATTCTGAAATATCCATCGCAAGTACTGATTCAGCACCACCCTTTGCGGCATTGAGCGCAAATGAGCCTGTATGTGTACAACAATCCAACACTCTCATTCCCTTCGCTAATCTAGATACTTGTTTACGGTTGTATTTTTGATCTAAGAAGAAACCTGTCTTTTGTCCATTTTCTACATCGACTTCATAGATGATCCCATTCTCTATGATCTTTGTTATACAACTTGTAGGATGTTTTTCTCCATACCAACCTTTATATTGTGGTAGACCTTCTTTCTTACGGAGTTCACCTTCATTTCTTTCATAGATTCCTTCAATTACTTCACCCATCTCACCTAATTGATCAATGAGTGCCTGATAGATCACATCCTTATGTTTTTCTGTCCCAAAAGATTCTACTTGAGAAACCAAGATATTATCATAACGATCCACTGTTAAACCTGGTAATCCATCACTTTCTCCATGGATCAATCTACAAGCTTTGATATCTTCCTGCATAACAGTAATACGATACTGTATGGCATATTTTACTTTTCTGATGAAGAAATCATCTTCATATCGTTCATTTGCGTTATTTCCTAATAAACGCACTCTGATCTTAGAATTCTCACTATAAAAACCAGAGCCAAGATAATTGTTTCTCTTTCCAAAAACATCAACGATACAACCATTCTCACAAATATCTTCTGATTCTATGATTTCATCTACATATACCCAAGGATGTCCTTGTTTGATGTTATTCTCTTGTTTCTTTGTTACTACCAATCTAGGAAATGTTCTTTCTTGTTTCATATCTATCTCCCTATGCGCATGTATTTTACCATAAAGAAAAGAGGTTATTCACCTCTTTATGCTTGTTGTGATTCTTTATTTGCCTTAATGACTTTCATACGTGAGAATTCTTCACGTTCTTTTTCATCAAGAGAATCATTTATAAAACGAATCGTAGATGTATATCTAGGAATAACAACGTTCTTTAAAGCATTCGCACGCTTTTGTGTCTTACTAATTGCGTTCGCTAAACGATATACTGCGTTATCTACTTCCGCAAGAACCATCGTCAACTCTTTTACCTTTTGAAACTGAAGATACGCTTCATCCACAGCGGAGTTCGTTTCTTCAAGACCATAGGCAATTTCTACATCCTCCTTTGGCGTATAAATAACATTTGGTACTTCTACGCCCATAACAGAACGATATGTCAACTGAATGGAATTCTCTACTGGAATTTCTGATGCGATCCTTTGAATGACACCAGAATAAATATTCGCTTGTTGTAAAAGATAATAACCCGTAGAGTAAGCTTGTGTAATTTCATCACGCAATAGTTTTACTTTATCCACTAATTGCATCATTTCACTTACTAAGATATTTCTTTTACGATCCATTAGATCATAACCAGAATTCGCTAATGCCAAGGCACGCTTCATACGGATGAGATTACCTTTTGTTGCGGCAACCTGCGTAGCCATATTAGTTTTCTCCTTCGTTCTTAACGATCATATTGATCGTTTCCATCGCATGTTCTGGATCATAGTTTTGTTTGATGAGTTCAGTGTCCAAACGATCTAACGCACTCATTGGTAATGTAGATAACAATGCCCAACCAAGGTTCAATGTTTCTTCCATAGAACGATTTGTTTGGAATCCCTGTCCAATAAAGACAGATTCAAACAATCTACCAAATTCCATATGCTTTTTATCAATATCAGACAATTCATCTTCACCAATAACAGAAGCTAAGCTTCTTGCGTCTTGTACTTTTGCGTAAGAGGCAAACAACTGGTTACAAATATCTTGATGGTCTTTTCTTGTATATCCTTCACCAATGCCATCCTTCATCAAACGTGATAAAGAAGAAAGTACACCAATTGGTGGAGTGATATTGTTCAAGAACAAGTCTCTATCTAATACGATCTGTCCTTCTGTAATATAACCTGTTAAGTCAGGTACAGGATGTGTAATATCATCATTAGGCATTGTTAGAATAGGAATCTGTGTAACAGAGCCCTTTCCACCCTTGATGATACCTGCACGTTCATATAAACAAGCTAAGTCAGAATATAAATATCCAGGATATCCCTTACGTGAAGGAATTTCACCCTTAGATGATGAGAATTCACGTACAGCTTCACAATAAGATGTCATATCCGTCAAGATAACAAGTACATTCATACCACAATCATACGCAAGGTATTCTGCAGCAGTTAATGCACATCTTGGTGTCAACATTCTTTCTACGATAGGATCATCCGCAAGATTCACAAACATAACGACCTTTTCCATTACACCTGTTTCTTCAAATGATCTTCTAAACATATCCGCAACGTCATTCTTAACACCCATTGCTCCAAATACGATACAGAAGTTTTCAGCATCTTCACCTGTTAACTTCGCTTGTTTAACGATCTGGATCGCAAGTTGATCATGTGGAAGACCTGAACCTGAGAAAATAGGAAGCTTCTGTCCACGAATCAAAGTATTTAGACCATCAATGGCTGAAATACCTGTTTGAATATAGTTTCTTGGATATTGTCTTGAATAAGGATTCAATGGTTTACCATTAACATCCTCAAACTTATCTGCGTAAATTTCTCCAAGACCATCAATAGGTTCACCCGTACCATTGAAAGTTCTTCCTAAGATTTCTCTAGAAAGACCTAGTTCCATAGGATGACCTAATAATTTTGTCTTTGTATTTGTTAAAGAAATACCTTCTGTACCCTGGAAGACCTGAATGACAGCTTTATCTCCAGAAATAGAAACGACTCTTCCACTTCTTGTAGAACCATCACTCAATTCGATTTCAACCATTTCTTCATTGGATACATTTTCTACATGATCTAGGGCAACAAGTGAACCCTGAATTTCATCCAGTCCTAATAACTGTAAGCTCATAATTACCCTCCCTCTTATAGAATTGAGTTAAGTGCCTCATCGATCTTTTCAGGATAAGAATCCAATAAATCGATATTGTTATTTGGCACATCAAACTTCATCTTAATAACTGTTTCAAAGATTCCTGTCTTTGTAATCAAAGATACAGGAATATGCTTTTCAACCTTTGCCTTACATGCACGATATAAGTAGTCAATGACCTTCATCATCTTGAATTGTTTTTCAAGAGGTACAGACATATCATCTGGATGGAAAGCATTCTGTTGTAGATAACCAACTCTAACAACACGTGCAATTTCTAATAATAACTTCTGATCTTCTGGTAATACATCAGAACCAATCAACTTAACGACTTCTAACAAAGAATCTTCTTCATGAAGGATTTCTTGTAGTTCAGCACGTAATGTCAAGAATGAACGATTCACATTTTCTGCATACCAATGTGATAAGTCATCTACATACTCACTTGTAGATTGATTCCAGTTGATTGCGGCATAATGTCTTGCGTACGCAAGAGCTTTATCCAACGCCCAGAAACATCTAACGAAACGTCTTGTGTTCTGTGTAACTGGTTCAGAGAAGTCACCACCCTGTGGAGATACTGCACCAATCAAAGTAACAGAACCTTGTTTATCACTTAACGTATCTACATAACCTGCACGTTCATAGAACTGTGCGATTCTACTTGGTAAATATGCTGGGAAACCTTCTTCAGCAGGCATTTCTTCCAAACGTCCAGATAATTCTCTTAACGCTTCTGCCCAACGGGAAGTTGAGTCAGCCATCAAAGCTACATGGTATCCCATATCACGATAATATTCCGCAATCGTTACACCTGTATAAATAGAAGCTTCACGAGCCGCAACAGGCATATTAGAAGTATTGGCAATCAATACAGTTCTATCTAATAATGATTTACCAGTTTTTGGATCCTTCAATTCAGAGAATTCTTCCAATACCTGTGTCATTTCATTACCACGTTCACCACAACCAACATAGATAATGATGTCAGCATCACAGAACTTTGCGATAGAGTGCTGTAACATTGTCTTACCAGCACCAAATCCACCAGGTAATGCTGCTGAACCACCCTTGGCAATAGGGAACATCGTATCTAATACTCTTTGTCCTGTAACCAAAGGCATGCTTAAAGGTTTTCTATCCTTGATTGGTCTAGGAATACGTACTGGCCATTTCTGTGCCAAAGTAACTTCTGTTTGTTTTCCTGTTTCAGGATCTTCTACAACAAGAAGTACTTCATCTACAGTATATTGACCACTAGGTTTTACACTCTTCGCTACACCATTTACTCCATTAGGAATCATAGAACGATGTTCAATGACACTTGTTTCTTGGCATGTCGCAAAGATCTGACCTTCACTAACAGTATCACCTTCATTGATACACATCGTAACATCCCATTGATGTTGTTTATCGATAGAATCAACTTGAGAACCCTCAGAAATGAATGCACCTTCAATTTCTTCGATCTTCTCTAAAGGTCTTTCAATACCATCATAGATATTCTTTAGTAATCCAGGTCCAAGTGTTGCGTTCAACAAAGAACCTGTACCTACAACAGCTTCACCAGGTCTTAGACCTGTCGTAGATTCATATACCTGGATCGTTGTACAATCATCGTTGATCTTGATGACTTCTCCAAGTAACTTTTTCTCACCTACGTATGTCATTTCACGCATAGCGAATGACTTTGTATTACGGACTGTAATGACCGGCCCATTAATTGAATATACGGTATCGCTCATTATTCATCCTCACTTTCTACAACTTTGAAACCAGAATTATTTCTGAACCATGCGAACTGTTCATCACACTTTTCAGATAATAAACAACTATATTCATAACGATTTACTTCATCCACAAAACGGAATCCACCAATCGCAAAATATCCCTTTCTGATTTCCTGATTCATGTTTAATTGTTTACACAATTCTTTCATGAGATCCATATCATTTTCACGAACAACGAAATAACCATTATCTTTACTTTCGATCTTCTTTAGATTTTCTAAAAGATAATTCTTATATTCATCACTCTTTACAAATTTCTTTAGCTCTTCAGTCACTTCTTTCTTTAGCTCGTTAACAAAATTTCCACGAAGTTCTAATAACTTTTTCTTTGTATCCAACTTATCATGAGAACGTTTTGTTGCGGCATAAAGACGAGCTTCTTTTAGCTCACCTTCTAGATATGTAGAAGTTTCTTTCAGCAATCCTTCTTTATAGAAACTGACCTGATCATTACGTAACGCATCTGTTTCTTGTTTGACCATCTTTTCAACAAGTTCAGCGTTACTCTTAACGTCATTGTCAATTTCTTCAAGTAACTTTACTTCATAGTCTTCCATCTATATTACCCTCATAATTTGACACCAATGGCTTCTGAAATATATTTATTGATAGCTTCACTAATATTTCCAGAACCATGTCTGTCAGGAATTTCAACAATAAGAGGTTTCGCAAGATTCATCTTATATGCAGAAACGATATCACTTACCTCTTCAATCGTAATCGTAGTCATCAATATAATGGCAATATCTTCTGTATGGATCAATTCATCCAGACGATGAAGAATATTGTCACGTCCTTTGATGACCTCACCTTCGATACCAGCTAGGCGCATGCCCATGACTGTATCGGTATTGTCGCTGATGACGTAGCTTCTCATAAATTAAAGATTATTTAGAATCAAGATAGAAATCAACAAACCATAGATAGCAACACCTTCACCTAAGGCAACGAAGATAATTGCACGACCGAAGTTATCAGGATTTTCACTAACAGCACCTAATGCAGCTGGAGCAGCTTTCGCAACGGCCCAACCAGCACCAATACAAGAGCAACCTACAGCAATCGCAGCAGCGATGAAACCTAGACCTCTAGAAGCATCTGCAGCTGTGCTAGCTTCTTCAGCAAGAGCTGTGAATTGATTTGCTTGGAATACGACCATAATAGCGAATACGCCACAGAATAGCGCAACCTGAGCGATCATTCTGCTTCTAGCATTCTTCACATTCATTTTTCCTGAACAAATTAAAGCGAGTGGACCAACAATAAGAATTACTGCGACCAATGGTAATAACATTTCAATAGCGTTTAACATTTTTATTTTTCTCCTTTAGATTTATCTTTCTATTGATTATTCTGCAACCTTTGCAGATAAAGCATTAAATTGTGTTCCTCCAGCATCATAATATCTAGAGAACATTTCATAGTATTCAAGACGTAATGTCTGAATACCAACGATGAGACCTTCAAGTACCATAACGAATATGTTACCAAAGATCGCAACTGCGATTCCGGCATTTCCTGTCATTTCAACAAGTGTCATAACAACTAACATCATACCGGCATGGCTTAATACGAAGCCACCAACTCTCAAATAAGACATTGAGTTTGTAACGAATGTAAGTAATACATCGATCAATTCAAAGATTGATTGAACGATATATCCACCCCATCCTTCTTTTGGTTTTACTTCTTTATGTTCTACCGCATTACTAAGTGGTTCTTTCATCACAAAGCTGATAACTGGTAGACCGAAGAAGATCACAATATATACAGGGTTTAAGATATTCCACTGTAGTAACATCGTCGCAACGATAGCGAATATGATTCCACCATAGAATACAAATCCCGCAATACCATTCTGAGAGAAGATTGCTTCTCCAAGTTGTTTATGTTTGAAACGATTCACAATATTCATGCATTGTGTAATCAAGATCAACACAGCACCAATTGCGATAGCACCGATCAATAACACCATTGTGCTATTTTGATCCATGACATCAAACAACTTTTCTCTAACTCCAAATAAAGATTGATGAATTGGATTTAATACTTCTTCATATCCAAATACAGAACCGAACAAGAATCCAAAGATCATAGATGTAATTCCACATCGATTAATGATTCCAAATAGTTGTCCCTTCTTCGCAAATACAAGTCCAACAATGAATAGAACTAGCCCTTGTCCAAGATCTCCAAACATGATTCCAAACAATAAACAATATGTGACTGCCATGAATCCTGTAGGATCAAAGTCTGTATATTTTGGAACACCATACATTCCTAAGAATAATTCAAATGGTCTTGTAAACCAGTTATTCTTTAATAATGTAGGACATTCTAATTCACTTACTTCTTCCGGATCCTTTACTTCAAATTCTACTGGAATATTTTCAAAGATCTTTTTATAAGCATCAACTTCACTTGCCTTCACAAATCCACTTAAGTGATACTTCTCATTGATTTCAGCTACATAAGGATACAATTCATGAATACTATTCTCTTCTACACAGTATGCATATACATCATCAATTTGTTCCTGATACTTTTCCAATTGTTTCTTGACATCGATCATTGGAATATCAATTGGTTCAAAGTATAGATCTTTAAAGATCTTACGTACTTTATCAACATAGGAATCAGATGTTACATATAACATCCAAATATACTGTTCATTTTGATGTACACGATGGTGAACAAAGATTTCATCTTGGTACATGCTTAACTTCTTAAAAGATTCTTTAGGAAGTCTACCAAATCCAAAGTTTAGATATTGGCAAGCATGCATTCTTTCAAATCCACATTCACTTAACGCACTTAACGCTTCTTCATCATCTGGTGTTAATAAGACAGTATTGGAATCAGTTTCTAATCCAAATGTTTTATTCAACTCTTCAATAAACGCATCAATTTCATCATTTGTATAATGCTTACTTGGTGCTTTGTTTGCCTGCAATGTGTAATTGACATTGTGTGCAAAATTCTGCAGTGTTTGAAGATAACCGCTATATGGATTCTCATCATTGATGAGATGTCCATGATTCTCTTCATTGACAATATCTGCAGCATGTACCGCGTGCAACAAGCCTGAATGAATTCCATCCAAGACCATATCATCAATATGATCTTTACTTGTAGCTACACTGACATATTTCATTTTTACAATTGCCATGCATCTACTCCTTTTCTAATATACCAACAGTGCGCGTATACGATCCTGCGCAATCTGATATCTGATACCTTCAATAATATTGATCAAGTTCTGTATCTCTGTTTCACTAATCAATAAATAGCTTAATAAAACAACAGATGCATCTTGATAATACTCTATGACATGATGGTTCATATTAAATTGGATCATTTGAATATATTGTTCAATCGTTGTAAATCTTAGATCTCTCGTATAACGATGATATTTCTTCGCTACTTTATCTAAGACTTCATTCGCATCACAATTATCGATCATATCGATCATTTCTTTCTTTGAGAAGAAACAATGATATGGCAACATAAATCCACCAATCTTATCATTTGATTGTTTAAAGTATTTCTTCAAACGATAAATAGCTGATAAGTTGATCAATTCAGCCTTCGATAAAATGATCTGATTTAATACTTCACTACATTCTTTTCCTTTATAGTTATCTAAAAGCTTTACCGCATTCTTATAAAGTACAAGCTCTAATTCATGTTCTATCGCTATATAATCGATTTCTTCTATGTTTTGAGATTGATACTTGTAAATGATCTTCTCATACGATGTACCTTTTAATAACTCTAATAACTGCGCAAAAGTTGTGATATCCGGTAATTCCTTTAAATCAAATGTAAAATATTTTTCCGCAAAGATTGGTAATGAAGAAATCAAACTACTACGTATCTCTTCATCCCTTGAAACGATATATCTTACACTCGCTAATATCAGACGAATCTCTGAACGCATCACGAACGCATATATAAATCCTTTATCTTCCTCTCCACCATATCTCTCTAGCTTTTCTAAACGATGAAAGATATCCATTCTTAACAATGCTTCCAACTGCTCTCTGTGTATCGCTTTTTCATTGATACCAGATAGAGTTGTTGAGAAATATGTTTCATTCTTTAAATAGCTAGCTACTTCTGGTACAGATTTCTTTTGAAGTAACGTTTCATATTCATTCGCTGATAAACGTTTTCCGAACATCGCTCTCGCTTTAGTCGTTAATGCTAAATCTGAGCTCATAGTTCCTCCTATTATTCAACGCTGATAATACGACTTACCAGATCCTTTTTCCAAGTCTCTTTGTTTGTGTTATACATGTCTGTCAATCGCTTGACATTCTTTTCATAAACACTTTCATTTTCTTTCTGATCAGCTTCTACTTGTGCATTTAGTTCTTTCTTTGTTTCTTCTACTTTAGAACGAACTTCTGCCCAAAGATCATCAGAAATCTTTTTCTTTTCATCTTCTACAGCTTGTTTGAGTTGTGTACGTTTTGCGTATTGTTCTTGAATCGCAAGACGTGTCTTCTCATCCGTTTCGATTAGCTGTAAGATAGCACTCATTTCCATATAAATACCTCTTTTACAATAATAATCGCCTTATTAATTCTAGTACTTTATTTGTGAAAATAAAGGATTTTTAACTTGTTAATTTTTTAACTTTATCGAATCATGTCATACACATGATAACCAGGGCCACAATCTCTTACTCGATACAAGATCATACCTAAATGTTCATACTTGTCAGCCTTGACTTTATCGTCTGTTTCTAAGGCAACCGTGATACCAAATTCTTCTGCTCTTTTATAAACAAATTCCATCAATTCACGCATATGTCCTTGATGTTGGTGTTCCTTTAAAACTACTAAGATATCAACCGAAACATATCTCATATTTCTTTTTAAGATTTCTTGTGAAATCGTTCCACCATCACTACTAGAGACCTTGGAATACTCTAAAGCTTTTTGTAAACCACCTAAAGCTTCTGTTTCCGCTAACATCTCCTTAATGACATTTAATAAAGTGATACGATGTCCTTCTGAATCCGTCATGATGAGAAAACCTTCTCCACCTTCCGTACTCCAAGCACATCCACTCTTTACCGCAGCTTCAAAGACAGCTCTCATAAAGATATACATAGATTCTCTTGTTGTAATGAATCCTTTCATCCCTTTTTCGCCATCTGTATATTCATAATCATAGAAAGCATCTGCGATTCCATGTGCGATTTCACTTATCTTATCTTGTGATATGTCTTTTTGAATTTGTACGATCATAATAGAAGCCCCCTATCAATGATATTTCTTAATCTAACAAATATCAAATTACTTGAAAAGGTGTCTAAAGTTCCATCTCGCAATTAACAACAATAAACAACTGTACAGGTGAGTTCTTTCAATATGCCATTAAATATCCCTTCCCCGTAGACAATGATGAAGGTACATTTATTGTCGTTTCCATATTCAAAAAAGCCTCACAGGCATTTCCACCCGCAAGGCTATGTTTTGGATTTTATCACCCGTTTCTTGATCAACGAGTTGATTTATCGTAAGGGATACCTTCAGCCTTAGGAGCTGCAGAATTCTTAGAAGAGAATGCCAATACGATCAATGAAATGATGTATGGTAATAGGTTATATACTGTGGAAGGAATATTCATATTCGCTAAGAATGGAATACCTGAGTATACAGAACCTAATGATCTAAAGAATCCAAACAACAACGCTGCCAAGGCAATCTTCTGTGGCTTCCATTGACCAAAGATCATAACAGCTAATGCCAAGAAACCATATCCCGCAACACCATTTTCAAATGTCCAAGAAGAACCAGATGTGATATATGCGATACCACCTAATCCACCAAGAACACCAGAAATCAATACACCAGCCCAACGCATCTTGAATACGTTGATACCTACTGAGTTAGCAGCTTGAGGATTTTCACCACATGCCATGAGTCTTAGACCAAAACGTGTCTTATATAAAACGATATAAGAAACAATTATCGCAATGACTGCAACCAACATGAACCAGTTAAATTCAAATCCACCAAACTTGATCGTTAGATCAGGTCTATTTTCAATGTAATCAACTACAGAAGATACATCAGAAGAATCAGCAGATAGGTTAATAGCTTTTACGATAACAGCTGCAGCTGCAGTCGCTAACAAGTTCATCGCTGTACCAATCAATGTTTGATCGGCCTTGAAATGAATTGCCGCAACACCTAATAATGTGGAATACAACATTCCAGCTGCGACAGCACCAAGTAAAGTTACAAGGAACGTCACAAAGTTTGGAACATCGACTGGCATATATTTCAATACCAACGCACCACCTAAGGCACCAATGACCATGATACCTTCTAGACCAAGGTTAATAACACCTGAATGTTCTGAGAAGCATCCACCTAAGGCAACTAACGCAAGGACAGATGCGAATAGAAGCATATATTGAAGTAACAATACCATTATTTGTTACCTCCTTTCTTCTTAGATTTCTGTAAGATGATTCGAATGAATCCCATAAAACCACAAAGATAAATAATGATTGCGGTAATCAAATCAGGAATCTGAGATGGGAACGCTGTCTTATCAAGGAATACAGCACCATCTGTAATATGTTGAATAAAGAATGATGAGAAGATAGAACCAATAGGATTGAGTCCACCTAAGAACGTAGCCGCAATACCATTGAATCCCATCGCTGGAACTGATGTTTGTCCAACTTCCCATTCCGCAATACCAGAAAGATAGAAGAACGCAGCACCTAGTGCAGCTAGAGCACCACCAATCGCTAAAGTAATGATGATATTCTTCTTTTCAGCCATACCAGCATATTTTGCGGCATCTTTATTGTAACCTGTCGCAACAAGTTCATAACCAAACTTTGTCTTATTTAATACGACCCATACAAGAATTGCGATGATGATAGCTAATGGAATCGCAATCGTAACTTTATCATTATTGAATAATGTGTCTAATCCTAAAGAAGGTAACAACGCAGCTTTACCATGTCCTTGTAGCTTCATTGTATAAGGAGTTGTAGGTTCTTTTACATTGTTTAATAACATGTTGACACAATATAATGAGATCCAGTTTAACATGATTCCAGAAATAACTTCATTTACATTTCTGAATGCTTTTAATACACCAATCAAAACACCAGATAATGCACCCGCAATAGCTACTAGTAATAAACATAGATACCAAGGCATTTGTAAGGCAATTGCACAATATAGCGCAACACCAGAACCTAAGGCATACTGACCAGCAGCACCGATATTAAATAATCCAACTTTATAACAGAAACATACACTTAATGCACACATGATGAGTGGTGCAGTCTTAACAAGCGTACTTCCAAAGTATTTCATTCCTACAGGACCAATTGGATAATTCAAGAAGTTCTTTAGGATTGCTGTAATACCAGTGAAAGCTTCACCTGGATTAATGATCAACAATACGATAAATCCTAACAATACACCTAATACGATACAGATCAAGGCAGCTAGAACAGATTGTACTCCTTGATTTTCAAGAAAACTCTTCTTTTCTTTCATTATTCTGCCCCTTTCTGTGCATCTCTCTTCGCACCAGCCATGTATAGACCAAGTTCTTCAACAGTTGTCTTCTTAGGATCTAATTCACCTACGATTTCACCTTCATACATTACTAAGATCCTATCAGATACATTCATGACTTCATCTAGTTCCAATGAAACAAGAAGAATTGCCTTTCCTGCATCTCTATCCGCAACTAATTGACTGTGAATAAATTCGATGGCACCTACATCAAGACCTCTTGTAGGTTGTACCGCAACCAATAGATCATGTTCTTTATCAAGTTCACGAGCAATGATTGCCTTCTGTTGGTTACCACCAGACATAGAACGAGCAATCGTTGGAGCACCTTGTCCACTTCTAACATCAAACTTTTCAATCAATCCATTCGCATATTCACGAATATCTTTTTTCTTTAAGAAACCAGACTTACTAACAAACTCTGGTTGCCAATATCTTTCGAGAACGATGTTGTAATCTAATGGATAATCTAAGACTAGACCATGTTTGTGACGATCTTCAGGAATGTGAGACATTTTCTCAGCTCTCTTACGAATTGGAAGATGTGTTATATCTTCACCATCCAAAGTAACTTTACCTTCTTTAACTGGTTCAAGACCTGTAATACCATATACAAGTTCTGTCTGACCATTTCCTTCAATACCTGCGATACAAACGATTTCTCCTGCTCTTACATCAAAAGAAACGTTCTTGACTGCATTGTTTTCATGTCTCTTAGACGCAACTGTTAAGTTTTCTACATGAAGAACGACATCTTTAGGTTCAGCTGGTTTTTTATCAACAACAAGTTGAACATCTCTTCCAACCATCATGCGTGATAATTCTTCTTCTGTAATACCTTCAACATCTACTGTTCCAATACATTTACCTTTTCTTAAAACAGTAACACGATCCGCAACTTCCATGATTTCATTCAATTTATGAGAAATAAACAGAATGGATTTTCCTTCTTTTGCGAGATTCTTCATGATACTCATGAGCTCTTCGATTTCCTGAGGTGTCAACACCGCAGTAGGTTCATCAAAGATCAAGATCTCGTTATCACGATATAACATCTTCAAGATTTCTGTTCTCTGTTGCATACCAACAGTGATATCAGAAACTTTAGCGTCAGGATCGATCTGTAATCCATATCTTTCAGATAGATCCATAACTTTCTTTCTAGCTTCTGCTTTTTGAAGAATACCGTTCTTTGTATCTTCAACTCCTAAAATGATGTTATCCAATACTGGAAAACATTGTACCAATTTGAAATGCTGATGTACCATTCCAATTCCTAATGCGTTCGCATCGTTTGGATCATTGATCTGCACTTCATTGCCATCTTTCTTAATTACACCTTCCTCAGCTTGATAAAGGCCAAATAACACTGACATCAATGTTGATTTACCTGCACCATTTTCACCAAGTAGCGCATGGATCTCACCCTTTTTCAATTGAAGAGTAATATCATCATTGGCAATGATACCTGGGAAACGCTTTGTAATGTGTAACATTTCAATTGCGTAGTTTTCACTAGACATGATGGTCTCCTTCCTTAATTTCATTCTTAACTTAAATTATATAAAAAAAAAGGCTCGGAATAAAGAACTTCCGAACCCTCTTTTCAATTTTTTTGATTAAGCAAGAATTGTTCCTTGGTAATCAACCTTGATGCTCTTAACAGTTGGTTCTGTTGATGTGTCATTAGATACCTTGATTGTTCCATCGAACATACCCTTAACTAATGCCTTGTAATCATCAACTGTGAACTTACCATCTTCGAACTGTGTTGTTTCCATAGGAATCTGAACGAAGTTAGCTGTTGGATCATCGCCATCAACAAGACCTAATGTATCGATCTTACCAGCGATTCCAGACCATTCACCATCTCTGATTTCATCAAGAGCAGTTTCAACAGTAACAGCTAGACCCTTCATAGCAGAAGTAACTGTCATGCCTTCAGCATAGTCAGCATCGATAGAAGCACTCTGGTCAACGTCTACACCGATCATCTTGCCATCAGCAGCCTTAGCAGCTTCTGCAGCAGAGATATAAACACGTCCACCACAACCGAATACTACTTCTGTACCATCAGCATACCATGTGTCCATTGTAGCCTTGATAGATGGATCTTCAGCAAACTTACCACCATATACATACTTGATTTCAACATCTTTTAAGCCTAATTCAGTAGCAGCTGCATCAGCACCCTGAACATAGCCATAACCATAACGCATAACTGCAGGAACAGCCATACCACCTAAGAAGCCAAGTTTTGTGTAACCAAGTTTAACTGCAGCGTAACCAGCCATGTAACCAGCTAATTCTTCTTGGTAAATAGCGCAATAAACATTAGAAATATCTACATAATCAGAGAATTCCCAGTTAGATGGATTGTAGTCATATGTTTCACCAGCAGCTGTAACGCCTGCTTCTAGTAAGTCACCTTCTGAGCAGTCAAGAGCGATGAACTTAACATCTGGATAGTTCTTAGCGCATTCAACAACTGCACCAGCAAATAGGTAACCAGGCATAACGATTACGTTATGTTCTTCAGCAATAGCTGTTTCGATAGCCTGAACACGAGCGTCTGTGCTATCAGAAGATGGTTTGTAGTATTTGAAATCTACTCCATTTTCTTCAGACCAAGCCTTTGAAGCTTCGTAAGTTGTCTGGTTGAAAGACTTATCAGTGATTTCACCAGAGTCAGTAATCATAGCAACACTCATATCAGATGTAGCTGAAGTTGTTGCTGTAGATCCTTCTGTAGATGAGCTAGAACAAGCAACTAAGCCTGTAGCCATAACAGCAGAAAGAACTAATTTGAATAATTTTTTCATTATTCTCCTCCTCCTATCGCAAAGATTCCTTTACGTTATTTCAATTTTACGTTGAATTTACATCCTATTCAATAACACATTTTAATTTTTTTAGATTTTTTTATTTCTCATTTCTTTCTTTTTCATTCTCTTCAGAAAAAAATGAAAATTCTTTTCATAAATGAAATGTTATACTTATAGGCGAAATGAGGGCTTTGAATGGTTTTTAGTAGTTTAACATTTTTATTTGCGTATCTACCAATCGTATTATTGGTTTATTATATCTCCCCTATCAAGATGAGAAACCTTGTGTTATTTATCGTTTCTTTATTCTTTTATGGTTGGGGTGAACCTATCTATGTTTTATTGATGATCTTTTCTATCTTATTAAATTATGGATTTGGATTATTCATTGATAAGTATTCTAATGATAAAAACAAAGCGAAGAAATATTTGATCGTTTGTATCGTCATCAATTTATTATTGTTAGGTTTCTTTAAGTACTGGGATTTCATTGTTTCTAATCTTCAAACATTAGGTTTCAATGCACTTCCTACTTTAAATCTATCTCTACCAATTGGTATCTCTTTCTACACATTCCAAGCAATGAGCTATCCAATTGATCTCTATCGCAATGATACTAGCGTACAAAAAAGTCCAATCAACTTTGGTGCTTATGTAACGATGTTCCCTCAATTGATTGCCGGACCAATCGTTAGATATCGTGATGTAGCCAATGAATTAGATGAAAGACATGAATCCATTGATTTATTTTCTCAAGGAATCCAAAGATTTATGGTTGGATTAAGTAAGAAGGTATTGTTAGCGAATAATGTTGGTCAAGTGTATGAATCTATCAATTCACTACAATATTCTCAACAATCCGTTCTCACTGCTTGGATCGGTATCCTATGTTATACATTACAGATCTATTTTGATTTCTCAGGATATTCAGATATGGCTATTGGCCTAGGTAAGATGCTAGGTTTCCATTTCTTAGAAAACTTCAACTATCCTTATATATCTAAATCTATCACAGACTTCTGGAGAAGATGGCATATGTCTTTATCCTATTGGTTTAGAGATTATGTCTATATTCCTTTAGGAGGAAATAGAAAAGGATTTGTAAGACAGATCATTAATATCATGATTGTTTGGTTACTAACAGGATTTTGGCATGGTGCTAGTTGGAACTTTGTATTATGGGGATTATTCTACGGAATCATCCTTATGATTGAAAAGTTATTCTTATTAAAGAAATTAGAGAAGGCTCCATCTTTCATCTGTCATATCTATACAATGGTAGTCGTTATGGTAGCTTGGGCACTCTTCGCTCATACTGATCTATCAGAAGCTATCCATTACATTTCTATGATGTTTGGTAATTGTTATACATTCTGTAATGATGTAACACTTTATTACATTAGAAATAACATTATCTTATTGATCGTTTCTATTAGTGCTTGTACACCTATCGTACAAACAAAGTGGAATATCTTAAAGAAACACGAATGGACATACCCTATTCTTATAGGAATCCTATTAGTTGTATGTACAGCGTTCATTGTGGATGGAACATATAATCCATTCTTATATTTCAGATTCTAGGAGGTATACAAATGAAAGAAAAGAAGAATATCATTCAATACCTCACAATTGGTATATTTCTATTATTTATATTTTCATTAACGATCGTAAATATCTTTTGTACAAAAGTAGATTATAGTGAAAATGAAAATCGTTCTTTGGCGACATTTCCAACACTTACTTTAGAGAATCTATTCTCTGGTACGTTCGATGATGATTTTGAAGATTGGTTCTCTGACCACTTCGTAGCTAGAGACTCTTGGATCCAAGTCAAAGCACGTTCTAAACAAGTCACTGGTTCTATTGAAAATAATACCGTTTACTTCGGAAAAGAAGATCACTTGATTCAACAATTCACTTCTTACGATTCCAAAACAGTACAAAACAACATTCAATATATCAATGATTTCTGTGATTCTTACAATATCAAAGCCAATATCTTATTAGCACCAGGAGCTAGTTATGGTGCCTCAGAATTCTTACCATATGGAGCTTATAACTTAGATGAAAAGAAATTGATTACTTCTATTGGCAAACAATTCTCCAATCAAAACTATATCGATATTACAGATGAGATATCGAATGGCAGTGATCTTTACTACAAAACAGATCATCACTGGAATGAAAAAGGTGCTTACATAGGATATGAAGCTATCTGTAAAGAAGTATTAAATAAAGATGCGAATACATTTACATATGAAAAAGTAGCGGATGGATTCAAGGGTACGATGTACTCTAAGTCAGGTGCTTTCTGGAATGAAGGTGATTCCATCTATCAAATGATTCCTGAAAAGGACTATACAGTTGATGTAACGTATGATGATGGAACAGAATCTGATTCTCTATTTGTAGATAATAATCTAGATAAGAAAGATAAATATACATATTATCTAGATGGAAATCACGCATATGTTGATATCAAGACAAATGTTAAGACAAACAAGAAAGCTGTCATTGTGAAAGATTCCTATTCACATATCCTCATTCCTTATCTAACAAGTGAGTATAGTGAAATACAAGTCGTTGACTTACGTTACTACAGACAATCTGTATCTTCTATGATAGATAATAATACAGATTTCTATGTCATTTATTCTTTAGAATCTTTTGTATCAGATAACAATCTGGCAATACTATGGTGAAAATATGAAATTAAAGTTTAGAAAAATGGGTATTAATGGTGAAGGTATTGGTTATGTAGATCATAAACCAGTATTCTGTGATGGAGTTCTCCCCTATGAAGAAGCAGAAGTAGAAATCACAGAAAAGAATAAAAACTATTCTCGCGCAACACTTAAGAAGATCACTTGGTTTTCAAAAGAGAGAATTCGTACAGATTATGAATATTATGTTGAAGAAGGATGTCCTTTATTCATCTTGAATTATGAATCTCAATTAAAATACAAAAAACAGATCCTAGAAGAAGCTTTACTGAAATACGCAAATGTAAAGAATCACTTCGTAAGAGAATTTCATCCAAGTCCTTTGACACTAGGATATCGTTCTCAATGTAAGTTACCTGTACAAGATTCTAGAGGTCATATGATGACTGGAATGTATGTTCCTGGAACAAATCACTTCCACCCTATCAAAAGATCTCTCATTCAATCAGAAGAGTTAGAAAATACTAGGATACAGATCATGAAGATGGTAGATCGTTCTTACTTGAAAGCGTACGACGCTAAGAAAGAAAAAGGTCTACGTTACTTAGTACTAAGAGTCATTGATGGAAAGAAACAAGTAACACTTGTCACTGGAAAAGATAAAGTCCATAAGGAACTCGTAGAAGAAATCATGTCTATTGATGGTATGACTGGTGTATTCCAATCCATCAATACAGATAATAAGGCAGTCAATATCTTTGGAAGTGCTACACATAAGCTAGCTGGTGAAGATACGATGCCTGTTACGATTGGAGATATCACTCTACAACTAGCACCTGAAGCTTTCTTCCAACTAAATGTCCAACAAGCAGAAGATATGTACAAGATGGCAGTTAGTAAAGTAGATAAGTGTAATACACTTGTAGAAGCGTATTGTGGTGTTGGTGCGATGAGCTTATTAGCACATAAGAAAGCGAAACACATCTATGGAATTGAATCCATTCCATCCGCAGTAGAAAATGCCCAACAAAACGCAGAAAGAAATGGAATCACAAACGCACAATTCATTTGTGATGACGCTTCTAGTGGTTTAAAGAAGATTGCCAAGGAAAGAAGTATCGATGTTCTATTGGTAGATCCACCTAGAAGTGGCATGGATGATCAAATGATATCCGCAATTGAAGAAGCATTACCTAAGAAGATCATTTACATTTCTTGTAACCCTTCTACTTTAGCGAAGAATCTAAAGATCCTAAAACACAACTACCATGTCGTTACGATTCATCCATATGACCTATTCCCACATACGCCTCACATCGAAACGATTACTGTTTTAGAAAGAGACAACTACAACAAACAAGATCAAAAATGATCTTGTTTTTTTAGATTAACATCAATTATTTGATGATGGTTTATCTTCATCAAAATCTTCAATAGAAAAACATTTTTCATTATGTCATAATCAATTCATGAAACTCGTTGTATTAAGTGATTCCCATGGTCAAAAAGCACCATTGGCATATATTCGTAACAAATATAAAGATGTTGATCATATCATTCATTGTGGTGATATCTGTCTACCAAAAGAATACGCAACAAACCTAGAGATCGTAGCTGGTAATTGTGATAATCCTGCTTGGTATCCAAATGGAAAGATCATAGAAATAGAGAATCATAGGATATTGATCATACATGGTCATGTGTTATTCTCTTCTAGCTTTCCTAATCCAGAAGCTGTCGCCACTGTTGCGAAAAGAAATGATTGTGATATCGCATTCTTTGGACACTCTCACATCTATTATGATGGAATCATAGATGGAATACA
Source organism: Bulleidia sp. (assembly GCA_963613355.1). Taxonomy (GTDB): domain Bacteria; phylum Bacillota_I; class Bacilli_A; order Erysipelotrichales; family Erysipelotrichaceae; genus Bulleidia. The sequence goes on along the minus strand of CAVDZA010000003.1, from coordinate 46,316 downwards.
TGTATGTAATCCAGGTTCTATCTCATCTAATAGAGATGGTACTCCACCATGTTATATGGAAGTAGAAATAAACGGTAAAGACTTTAAAGCTACGAGAGTTGAATATAAACCTTATTAGACCATCTCGATCTTAATTACATCTTCAATATCTACAACTGTTTGGTTCATGAAATAGATCTTACCTAGTTCTATCTTCTTGACTTGTTCTATGATTTGTTCATAAGAACCACCAAGCTTCGATTCATCTTGTAGGAAATAAGTCATCTGTACTTTCGGATGACTTTTTATTTGTGATAATACTTGATTTAATACATCATTGATTTCTTCTTTTTCATCTTCACTTAGATCTATTCTACTCATCGTACTTCTAGAGCTTTCTAGAATAGAATCTTTAAAACCCACCAAGGCATCATAAGGAATGAATTGTGCAGCACGATTTGAATTAGACATATGTCTATGATTCATAGATACAGGTCTATCTACATCTAAGATATCATCATAACGATGTTCATCATATTGGTTCTTTGATACGGTCCTCATGCCTTATGACCTCCTATCTGATTATTTCTTTCTAATGTAGTAGCTCCTTCTGTTAGGTCCATTCCTTTCACAATAGAATTCTTTCCAAACCTTCTTTTGATTTCTAAGATAGCTTGTTCAACGTTCTTTTCTTTTTGTTCATCTACTCTAGGTAATTGTGAAGATTCATCAAAGAGATCTGTTTGTGTATATTCATAATCTAAACAAGAATCATCTTTAATATTAGGTGCGAATAAATTGATTCTTCTCACTAATAATTTTTTATTTATTTGTGATTCATAAATATATAATGCTGCTTTGGATAAAGAAGATATCGTTGATGTCCTTTGTTTGAAAGATACAGAGCCTCCTACTGATTTAGGCATCAATCTTCCATACCAATCCATAACGACTTCACCATCATAATCATCTGTCACACAAGACACATCATAACCAATACTGATTCCTAATCCATCTGTGTTTTTATGATTCTTGATTAGTTTCAAAGATAATTCTTCACACATTTCTTTAATGACAGTTTTTGTTGTCTCGTAATCATGTGGATGTGTTAATACTTGACCTACACTATAAGAATGAATCGAAGGTTTGTAGTTTTTGATATCTTTTAATGTACAAGATTCATATCCCCAGGCGTGGTCGATCAAAAGTTCCGCATTGATACCAAAGATCTTATACAACAGATCTTCATTATAATAATCATGAAACCCACCCAAAGAACATCTTGCGATATCCCCCATTGTGTAGATTCCTTCTTTCTCTAATCTTCTAGCTGTACCACTTCCAATTCTCCAAAAATCTGTTAATGGTGTATGTGTCCATAGTAACTTACGGAATGAATATTCATCTAGTTCCGCAATTCTAACGCCATCTTTATCACCAGGAATATGTTTCGCTACGATATCCATCGCAACTTTGGCTAGAAATAGATTACTTCCAATTCCTGCAGTCGCTGTGATTCCTGTTTCTTTTAATACTTCTTGGATCAACTTTCTTGAAAAATCATGAGCACTTAAATCATATATTTTCAAATAATCTGTCGCATCAATAAACACTTCATCAATGGAATAGACATGAATATCTTCTTTTGCGACATATCTTAAATAAATGTTATAGATCATTGTTGAGTATTCAATATATAAAGCCATTTGTGGAACAGCTGCCACAAACTCCAATTCTAGATTTGGATCTTTTAATTCAGAAGCGTAAATAGAAGAACCTGTAAAAGGATGATAAGAGATATTCTTACTTCTTTCTCGATTGATCTGTCTGACTTTTTGTTTCACCTCAAAAAGTCTAGCTCTACCACCAATCCCATATTGTTTTAAAGATGGTGATACCGCTAAACAAATCGTTTTATCCGTTTTCGATTCATCCGCAACGACTAGATTCGCATCCAAAGGATCTAGTCCCCTTTCTTGACATTCTACAGAGGCATAGAAAGATTTCAGATCGATTGCGATGTATGTACGTTTCTTTTCCATGTAAAGTATCATAACATGATAAAATAAGATTCATGAAATACGAAATAAAAAACGAATCGATTACTTTTATAGATACTCACAAATTCAAAACGATTGAAGATTTTCTAGATCACTATAAACAATCAAAAAAGAATAAATATCTATTGATACAAAACAAACAATTACTGCTAGATGGAGTCATTGTTAAAGACATTCATGAGAAGATCGATCATAAAAATATTACATTGCTTGTCAACAAAGAAGATGTAGATTGGATTCCTTCTCAAAAACCATGTAAAGTCATTTATCAAGATCCTTTCTTATTAGTCGTACATAAAGATGCTGGAATCATTATTCATGGTGAAGAAGATGATGTTACTTGTTTAAACGCACAAGTAGCTAGATATCTAATAGATAATGATATTCATACAACAGTACGTCCATTACATCGTCTAGATAAAGAAACGACAGGTCTTGTCCTCTATTCTTTGATTCCTTTCTTTCAACCTTGGCTAGATGCCTCTATGGAACAAAAGAAGATCCATAGAGAATATCTCGCAATCTGTTACGGAAATAGAAAAGTAGGAGAAACATTTGATATTCATTCACCTATCGGTAGAGACCGTCACGAATCAAATAAGTATCGCATTTCCAAAACTGGAAAAGACGCATTAACACATTGTGAAGTATTAGAACGATATAAAGAATATTCTCTTGTTCGTTGTATCTTAGATACAGGAAGAACACATCAGATACGTGTTCATTTATCATCTATTGGTCTACCTATCGTAAATGATGTGATATATGGAAAATATTCTAAAGATTTCAAAAATATGGGGCTTTGGGCCCAGAAAATTTCATTCAAGAATCCAATTTCTGAAAAAAAACATAAAATTTCAGAAAAAAATTCAAATGATTATCTAATTTTCAAAAATTCAATAGATTAAAACTTTAAAATACTACTATAATAGGTTCATTCATAAACAAGGAGGAGTTAGATATGAAGTATGATTTTGAATCAATCTTAGACCGTGTTGGAAAAGACGCTATTGCGGTGGATCTTCCTACAAATTCAATTGGTGCGTTCGAAGGCGTTAAGCGTAAAGAAGGTTATGATGTGATTCCTATGTGGGTTGCTGATATGAACTTCCCAGTATGTCCTACGATCACAGAATCAATCATCGAAAGAACAAAACATCCATCATTTGGTTACTTTAGTCCAAGAGATGAATACTTTAATGAAATCATCAAATGGCATGAGACAAGAAATGGTGTAACTGGTCTAGAAGCAAAACACATTGGATATGAAAATGGTGTATTAGGTGGTGTCATCTCTGCAGTCAATGTATTAGCTTCTAAGGGTGATAATGTATTATTGAATTCACCTACATATATTGGTTTTACACACGCATTAGAAAACAATGGATACAATATGGTCCTATCTCCTCTCAAACAAGATTCAGAAGGTGTTTGGAGAATGGATTATGAAGATATGGAAAAGAAGATCGTAGAGAATCATATCCATGTCGCAATCGTATGTAATCCTTATAACCCATGTGGAAGAGTTTGGACAAAAGAAGAATTAGAGAAAGCTGTTGAGATCTTTGAAAAGCATAATGTTTGGATCATCTCTGATGAAATCTGGTCAGACATCATTCTTACAGGACATAAACATACACCTACACAGTCTGTCAATGAATACGCAAGAACTCATACAGCCGCAATGTACGCTCCTAGTAAGACATTCAACTTAGCTGGTCTAATTGGTTCTTACCATATCATCTACAATGATTGGCTAAGAGAAAGAGTTGAGAAAGAATCTTCCTTATCTCACTACAATTCTATGAACGTTCTTTCTATGTACGCTTTGATTGGAGCTTACAAGCCAGAAGGATATGAATGGGCTGATGAACTATGTCAAACATTATCTGGTAATGTAGATTATGCCTATGACTTCATCAAAGAAAACTTTGAAGGTGTAGATCTTGCAAAACCTGAAGGTACATACATGTTGTTCCTAGATTGTGAAGAGTATTGTAAGAAACATGATATCGATATGGATACACTACTTCACAAAGGATGGGAAGTAGGTGTCTATTGGCAAGATGGTAGACCATTCCATGGTGAATATTCTATTCGTATGAACTTAGCTCTACCTCTCTCTAGAGTCAAAGAAGCATTTGATCGTCTAAAGAAAGAAGTATTCGTAAAATAAAACATAGTCTCTTCATTTATTGAAGAGACTATTTAATTTCGCATTCAATTTAGAATAGATCCTTTCTTGAAACCATGGTTCTGTACTTTTTTGAATGGCTTCATCTTGGGTAAACCACCCTACTGCGCTATTCTCATCTTGTTTAATAAATACAGGATCATGGATATCTGCTTCTAATAGATACGTTAAGTTCAAATGAAGGTGTGAAGGTACATACACACCTTTTTTAATATGCCCAGCTACTGTTAATATCTCTAAAGAAAAGATATCTTCACTGAGTGGTCTTAAATGTTGTACACCACTTTCTTCTTTCACTTCTTTCATTGCCACTTTTAGAAAGTCATGATCACCATCATTATGCCCACCTAACCAGCTCCATGAATCATAGATATTATGATATGCCATCAAGATCTTTGTCTTAGTAGAATCCGTCACCCAAGCAGAGGCAGTAAAGTGAGCCATTCCATTATCTCTTGTCCATAGGTCCAAGCCAGTATCGATCCATTTCAACATTTCTTCTTTATCTTTTTGTTCCTGTTCGTTAAAAGGAACGTAATTTTCTATTAATTCTCTGATTTCCATGGCATTATCATACACCTTTAAACATCCACATGATAAAATATATTAAACTTTTAAGGAGGAAATAAAATGGGATTTCGTAAAGATTTCTTATGGGGTGGCGCTGTAGCTGCTCACCAGCTTGAAGGTGGCTGGGATCAAGGTGGAAAAGGTCCATCTATCGCTGACGTTATGACTGCTGGTGGAAATGGTATTCCACGTCGTATTACAGATGGCATCGTTGAAGGTGAAAACTACCCTAACCACGAAGCTATCGACTTCTATCATCATTACAAAGAAGATATCGCATTATTTGGAGAAATGGGATTCAAGGCTTTCCGTACTTCTATCGCATGGTCTAGAATCTATCCTAATGGAGATGATGCTGAACCAAATGAAGAAGGTTTGAAGTTCTATGATGATATGTTCGATACAATGCACAAATATGGTATTGAACCAGTCATCACTCTCCAACACTTTGAAATGCCTTATAACTTAGCTAAGAAATATAATGGTTTCATGGATAAGAAGTGTATCGATTTCTTCGTAACATTCGCTAAGACATGTTTCGAAAGATACAAGGGCAAGGTAAAGTATTGGATGACATTCAATGAAATCAACAACCAAGCTGCCAACGAAAATGCACATAACTTACTACAAGAAGGTGCTGTTCTTACAACAAACGATAATCCAGATAATCAATATATGATGTATCAATCTGGTATCAATGAATTGATTGCCTCAGCCAAAGCTGTACAAGTAGGTCATGAAATCGATCCAGATAACATGATTGGTTGTATGATTGGTTTCGTTCCTGTATATCCAGCCACATGTAATCCTAAGGATATGATGGAATTTACAGCTGCCAACCATAGAAAGTATTGGTTCGCTGATGTTCATTGCACAGGTATCATTCCTGGCTACTTAGAAAAATTCTGGGAAAGAAAAGGATATAAGATCGATCTAAGTGATGAAGAAAGAGAAGAAATCAAGAAAGGTAAAGTTGATTACGCAGCATTCTCTTACTACATGTCTATGACAACCGCATGGCATGAAGGAAATGATCACTATGATTTCGAAGAAGGAAATATTGCGTTCAAGGGAAATACTGCGAGTGATGTCGTACAGAATCCATACCTCAAGTCTTCTGATTGGGGTTGGCCAATCGATCCACTTGGACTACGTTATTCATTGAACTATTTCCAAGATAGATATCATTTACCAATGATGATCGTAGAAAACGGATTAGGTGCTTATGATAAGAAAGAAGAAGATGGTACTGTCAACGATGACTATCGTATCGAATACCTCAGAAATCATATCGCAGCTATGAGAGATGCGGTCAATGAAGATGGTGTAGATCTACTTGGTTATCAGATGTGGGCTCCAATTGATATCGTTTCTGCTTCTTCTGGTGAAATGGATAAGCGTTATGGCTTCATCTATGTCAATAAGAACAACGCTGGTGAAGGTGACCTATCTAGAAGTAAGAAGAAATCATTTGATTGGTACAAACACGTTATCGAAACAAATGGTGAAGAACTTTAATGACTGAAAGAAAGAGTTTAAGACTCTTTCTTTTTTTGTAAATGAAATTATAATAGTTCACATGGAAAAACAAGAACAAATCGATAAACAATATATCAAAATGACACAAACACCAGTATCTAGACTGATACTCTCACTAGGACTACCTACAGTCATCTCTATGTTAGTAACGAATATTTACAACATGGCAGATACTTACTTTGTTGGTACATTAGGTACTTCAGCCTCTGGTGCGACTGGTATCGTATTTGGATTAATGTCGATCCTTCAAGCGTTTGGTTTTATGTTTGGACATGGTGCTGGTTCCAATATCGCAAGAAAACTAGGAAATCATGATGTTCGTTCTGCTAAGATCTATGCTTCCACATCCTTCTGGTGTTCGATATTTGTTGGCTTGTTTATCATGTTGAATGGATTTTTATTCATGGATCCACTCATGAGATTATTAGGTAGTACAGATACGATCCTACCTTACGCAAGAACATACGCATTCTTTATCTTGATTGCTGGACCAGCCATGACTTCAAGTTGTGTAATGAATAACATCTTAAGATATGAAGGAAAAGCTTTCTTTGCGATGATCGGACTCACTTTAGGTGGTGTCTTAAATATCTTTGGAGATTACTTCTTCGTCAATGTTTGTAATATGGGGATCGCAGGTGCTGGATTATCCACTGCCATCTCTCAATATATTTCTATGATCGTATTGATGATTCCTTATATCCAAGGAAAGACACAATCTACATTTAACCCAAAAGACTTTGGTAAAAAGCTTATCGTTTACACAGATATCATCTTAACAGGATTGCCTTCCCTATTTAGACAAGGTCTCAATTCAGTATCCACTATGGTATTGAATAGTACTGCAGCTATCTATGGCGATGCGGCAGTCGCAGCGATTTCCATCGTCAGTAGGATCATCAATTTCTTGTTTAGTGTAGCTTTAGGAATTGGACAAGGTTTCCAACCAGTGTCTGCGTTCAATTTTGGTGCGAAGTACTACAGTCGAGTGAAAAAAGGATTCATCTTTGCGATGGAACTTGGTACAGCTTTAATGTTATGTTCCGCATTATTTGCGCACTTTAACGCAAGTAGCCTTGTTTCTGTGTTTAGAGACGACCCTGAAGTCATTGCGATTGGTGAAATTACACTGAAATGGTATTCGATCTCACTTGTTTTGATGCCTATCACAATGTATGGAAATATGTTATTTCAATCTATCGGAATAACTAAGATTGCCACTTTCTTAGCTGCACTTCGTTCTGGTCTATCTTTGATGCCAAGTATCATTATCATGAACTTGTTATTTGGATTAAGTGGATTAGAAAAAGCACAGGCGATTTCGGAAATCATTGCCGCAATCATCTCTGTGCCATTTATCATCTCTTTCTTTAAAAACTTGCCAAATGATGGAAGTGAATTTAATTAGAGCTATCATTCGATGGCTCTTTTTTTGTGACCATAGAACCTTCTTCTAAAGAATGTACGAGCCATGTATTACCACCAACGATACAATGGTCACCTACTTTCGTATCTCCACCAAGGATCGTAGCGTTAGCGTAAATAACGACATAGTTTCCAATGTCTGGATGTCTTTTTCCACCCTTCTTTGGATTTCCATTTTCATCTAAGTCAAAACTTTTGGCCCCAATCGTTACACCTTGGTACAACTTGACATGTGTTCCTATCGTCGCAGTCTCTCCAATAACGATACCTGTACCATGGTCAATGCAGAAATACTCACCGATCGTAGCTCCTGGATTGATGTCGATTCCTGTTTTTTCATGTGCGTACTCTGTCATGATCCTAGGAATGAAATCAATAGATAGCTCTGTTAACGCATGCGCAATACGATAGATCATGATGGCATAGAATCCTGGATAACATAGAACGACTTCCGCTTTTGTTTTAGCGGCAGGATCTCCTTCATAGATAGCTTGTACATCCGTCAACAACATTCTTTTGATATTTGGAAGTTTTTCTAAAAAGGATCTTGTTAATACTTTTGAATCTCTTTGTTCTTTTAAAAATGTAGTACTGATTTCTTTTTCTAAGGACTCACAAAGTAGATTCCAAGCTTGTGATTGTGTATAACCAGAATATTGATAGTAGTTAGGAAACAATACCACTTGTACCAACTTAATGATATGAATGACCCTTGTTCTATCTGGCATGTCATTCTCACTAACTTCCATTTGATTTAGTTGTTTTAATATATCTAGATGATTTTCCATTCGTTATTCTCCAAACAAATCTGTTGATAGATATCTATCACCACTATCAGGCAACAACACAACGATCGTCTTACCTGCATTTTCTTCTTTCTTAGCTAATTCAATAGCGGCATGTAACGCAGCACCAGAAGAGATACCAGTCAATACACCTTCTAAGTGTCCAATGATCTTTCCAGTCGTAAAAGCATCTTCATTTGTAACTCTAACGATTTCATCATAGATCGTTGTATCCAATACCTTAGGAATAAAGCCTGCACCAATTCCTTGGATCTTATGAGCTCCTGATGCCTCTCCAGATAGTACAGCGGATGAATCTGGTTCTACCGCAATCACTTTCACATTAGGGTTCTTTTCTTTCAAGTACTTTCCAACACCTGTGATCGTTCCACCAGTACCTACACCTGCGATAAAGTAGTCCACTTTACCATCTGTATCTTCATAGATTTCTTTTCCGGTCGTTTGGTAATGTGCTTTCCAATTCGCCGGATTATCAAACTGACCAGCGATCCATGCGTTTTCTGTCGTTTCCGCAATTTCATTTGCCATTTCGATTGCACCTGTCATCCCCTTCTTACCATCTGATAAAACAAGTTCAGCCCCATATGCCTTCATTAGCTTTCTTCTTTCAATTGACATTGTTTCTGGCATCACAATGATGACTTTGTATCCTTTACTTGTTCCTACAGAAGCCAACCCGATTCCAGTATTTCCACTTGTTGGTTCAATGATGACAGATCCTTCTTTCAAGATTCCTTTTTCTTCCGCATCTTCGATCATCGCTTTCGCAACTCTATCTTTAACAGATCCTGTCGCATTGAAATATTCTAGCTTCGCTAATACTGTAGCTTTTAGATCATATTTTTCTTCAATATGTGTAAGTTCTAATAGTGGTGTATTTCCAATCAATTCGGTAACGTTTCTTTTAATGTTTGTCATATTTTTATTCTCCTTTTATGTCGAAAGTACTGATATAAAAAATACCGGAAGTCAATCATCACTCCCGGTATATAAATACTTTCTGTTTTTTGTAATGTTGCTTAAAACAACTCTGACAGAAATTCCCGAGAGCTCATCTTTTCACAACAACAACATACATTTCTATAATTCAAGATCATAAAACTCTCCTTTCTTGTCAGTACTTTTAACTGTTACTACAGTAAAACCATTTCATTTCATTGTCAACTCAAACGATTCCCAATTGTTCCAAAACGATTGCGACTCCATCTTCTTTACAACTAGGCGCAATGATATCCGCATGATTTTTCACATCATCTTTTGCGTTTCCTAACGCCACTCCAATATATGCAGGTTCAATAAATGGCGTATCATTTCCAGCATCTCCAAACGCTATGACATTTTCCCATTTCAGATCATACTCTTTTAAGATCCTATCTACTGAAGTTGATTTATTGATATCTTTCAAGAATACATCAAATCCATTTCGAAATGACCACGCAAATTGTAAGTCAGGAAGTGTCTCTTTAAATGGTTCTATGATAGATTCATCCCCAATGATAAATGTACCTAAAGGATATCCATGTTGAATATGATGTGTTCTTTCCTTAGTATCATCAATTACAGTCGATTCATAAGGAGAACCCTTTTGTACATACCCATCCATAAACTTTTGATGATTTGCGTACGTAACGATACGATCTTCAAATTTAAAACCTAATCCAATACCATTCTTGATACAAATATCTGTGATAGCTTCCATATGTTCTTTCTTCATTGGATGTTTATCAATGATATTACCATGACGATCTGTTACACAGGCTCCATTGATCGTTCCTATCATATCCATTGGAAGATCTTCAAACAATGATGGTTGAAGGAATGTATAATGTCTACCTGTATTGACGATTACTTTGATACCTTTCTTGATAGCCTTATGAAAGTCCTCTTTTAATCTTTCAGAGATCGCATCCTCTCCTGCAGGAATGATCGTATTATCTACATCTACAACGATGATCTTGATTTTATTGATGTCCTTGTTCATGGAAAAATTATACCATACCGTGTAAAATAGAAACGCATGTGCTCGTAGCTCAACTGGATAGAGTGTTGGCCTCCGAAGCCGAAGGTTGCGGATTCGAACTCCGTCGAGCACACCATACATGAAAAGGACCTCACGGTCCTTTTAATTTAACATTTGTAGTTGATGTTCATAGATCCTCATTTGGATATGTTTTGATTTACAAGTTACTTCACCATCCGTATGTACCCACATAGGTCTTTCACATTCAATTTCAATCGTATGAGAACGTTTTTCTATTACACCATTGAATTTAAGATGAGAACCTGAATAGGCATATGGGAAGATACGAAAGAAATCAAATTGTGATAAATGATCTCCGATACAAAGATCTAACTTTCCATCATCTTCCTTGGCATGTGGGCAGAATTGAAATCCACCACCCTCATACTTCGTATTCATACCTACTGTAAATAACAATTCAGGATATGATGTCGTATTTCCATCAATTGTAATCTTAGCACCTACTCTTTTTGTGGAAGCGATGATGCGTACTGCAGTCACAAGATAGACAAGCTTTCCTAAGTGGATCTTATTCAATATCTTTTTCCAACGAGATATTTGTGCTTGTTGGCAAATATGCGCATCAAATCCGATTCCTGATGAAATGTTAAAGAGATGATGTACATATCCATCCGAAGAAACTTCTTCTTTTAATAATTCTTCATAACGATCATAATAGATGACTTCACCTACATCGATCGTTCTCTTCACTTTTCCTTGAATGATTTCTTGTGCACATTGTTTTGGATCTTTTGAAATATTCAATCCTAACGCAAAGTCATTTCCAGAACCACATGGAATCAATCCTAACTTTGTCTTTTCAAAGTTTTGGATTCCATTTACCGCAAGATTCATTGAACCATCTCCACCAACGATAACAATGTTTCTTTCTTCATCTTGTGAAGTCAATTCTTTGATGATATCTGGGATATCATGTTCTAAAGTAGAATAATAAACTTTATATTCAACATTCGCATCATGAAAGACCGTCTCAATTTCATTGATCCATTTTTTCTTTGCGGAGCCAGAAGCACCTGCAGGATTGATGATAATGTCAAACATACCTACTCCTTATCAAAAGATAGATCGATTCTTTGTCCATCTTTTGAAATCACAATATTTTCAAATATCTTTTGAATTTCTTCTTTATATTGGTCTGGATCATGCATACTAGGAGAATAATGCGTAAACCATAACTGTTTTACATGACTCTTCTTAGCAATCTCTGCACTTTCTTGCATCATGCTATGACGGTTTAACTTGGATTTTTCTATTTTTTCTTCATCACCATACATTCCTTCCGCAATCAAAAGATCCGCATTCATAGAATGTTCAATGATTGAATCAACAGGTCTTGTATCCGTTGAATAAACAAAATGGATTCCTTTTCTTGTTTCACCTAAGATCATATCTTGTGTGTATGTGATTCCATCTAATTCAAAAGAATAGCTTTTTTGTAGAGGACCCCAAGCTTTCATTGGAACATGATTTGTTTCTGCTTTTTCTCGATCAAATCTTGGTTTTCTAGCATATTCAAACGAATAGCTAAAACATGGAACGGAATGTTTTACAGAGAAAGAAGTGATTTCTAATCCATCTATTGTGAATGTATTTTCCTTTTCTTGAAACTCTACATAGTTCACTTCAAAAGGAACATAACGCGCAATCAATTGAATTCCCTGTAGAATCTCTCGTAGGCCTTTTGGTCCATAGATCGTAATTGGTTCTGTACGATCTGCCTTCGCCATAGAAAGTAGTAATCCTGGTAGACCTGCGGTATGATCGGCATGAAAGTGCGTTAATAATATCGCATCAATATGCTTACAAGAAAGCTTTAACGAATTCAACGCAATTTGTGTACCTTCTCCACAATCCACTAATATTTCATGACCATTCCAACGTACCAATAAACTTGTTAACCACCTATTTGGTAATGGAACGGTTCCACCTGTACCTAATAAACAAATATCTATCATACTGCCTATTTTAACATAGAAAATGCAGATACTAATATCTGCATTCTCATCTTCTTACATGTTATTTAATACTTCTGATAATTTTGGCATCAATTGTTGTTTTCTTGAAATGATGTTTGGATCAAATCCAGAGTGCTCATCAAATGTCGTTTCAATGACTCCCGCAACGACATAAGACAATGGTCCATAGTAATAGAACATAGAACCCTCACCCATTACATCCGTAAACAACATTACAAGAATATCCAGTTTATCCTCTTTTTGTTCCTTTTCCATATTCTCTAAGAACTGAGGAAGGATCTTCTGAACTTCATCTAATCTAGAATAGTTCGTCTGTCCAATCGCAAAATGATATTTACCGATCTCATAGTTCTTTAAGTCACGTGTCAAGATTTCATGTGGAGTAGCATCATTCAACGCTACAGAAGCTCCTAACATTTCCCTTGCGTAGGCATCCACATCTTCAATGCCAGCTCTTTCCGCAAGCCACTTCACAGTTTCTTTATCTTCATCTCTTGTTGTAGCGGATTTGAAGTTTAGCGTATCTGATAATATCGCAGACATCATCAAGCCACACATCGTAGGATCTGGTTCGATTCCATTTTCTCGATACATCTTCGCAATGATCGTACATGTACAACCACATCTATGATTTCGATATTCAATTGGCATTTGTGTTTGAACATCCCCAATATGATGGTGATCTACGATAGCTACGATTTCAGCCATATCAATATTTTGGAACGTTTGATTGACTGCACTATGGTCAACAAGTGCTACCTTTAACTTCTGATAGTTTCTAGTATGGTATCTAGAAATCGCACCAACGACTTCTCCTTCATCATTCACAACAGGATAAGAACGTACACGAGAATTATTCATCTTCATTGCGACATCTTCAACATATTCATTTTCATTAAATGTAATGACATCTTTATGCATGACTTGTTCAACACTGTAGCTTTCCGTAATGACACGTGCAGTATTCATCGTATCATTGATCGTCTTTACGATGGCACATTCCTTTTCTTTCGCTAGTTCTAATACACTAGGATCTGTATCTGCACCACACGTAACGACCAAGCACTTACAACCACGGTTGATTACATTCTTTTGTTTCTCAACACCACTTGATAAGATAGAAATTCCATCATTCAACGCATACAGATCCATTTCATGTGACTCTAATGTCAAGATATGAACGACACCATTTGTAGAGAAATGTTCTGGACGATAAATGATTTCTCCACCAATCGTCCTAGCGATATTATCAAGTGTCGCAGTAGCCATCAAGGAAACAAGATCCGCATCCGGATGAATTCTAACACTCGCTAGATTACTTGTCGTACAAACACCGCATAGATTACCTTCATCATCATTCACGACCAAAGAACGGTTCTGTGTCTGTAACATGACATGCCAAGCATGATGTACCGTTTCATCTTTTTTAATGATCGTTGGTTTATCAATATCGATGTCACAAATACGTGCTCTCGCATCTGTTTTTAACAATGGATTTTCTAATCCAAATCTTTTTAATATAAATTTTGTTTCTTCGTTTAAAGGACCTTGTCTACACGCAATTGCCTTTTTTCCTGTTCGATTCAACAAATCAGCATAAGTAATTGCTGCACATATCGCATCAGAATCCGGATGTCTATGTCCAGTAACATAAATTGTTTCATTCATGAAATAAATACCTCTGTATCTATTCTACCACAGAAAAAGATCCTCTCGGATCTTTTAGTATGTCAAGATTTCATTTCCATCTTCTGTGATAAGGATCGTATGTTCCCATTGGGCAGAATCAGAACCATCTCTTGTATAGATCGTCCAGTTATTGTATGGATCGATTTCTACTGCAGCCTTTCCTGCGTTGATCATAGGTTCGATCGTAATGATCATACCTGGCACTAATACCATTCCTTTTCCTTTTGAACCAACATGTGCTACGAATGGATCTTCATGAAAGTCGATTCCTACACCATGTCCACCTAATTCCCTAACAACAGAATATCCTTTTGAGTGTGCATACTTCGCTACCGCATAGCCAATATCACCAACAGTAGCCCAAGGCTGTGCAGCTTGGATGCCAATTTCTAGACACTTCTTTGTTTCTTCAACAAGTCTTCTTCTTTCTTCACTCACATTACCAACCATAAACATTCTAGATGCATCGGCATAATATCCATCTAAGATCGTTGTACAGTCTACATTTATAATATCTCCATCTCTAAGCTTTCTATGACGTGCTGGAATTCCATGGCAAACTTCTGAATTAATGGAAGTACATACGCTTTTTGGAAATCCTTCATAGTTTAATGGAGCACAGATACCACCATGTTCTTTTGTATATTGAGAAACGATATCATCGATTTCTTGTGTACTCATTCCAACATGGATCTGTTTTCCTACTTCATCTAATACACCTGTATTAATGACACCAGCTTTACGAATGGCTTCGATCTGGGTTGGGCGTTTGATCCATTCATCCTCAATGACTTCTTTATGTTTTTTACGAAGAGATTCCATTCTCTCATAGATATGAGCTGGAATAGGTTCCCTTTCATCTATCTCTTTCCATACTTTTTCATCAATCATACGTATTCTTCTTTCTATTTACTTTGTCGTAGAACCAATACCACCAGTTCTTTCTTCATTCGCTTCATCATCTACAGTGATTCCAAATGCCATAAAGATACCTTGGACCATACCTTGCCCTGCCTCAACGTTCAATTGTTTACCTTCTCTTGAATCATTGAAAAACTTACACATGATATGTCCTTCATTGTCTGCGTTATAATAATCCGCATCAATGACACCAACAGTATTGTTTAGCTGCATGCGATACTTAAATCCAAGTGAGCTTCTTGGATATAACATCAACACATAACCGTCATCTATTTTAGCACGAATTCCACTTGGAACTAATAATACATCACCAGGATCCATCGTAATCTTTGTTGGTGCGTAAAAATCATATCCCGCAGATTGTTTTGTCGCTCTACGTGGTAGTTGGATCGAATCATAGATCTCTTTGATTTCTTCTTTCTTTCCACCAATGTTCTTTAACCAATCTTTTTCAAATTGTTCATAAGATACTTTTTCAAATTTCGCAATCTTGTTCATCATTTATCTCCTAGATGTTTCATCATAATATATAAGAATTGTGCTAAAGCACTCTCAAAAGGATACACTGTCAAACGAATACTTTCACTGATTAGTTCATGTTCAGGATAGAACATTGAATGAAGGATTGTTTTAACAATTGTCTTCTTATCTAATGTAGATAAATAGTTTACAAATTCAGAAGGATTTAAAGATGGCTTATATGGATAATCTTCATAGGCTGCTTTGGCATAATTTGATACGATCTCATCTCTTGCCTCATCAAATGTATAGACTTTCGTTTCATCCATCTCACACTGTTCCATTAACGCATCCAACATTCCATAAAAATACAATTTATCACTTAAGTGAGATACATACATTCTTTCCATCAACAAATCAGTAATGACATGTTCAGAACGGAATCTTTCATTAATAGATGTCGCATTCTTAATATTAGCTTCTAATATCAAATAGCTTTTTTGAAGTTCTTGGAAATACTTTGGTAACTTGAATTTATGGAATGTGAAACGATGACCATAATACTTCTTGTAGTATTTCATTGTATCGTTATATCCTAAGACCTTCGCCATTTGCATCTTATCATGATCAAAGCACAAGAAATCATACAAAGGATATCTTGGATAGATCAAATGGATCATTTGATGATTTAAGTAATGAGGATGGAGTGGTTTTTCACCCATCTCTATCGCAACGACTTCATCTGCTCCATCTCTCAACGCATAATCAATTGGACAATTATCATAATATCCACCATCAACATATTCAATTCCATCAATTTCTTTTACTGGAAATGCAGGATAAGCAGAACAAGACGCAATCAACCAATCTTCACCATGTTCTTTCATCATTTCTTTTGTGATAAACACACCATTATGTTCTTTCTTTGTAGCAGTTACACATGAAAAGTCTAACTTTGAAGAAAAGAATTTCTCTGGATCATAATATTGATGAACAAAATCATAAAATGGACGAACATCGATACCATGTTCTTTAATGTAATATTGTAAAGAAGGAACAAATTCTTCCCTTTCATTAATGATATTCTTTAATGACATATCCGTAGGAACAAAACCATTCACGATCTTATCCGCAGATAAATGTAAATACATATCCTCTAATTTATCATAATCATTTTGAACGACCATTGCGGCATTTAAAGAGCCAACAGATACACCGATGACTTTATCAAAATCATCTAAGCCAAGATCTTTTAATGCCATCAATACACCAAACTCATAAATACCTTTTGTGCCACCACCACTTAATACTAGTGTTCTTTTCATAGAAAATCACCTCATAACTATTTTACATTTTCTTTCTCTATATTCCAAAAACAATTCTCTGATTCTGTCATGTTAGAAAAAATCTAGTATAATATTTATGTTGGAGGAATAGTATGAAATTAAATATAGGCGTATTCTTTGGTGGTGAAACTGTAGAACATGAAGTCAGTATCATCTCAGCTCATCAGGCAATGAATGCATTAGATAAAGAAAAATATAATGTAATTCCAGTATATGTAGCGAAAAGCAGAAAATTATATGTTGGTGAAGAACTAACAGATATGGCTAGCTACAAGGATCTATCTGAGTTAGAAGGAAAGCTAACACAAGTATCAATCGTATTAGAAGACAACAAAGTCGTTATCAAACCTGTTAAGACTTCTTTATTTGGAAAGAAGGAATTAGGAACGATCGATGTAGCGATCCCTGTTATGCATGGAACAAATGGTGAAGATGGAACGATCCAAGGTTTCTTTGAAATGTTGAAAGTTCCTTACGCTGGATGTGATCTATATGGTGCAGCTGTTGGTCAAGATAAGGTACTTCAAAAACATATCTTGAAAGATAATGGTCTTCCTATCACTGACTGGTTTTGGGTATATGGAAGTGAAATCGACACGAATAAAGATGAGATCTTAGATAAGGTACATAAGTTGATCTACCCTGTCATCTTAAAGCCAGCTAGAACAGGTTCTTCTGTTGGTATCGCAATTGCACACAATGATGAAGAATATCTAGAATGTTTTGAAGATGCACGTCAATATGATGAAAAAGTCATTACTGAAAAAGTCGTTAAACCAATGGTTGAATTGAATTGTTCTGTATTAGGTGATGGCGCTAACGCTAGAGCCAGTGTCATTGAACAAGTTGGTTCTGTATCTGGTGATGAATTGTTAAGCTACAAAGATAAATACCAAGGTGGTGGAAAAGGAAGTAAAGGAAGTAAGAGTGGTAGTAAAGATGCTGGAATGGCTTCTACTGCTAGAATCGTTCCTGCCCCAATCAGCGATGAACAAACAAAGCTCGTTCAAAAGCTAGCGCTTCAAACATTTAAGGTATTAGGTGCAGCTGGTGTATGTCGTATCGACTTCATGATGGATCAAGAAACAAAGAAGGTCTATGTCAATGAAATCAATACGATTCCTGGTTCTTTAGCTTTCTATCTATGGAAAGAAGAAGGCATGTCCTTTACAGAACTCATGGATAACCTAGTCAATCTAGCACTTGATAGAGAACGTAGAAGAAGTAAGATGACTTTCTCTTATGATACGAACTTATTATCTACTTTCTCAGAGAATAGCGCGAAAGGTGCGAAATCATCAAAAATGTAATTCAAAAGGTCCTTCAAGGATCTTTTTTGTTATAATGGTTATACAAAATTTAGGAGGATTATTTATGTCAACACCACATAATAGTGCAGCAGTTGGTGAGATTGCCAAATCAGTATTAATGCCTGGTGATCCACTCCGCGCAAAGTTTATCGCGGAAACATTTTTAGAGGATCCAAAACTCGTCAATAATGTAAGAGGTGTACAAGGTTACACAGGACTTTGGAAAGGTAAGCCAGTTACGGTCATGGCAAGTGGAATGGGAATGCCTTCCATTGGTATCTACTCTTATGAACTTTATAAGTTCTATGATGTTGATAATATCATTCGTGTAGGTTCTGCAGGTGGATATGTTCCTGAACTAAAATTATTTGATGTCGTTATCGCAGATAGTGCTTACTCAGAATCATCATACGCAAAAGAACAATGTGGAAACACTTCTGATATCCAATATCCAAGTGATGAATTAAACAAGAAATTGATTGAAAGTGCTAAGAATCTTGGCATCGAAGCACAAGTTGGTTGTATTCACTCATCTGATGTATTCTATCGTGAAAGTAAAGAATATCTAAAGACAGTTGCTGAAAAGAAGTGCCTAGCAGTAGAAATGGAAAGCTTTGCGTTATTCTCAAACGCTAAGGTATTAGGTAAGAACGCTTCTTGTATCTTAACGATTTCTGATTCTTTTGTTACACCTGAAGAAACAACCCCAGAACAAAGAGAGAAGTCATTCACAGATATGATCAAGATTGCGTTAGATGCCGCAATCGCATAAGAAAACAAAATGGAGATCAATGATCTCCATTTTTTATTCTGCCTTCTCAGATAATTCCATCCATCTAAGTTCCGATTCTTCTAATCGTGCTCTTTTCTCTTCTAATTCATCCGATATCTTTTTGATTTCTTCATAATCAGATACACCATTCAGTTGTTCTTCTAATTGTTTTACTTCTTGTTCGAAAAGTGGCAACTGTTCATCTAACTGTGCTAATTCTTTCTTTTCCATGTACGTTAGATGTTTATTTGGTTTTAATTCTGATTTCTTAACTTCTTGTGTAGAAACGTTCTTCACTTGTTTTTCTTTTGATTCCAAGTAATCGGAATATGTCATTTGTTTGATATTGATATTTCCATCTTCAAACACAAACAATCGATCCGCAATCTTATCTAAGAAGTAACGATCATGAGATACAGTTATCACTGCACCTTCAAATTGTTCTAAGTAATCTTCTAGGATCGTTAAAGTCTCTGTATCTAGATCATTTGTAGGTTCATCTAATATCAAGATATTTGGTGCCTGCATAAGTATCGAACAAAGATATAATCTTCTCTTTTCCCCACCAGAACATTTTGAAATAGGTTTATATTGTTCCTCTTTGTAGAATAGGAATCTTTCTAACATTTGAGAAGCAGTAATCGATTCGTGATCTGCGGTATATACAACTTCACCATATTCTTTTAGATAATCAATGACTCTTTGATTCTCTTCAAATACTTCATTCATTTGTGCGAAATATCCAATCTTGACCGTTTCACCAATCGTAACCGTTCCAGTGTCTGGTTGGATCTGCCCCATTATCGTTTTTAACAATGTACTTTTTCCACAACCATTTGGTCCAATGATTCCAATACGATCCATTCTCATCAGGTTATAAGAAAAATCATGAAATAATGGTTTATTCGGATATGATTTAGAAATATGATCTAATATGATCGTTTTGTTTCCTAAACGAGTCGATGCAGATTTCAATTCTAATGTATCTCTTTGTTTGATTGTATCCATTTCCGCAATCTTATTAAAACGTTCGATACGGCTTTTTTGTTTCGTACTTCTAGCTTGTGCTCCTGCACGTATCCACTCGATTTCAGTCTTTAAAAAACGTTGTCTTTTATGTTCTTGTGTTAAAGCTTGTTGGTAACGAATTTCTCGTTGTTCTAAATAATCTGCGTAATTTCCAACATAGGTATATAAATGTCCTTGGTCCACTTCTACGATATGATTTGTGATACGAGAAAGAAAGTAACGATCATGTGTAACTAACACGATAGCTTTAGATACTCTTTGTAGGTACTTTTCTAACCATACGATCATGTCTTGGTCTAAGTGGTTTGTAGGTTCATCCAACAAGTAAAGATCTGCTTTTTTGATCAAAGATATCGCTAAAGCTACTCTTTTCTTTTGACCACCAGATAAGATATCGATCTTTTCTTCATAATTCGTTAGCCCTAGTTTATTTAAGATAGCTTTGATTTCATAATCTTCTACCTTCTCTTCCATATAAGAAAGAACAGTATCATAAATAGATAATCCTTCTTGAAACTCCATTGTTTGTGGACAGTAAGAAATCTTATACTTCTTTAATACATTGACTGTACCTGAATCTGGTAGTTCTTTTTGTGCCATCAATTTTAATAATGTACTTTTTCCAGCACCATTCAATCCTACAACGCCCCATTTATCCGTTTCATTCACCACAAAATCAACATGATCAAGGATCGGTGTAACTGCGTATTTATAACTAACATCTTCTAAAGATAAAATCATTTTTATTCTCCATGCGAAAATTATTATACAATATTATTAGAAATTGGAGTTTATCTTATGAGTACAACATTAACATTAGAAGAAAAGAAAGATTTGATCAAAATGGCATTCGCAGCTAGAAAGTTTGCGTACACACCATACAGTGACTTTAAAGTTGGTGCAGCCTTACGCGCAAAAGATGGAAGGATCTTTACAGGTTGTAATATTGAAAACGCATCCTTTACACCTACGATCTGTGCTGAAAGAACAGCCTTATTCAAAGCCGTATCAGAAGGTGTAACAGAATTTACAGATATCGCAATCGTTGGCGCAAAAACAGGTGAAATCAATAAACAGATCACTTCTCCATGTGGCGTTTGTAGACAAGCGTTATTTGAGTTTGGCGGAAAGAACCTAAATGTCATTCTAGCGAAAACAGAAGATGACTTTATTGAAGAAGATCTTGATACATTACTTCCATATGGATTTGGTCCAAGTAACGTAGAAGGAAACAAAGCTGTAGAATAAAAAAACGTTATTATAAAATAACGTTTTTTATTTTAACTTATCAAACCCTTCTTCATAGATTTGTTTTAAAGAGTCTGTACCATCCCCAACACCTTCCTGTTGTTGAACGACTGTACCATCCTTGATAAAGAATACATGTGGTGTATAAAGATGTTTCTTTCCTTCATCATCATATGTCAGATACTCTCCTAACACTTCAACGACTTGATCATAATCATCAATATCCATATTAGATTCCCATGAAGGAACTTTTCTAGTGTTGATATATCCAACTTCTTGATTCCTTTCTTTTGCGACTTCATTTAAGACAGGCATCGCTTCATTACAATATGGACATTCTGAAAATCCAAAATATACAGTAAATGTTTCTTTATCATCCATCTTTTGAATCATTTCTTTAACACTCATGTCATAAAACACATGATCTTTGTCTGTAAAGTCATCATAACCTGACATATCTGATTTATGTGTAGATGTACATCCCGTCAACAAGATAATAGAAAAGAATATCGTTAATAATTTCTTCATGTCTTTCAAAAAAAGTGATCTAAAGATCACTCTTCAAAACCTTTCCATACAGGTTTGCCTGTATACTCTTTTGGTTGTTCTTCTCCTCTTAATACTCTAAGAGCCGCATCACACATGGCCTCATGTTCAAATTCACCAGGATACGCTTTAATTGGAGCTATCCAACCACAATCTTCTGTAATCGTATCAATTACACCAGGAATTCTTAATAGTCCTCCTGTCAAAAGAATCGCATCTACTTTTCCTTTAAGTGGCGCAGACATCATTGCGATCCATTTGGAACATTGATAGATCATCGCATTCCAAACTCTTTCCGCTTTCTTATCACCACGTCTGATCATTTCATAGTAGATCTTAGAAGAATCAGATGTTCCAAACCAACTGGATAGACCACCTCTTTGAGAACATAGTTCTCTTACTTCTTTTGGATCTTTATCAAACAAATAATCCAAGACATCAGTAACAGCCATAGAGCCCATTCTTGTAGGCGTGAATGGTCCTTCACCACCACCCGCATCATTTGCGTCTATCATTCTTCCATGATCATGACAAGTGATAGAAATACCACCATCAATATGCGCAATGATCAAGTTCAGATCTTCATATTTCTTACCGATTTCTTCAGCGTAGACCCTACCTGTAGCTTTCGCATTTAAAGTATGCGCTGTCGCTCTACGATATGTATCTTTCACACCAGTCACTCTAGCTAGATCAGATAGTTCATCTACGATCGGAGGATCCACCATCAAACAAATACAGTTATATTGTTCCGCAATCAGCTTCGCTAATTGAACGCCTAACATAGAACTATGATAGAAATGTCCCTTTACATTCTTTGTATCTTCGATCAATTTATCATTGACTTCATATGTACCACTTTCACATGCGTAACATGGTCCACCTCTACCAACGACCGCATCGATTCCTGTTAGATCGATACGACTATCTTTTAAGAATTGACGAATTCCATACATTCTATAATCTAATTGATCATTGATCGTTTCATAAGTCATCAATTTAGAAGAATCATGAAAGATACTTCTAGAAACGATACACTTTTGATTTTCAAAATACGCTACTTTTGTGGAAGTAGAACCTGGATTCACAACAAATACACGATATGTCTTTTCCATAAAAAATACCTCGCTTTCAATGATAAACCTTCAAACAAAAAAAATGAAGAGATGAACTCTTCATTCAATGACATTTGTCTCAATTTGTTCAGCTGCTTCTTTAAGTGTTTTACATACAGCTGTTACTTCTTGTCGGATCTCTTCTGTAGGTTGGAGAAGATCTGGAACCATGATCGTTTTAGCGCCACTAGCTACACCAGCCTTGACACCATTAAACGCATCTTCAAACACATAACAATCCTTTGGATCCAATCCTAATCTTTCTGCTGCTAATAAGAAGATATCTGGGGCTGGTTTACCATGTTCCACTTCTTGTCCACTAACAACGACCTCAAAGTAATCTTCTACATTTGCGTTCTTTAGATTTCTAACGATCATTTCTTTTTGTGAAGATGATGCGACTGCCATTTTGACACCATTCTTTTTAAACATCTCAAGGATATCCATCAATCCTTCTTTCATATCAATATGCTTAGCTTCATCATCAAAGACACCTTGTCTGACTCTATCACGAATATTCGTTCCATCTTCCACACCATAATATTTCTGGATCACATCCAACATATGTTGTCCACTAGAACCACAGATATCTCTTTTAAATTCTTCTGGTAATACGATTCCCATTTCATCCGCAACTTGTTTCCAATTTGCTTGCCAGATCTTTTCCGTATCAAACATCAATCCATCATGATCAAAAATAGCACCTTTCAACATAATATTCTCCTTCATTACCAAAATAATAACATAAATCTTACAATAACAATCTTGTTTGAATATCAACAAAGTAATAAAATTGAATTAACAAGATTCACTAAAGGAGACGAATAATATGTTAAGAGTAGGAATGCTAACAAGTGGTGGTGATTGCCAAGCATTAAACGCAACAATGCGTGGTGTCTATAAAGCTGTCACAAACAACGCCAAAGAACCTGTAGAATTCTATGGATTTGAAGATGGATATAAAGGTTTAATGTATGGAAGATTCAGACTATTAAGTGATGATGATTTCTCAAATATCTTAACGGTTGGTGGTACGATCCTAGGTACTTCTAGAGTTCCATTCAAAGAGATCCATGATCCAGATCCTAATGGCTTAGATAAGGTCGCCGCAATGAAAGAAACTTACTACAAGCTTCAGTTGAATTGTTTGGTCATGTTAGGTGGAAATGGTTCCACAAAAACTGCGAACCTATTAAGTGAAGAAGGCTTAAATGTCATCACTTTGCCTAAGACAATTGATAATGACACTTGGGGAACAGATATGACATTTGGATTCCAATCCGCAGTTGATATCGCCACAAGATGTATTGATGAAATCCATACAACAGCTAACTCCCATGGACGTGTATTCATCGTTGAAATCATGGGCCACAAGGTTGGATGGCTTCCATTGAACGCTGGTATCGCAGGTGGAGCTGATATCATCCTATTACCTGAGATTCCATATGACATTGATAAGGTCATTCAAACAATTGAAGATAGAGATAAGAATGGTAAGAGATTTACGATCATTGCGATGGCTGAAGGAGCTATCTCAAAAGAAGATGCTGCTCTTTCTAAAAAAGAATATAAGAAGAAACTTAAAAACTACGCCTTCCCTTCTCCATCTTATGAATTAGCTGATTTGATCAAGACAAAGACAGGAAGAGAAGTTAGAGTTACAGTTCCAGGACACGTTCAGCGTGGTGGAGCTCCTGATCCATACGATCGTGTATTCGCTTCAAGAGTTGGTGCTGTTGCGGGTATGTACGTATTAAAAGAAAAGTATGGTGTCATGGTAGGATACAAGAATAGAGAAATGGTTGCGGTTCCTCTCAAAGAAGTCGCAGGCAATCTCAAAACAGTTGATCCTAACGCAAATATCATCAAAGAAGCGAAATCATTAGGCATCTCATTTGGAGATTAACGAATAAAGTCGGTATTTCTACCGACTTTTGTTATTTTTGAATCGTCTTCATCAATTTCTTTAATACTCCAAAATGATGTTTGTTCATATAAGAAACAGCTAACTCTACTGTCTTCCAATTGATACCATTCAACCATATCATTTGTCGAATACAAGTATCATCCAATGCCATTTCATCCATTCCTTCCACAAATCCAGATTTCGCAACAGACTTGGCAATGGAATAAATGAACTTCCCAAGTTTCTTTTCTTGAAGTTCTTTGATCGTTGTGTCTGGTGTAAACGGATATGATTGTCGTTTCTCAGGTAAAGGATGTCCTAAGATTGAAATATAATCTTTTGTATGAACGGTCAAAGCACCTCTTTCAACATGGAACATATCTTTTTTTAGCGTTGAAAAAGGTTCTGAATTACCAGGAATAAAGACACTTTGTTGGAAAGGCAAATCTTTTAAGGATGATCCTACTGATATGACATAGTTTCCTTCTTCAGTATCCCAATCATTCTTTTGAACGTCATAATATTGTAAAACAGATAATTCTGTTTTTAATAGAATTGTTTTTTCTTCATTTGGTCTTAGATCAACTTTCTCAAAATCAATCAATTCATGATTACATCGAGTAATCTTAGAATCTGGCAATGACATATAAACTTGAACGATTTCTTTTCCTTGGCATGTACCAGTATTTTTGATCGTTACGCTCGTACATATATGATCATCCTTCAATTCTACTTTTACATCAGAATATTCAAAACTCGTATAACTTAGACCATATCCAAAATCATACTCTGTTGGAACATGAAACGTATCATAGTAACGATATCCACTAAAGATCGTTTCTCTGTATTGTGTTTCAAATCGATCATTTGAAAACCATTTCTGACAAGGGACATTCTTTTCTCTATGAGGCCATGTTTCTGCCAGTTTTCCACTTGGACATACATCTCCATACAAAATAGAAGTTGTCGCTAGACCACTTCTAGCTCCTGCTAAGTATGGTAATACGATAGCTTGTACATCATTTTTAAATGGTAGTAGTACAGGGGAACCTGTTTGTAATACAACAATGATATGATCATTGACTTGTTTGATCTTTTGAATGAGATCTAATTGGTTTTCTGGTAAAGAAAGTGTATAACGATCCATCCCTTCCGTTTCTTTTCGGTTAGAAAGACCTACGACCACAACAACCTTATCATTCTTTTCTGCATTCTTTACTGCCTCATTACATAAAGTCTCATCGATAGATTCATACTTCATATGATATCCATCCACATATGTAACTTTATTAGATATGCTTCTCATGGATGAATAGATATTATCTAAACTATCACTCATGACACCTGAGCTACCTGCACCCTTATACCTTGCGTATTTCGCAAATGGACCTACGACCAAGATGGATTCATCTTTCTTAAGAGGAAGGATATGATTCTCATTCTTTAATAAGACTATGGATTCTTCCGCAGCCTTTTTCGCAAACGCAAGATGTTTTTGACGGTCAAACCTTTTCTCTTCATAATTCCCACAACGTGTAGATAATGTTCTCAAATATTGATTAGATCGATAAAGGATCGATTCTTCAATGATATTCTTATGAATTGCCTCATTGATCAATTCATCTGCGCCTATATTACCACCTGGCATTTCTAGATTTAAGCCAGCTTTCAAGGAAGATACAGGTTCATACACTGCGCCCCAATCAGACACAAAAGCACCATCAAAGCCCCAGCTCCTCGCTTCATCCATCAATTCTTTATGTTCTGTACAATGAATACCATTCAGTTTGTTGTAGGCATTCATGATCGTCCAAGGATGTGCCTTTTCTACCGCAATCTTAAATTGTTTTAAATATAATTCATGAAGTGTTCTTTGATCAATGACACTATCACATACCATTCTTCCATATTCTCTATTATTCGTTGCGAAATGTTTTAAAGAGACTCCAATTCCTTTTTCTTGTAGACCATTGATATAGCTTGTCGCAAGTTCTCCACTTAAGACAGGATCTTCAGAAAAGTATTCAAAGTTTCTACCACCTAGTGGACTTCTTTTATGATTGATCCCAGGTCCTAATAGAATATCCGTATTGGATTGAATACACTCTTCCGCCAATATATTTCCATACTCTTTTAGTAAGGCACGATCAAAACAACATCCCATAAGTGCTTCTGTTGGATAAGAGATAGAAGGTCTACTCATTGGAAACCCTAATGAATCGTCAATTTCTATACGCAATCCATTAGGTCCATCATGCATAGTGACTTGTTTTCCATCAATAGAATTTGTATGCCATTTATCTTTTCCCTGAAAAAGAAGAGATTCTTTTTGAATATCTTTTTTCATACGATCTTTCTCATGTTTTGGATCATTTGAAGAATCATTTCATTAAACTTTTCACTCTGTTCTTCTGGAATGTTCTCAAAAACGATATCTTCTAGATCATTGATGGCAGATCTAATTTCTTTATGAATTGGTTCCGCTTTATCTTCTAGTTTGATGTATGTCTTTCCTTCACTTGCGTCCACAGAGACCATTCTCTTTAGATTTAGTTTCGTAATGATCATAGATACATTGAAAGATGAAATACCTGTAAAGTCCGCAATATCATCTACTGTATTTACACTATCCGCATCAATTAACGCAGATAATACTTTCATCTCATTTAAAGTCAATTCATTTTGTGTAGCGATCGTATTCAACTTTTGATCAAATGCCTTATTGAGATAATACGCAAAAGCTAACATTGAATCTTTACTTGTCGTATATTTCGCTTGGATCCTTTCTTCCCCTAGTTTTTTAACACCAGGTAAACCTCCAATTGCGAATTCATCTCTCGCACCATCAATCAAAAAGCTCGCAATCTGTAAACGATCCTTACGATATTCTTTCTCATCTAATACATTCTTATAAAAATCATTATAGTATGTAAACACATTCGTCTTCATTTGGTATAGCTTAGACAATGACATTCCTTGAGATACCAAAGATCCTTCTGTCTTAACATAGTAATATACAGGAGCCTTTAATGGAGCTACTTTTTCAACATGTAATAAATATTCTAGGTTAAAGATAAAATCTTCCGCAAACCTTACATTTTCATCCATCTTTAATTCATATTTCTTAAAGATATCTGCCTTATATAACTTGTTCCATAAAACACCATAGTAATAATCAGCAGGAGTAGCCATCATAAATTGTGCATACTCTTGAAGAGATAATACATTACTTGTTGTGATACTACCTTGAATCGCTACATTATCTCCTACGACACGATAAAAGTATCCAACCGTTAGATCAGCACCACTTTCTTCCATTGTTCTAACTAATAACTTTGTAGAATCTGTAGGAATCCAATCATCCGCATCTAAGAATTGAACATACTCGCCACTCACTGCTTCTAGTGCTGTATTTCTAGCTTTTGATACACCACCATTTTCTTTATGAATGACTTTCAATCTTTCATCTTCTTTCGCTAAACGATCTAAGATCGCAGGAGATGAATCTTTCGATCCATCATCCACCACAATACATTCTAGATCTTTATATTCTTGATCTAAGATACTACGAATACATCTTTCAATTGCTTTTTCTCCATTATAAACTGGAACGATTACACTTACTTTTGGCATATGATCCACCTTTACTTTCTAAGTAAGATTTTAACATAAAAAGAGAGATTCATTCATCTCTCTTATCATCCGTATTCTCTTCTTTATTCTTGATAGTCAAGTAAGGGCTCATTCCAACAGCTACACCTAACACTAAACAAAACGCTTGGTACCAATCTTTTGTGAAGAAATAGATCACTCCACCAACGATTACTACAGCACAAATCACTAATTTAATGTAGATAAAAGGTGTTTTTATTTCTGTATGCTTATAGGAATAAACACTAGCACCCGCAAAGAATCCTACAATGACACCTGCCAATAAAATAAACGCTAAAATCATTTTAAATCTCCTATTTCTTTGTATAAGTTACCCATTCATCATTTCCAGCGACCCACTTATCTTCGCCAATACGATACCATGTATAACCATCCGCATCCTTTGTTTCAAATACTTCATAGGTCTCTCCATCTGTTGCGGTACCATTCGTTTCATTACTTGTTCCAGCACCTTTTCTAATATTTAGAGAAGAAACATTGATCTTTAATGTACCAATCACTTTAGAATCTGAAGAATCACTTGGTTCATTCGTAGGCTGAGGTGCTACTGGAGCGTCACTATTCGTTTCAGAATAGATAGATTCACTCAACTTTCCTTTTTCACAAGAAGATACGTTCAAGATACCAGCTTTATTGTCTTTCACGATCCAAGCTTTACCTTGATAGAGAGAAGAAGCAGAATCAAAGATAAAGTCTGTAACCTCTTCACCCTTCTCATTGATATATGCCCATTTCCCCTCTTTGTTTTGTACAGGGCAATATCCATCTTCGAAATAACCTACATCGTAATATGCATAGTCTGTAATCTGATTCCCATCACTTGCGTGAACGATCGCAATCTTCTTTTCTTCATCATCACTTTGATAGACAGGGTAGTAACCATTCACAAATGTTCCACCATTCTTTGAATATACTTCTCCATCCACAACGCTTAACACTTTTCCAGTTTTATCAGCCACGACCGTCTCTTTGACATTGCAGCTAGAATCAATGGACTTTGCGATATACATGTCTGGTAATGTTGTTTTTGTATACTCTGTGAATTCATAACCACTTTGATCTTCTCCATCACTACTTTTTAGATGTGATAAGATTCCAATCTTTCCACTTTGAATGGCAATATCATCAAATAGTTGATTACCATCATATGGATGATAAATGAATGAATCACTTGATATTTCTGTAACGGATGTAAAATCTGTACTCAATACGACAGCGTTATCTTTTTGATTTTTACATCCAAATACTTCTGAAAAATAATTCATATCACTAGAAGTATATGCGTATCCTGTTACGATTCCTTCTTCATTAAATGTATCTGATACATTTGAAGTTAATGTATATAATAGATTTCCATCATAATCATAAATGCTTTGGGCATCATCATTTTGAACGATGATTGCGTTATCTGTATAAGAATCATTTACACATTCATTTAAATATCCCGTTTGATCATAGATCAAGGAAACTTCTTTTTCTCCATCACGAATGATCTTTTGTGAAAAAGGTGTAAGATTCAATACCGTTGTTGAATCAATCGTTGGTAATACGTGCCAGATATTACTAGAGCTATTATTTGTGGCAGTTGAAGTCTCTGTTCCTTTTGAACATCCTACACAAACCAATAAAGTGGCACTTAAACAAGTTATTAATCTTTTTTTCATATATAAGATTATAGTATAATTATGCGAAAATAGAAATGATATGAATGGTTATAAATATGAAGCGTATTGTGCGACTTGGTTAAAGAAACATGGATACCATAATATCCAAGTAACACAAGCTTCCAAAGATCAAGGAATCGATATTATCGCAACAAAGAACGCAAAGCGATATGGCTTTCAATGTAAGTATTATGAATCTACTGTTGGAAATGAAGCCGTACAACAAGCTTTTACTGGCAGTGCTTTTTATAATTGTGATGTAGCTTGTGTCATCACAAATAATACATTCACGAAAAGTGCGATCCAACTAGCGCAAGAAACAGATGTCATATTAATTGATTCTATTGATCCTGAAAAGAAATCTTTATTCCTTGAAATATCACATTGGATCTCTATTCTTTTATTTCTAACAGGAATCTGTTTATTAGGAATTGAATCATCTCATTCTCAATACAATGATCTATCTATCATTGGTTCTATGTTTTTGATCATCTCATCTATTACAGGTCATTTCATCTCTCAATCATCTATTTGTCTATGCATCGCTTCGATTACTTCTTTCCTATCTTTTATCCTTTCTTTTCAATATCATTTCTTAAATGGTCCTATTTCTTTGATCTTAAAAATTGTGATATTGATCTATCATATCTTTTTAGATATTCAATGGATCCTTTATAAGAAAAACGAAAATCATATCTACCAACAAAATGTACATTCTGAGATCCTAGATGATCTATATCATTCCACAAATCAAAAAGGTATACAACTAGCTTCTATCATTTCTCAAGAGATCCATCATCCAATTACATTCATTGATTTTGAAATTGATGAAGATACAATGAAATATAAATTTCGTTCAACAATTGATCTATCTAATGATTTCGCATTACTAGAATATTCATTCAACCAATATTCTTCCTACAATGATTCAAATGAAATATATACATTCCAAAAGATCACACCTAAAACATTTTATGTAATCATCAATAATTCACACAGGATTTCAAAATAAATACTATAATTATTTCTATGAATTTCATAAAAAAACATTTTAATGTGATTACATCAATAGGAATATCTATGATCATTATGATTTATTCCATCATTCATAAGAATGAATTTCTATTATTTGTTGATTATTCTTATTTGTGGATCCTATCAGAAATACTACTCTTACTAGGAATCATCTTATTATCATTCATCAAGAAAAAAGATAGACCGTTCCTTACAATATTGATATTTTTATTAGCACCATTATTAATGGAATGTGCAGTAGAAATGTTAAATGGAAATATGTTATGGGATATTGATATGTTTGGAAATGTACTCATGAATTATCTCATCAACTTACTTCTTTACATTCTTATTTATTCATTATCTGGAAGTACAAAGATATCAATTCGTAGTATTTCTATTCTTCTAGAAGTATTTGGAATTGCGAACTATTACGTAAAGAAATATAAAGGTGGTCCACTTCTTCCTTGGGATCTAAGTGCCATCACAACTGCCACAAATGTCGCAAACGCCTTCTCTTTTAAGATCACAAAAGAATGTATTATTTCATTTACGATCGTTGTGTTTATTTGGAAATTATCCAATCTATGTATCAAGAATCCTAAGACAAAACTCTATCGCACCTTAAGAGTAACAGGTGCTTGTTTATTCATAGCGGTTTGTTCAATATTCTATTGTACCGACTTTGTGGCTACCGTATTCAAAGCCACTCCTGACTTCTTCAACCAAACAAGAGGTTATGAAGCCAAAGGTGCCATAGCGGAATTTCTAGTCAATACACGATACTTAAATCTATCTCAGCCAGATGATTATGATACTTCTACATTAGAAAAGAATATCGAAGATTCTACAAATGAAGAGGATCCTACGATATTACAGACAGCTTTACAACATTCCAATCAAACATATTCTTCATCTACATCTGATGTCACAAAACCAAATATCATCACGATCATGAACGAAAGCTTCTCAGATCTAAGTGTAATTGGTGATTTTGATACGACGGTAGATTATATGCCATATATCAATAGCCTAAAAGAGGAAGAAAATTGTATTAGTGGATATAGCTATGTATCTACGGTTGGAACAGGAACAAGTAATACTGAATATGAATTCCTAACTGGAAATTCTATGGGATTCTTACCAATTGGTTCAAATGCGTATCAACTCTATGTTAAAAATACATTACCTTCCCTTGTTTCTTCTCTTGAATCACAAGGCTATTCCACTGCTGCTTTTCATCCATACTATAAAGAAAACTGGAATCGTATCAATGTATACAATGATATGGGATTTGATAGTTACACTGGTTATGGAGACTACAATGATTTTGAAAAGTTACGTCTATTCGTTTCGGATGAGAGTGATTTCGAACATGTAGAAGAATTATATGAAGAAAGAGATACTTCAAAACCATTTTTCTTGTTTAATATAACGATGCAGAATCATAGTTCTTATGATCAAGATGCTGGATCTTGGTACCAACAAGTAAAACTAGCTAACACAGATGGAACATACCCACAAACAGAACAATACCTCTCTTTGATCAAAGAGACAGATGATTCCTTTCAACAACTTATCAATTATTTTAAGAATGTTGATGAACCTACGATCATTTTGATGTATGGTGATCATCAGCCATACATTGAAGATGCTTTCTATGAAGAAGTCATGGGAAAGAAGTTATCTGATCTTACAGATGAAGAACAACAAAAACGATATATCACTAGATTTGTGTTATGGGCGAATTATGATATTCCAGAAGGATGGATCGATGAGATATCTGTTAATTATCTTTCTACGTTACTTTGTGAAGTTGCGAACCTTGAGTTAACAGACTATCAAAAATATCTAAATACGTTATACACAAAAGTACCAGTCATCACAATGATGGGTTGTAAAGATTGGGATGGGAATTATTTTACAGTAGATAGTGACAATTCTTACTCTCAACTACTCAATTATTATGAACAAGCATCTTACAACAACCTCATTGATACTTCTCATATGATCAAACAATTATTCTATATACAGAAAAAGGAAGAATGATCTTCCTTTTCTTTAACCTTCAATGACTTTCTTTGCCCAGTTAGAATCAATTACTTGTTCATTAGAATTCTCTAATACTTCTTTATAGGTTTCTTGAATCTGTTGATATCTTTCATCTGTAAATGGAAGCTTCTCAGAGATATCTGTTTCTGTAAGAACTAAGAAATATTTCTCATTATTCCCTGTATTAAACAACAGATCAACAACATCATTTCTTGTCTTTTTAAGTTCTTTTAATAAAGAATATCTTTCTAGTTCAATGATCCTATCATCTAATCCAATATAAGAAATCAAAGCTTTCTCTTGTAAAGCGTAATCACTACGAACGATTCGTACTTCACTTGTGGATAACCATTGTGATAATACTTCATCTAACTTGTCATTCTTTCTTTCACCACTCAAACTATCTTTCATATCTTCATAGTCTTTTTCAGAATCCGCAAAACCAATCAATACCTTATTAGAACCATCATGGTACATACAAGAATATGTTACTGGTCTAACAGTCTTACAACTTGGACAGACATGATTAAAGTAATCCCCATTTAACAACTTACTTAAAGCGTTTGGATCTTTCGCAGTATCTATCAATGTATGCATTGTAAAGGGACTATCTTTCCCACAACTAGGACACTTTACATTCACTGTATAAACATTCATATCTTTCATATTCAACACCTCTGCCTATATTCTAACAAAACAAAGATTTCAAATACAAATCATTTCCGATATCGATACACAAGGTAACCAATCAAGATTCCACATAGTATGATTCCACAACCTATTGTCCAATATGGAAATGACGAATCCTTCTCTATTTCTTCAACAACATCATTTTGTATTTTAGAAGTCTTTACAGGAGATATTTCTTTCTCATACTCCATTACTATAGAAGGAACTCCTTCAGGACACGTTTTAGGTATCGAGTATGTAATATCTGTAGAAATGTTTTTATATCCAGCAGGTGCTTTTACTTCATGGATCGTAATTGAAGAACCCGCTTTCAACCAATCCGCATTATAAGAAGAATTAGATTGCGTAATTCTATCTTTTACATTTCCATCTTCATCCAATAATTCATATTCACCAACAAGTTCTTGATCTTCATCTTTGATTTGAATATCTAATGTGATCCTAGTTGATTCTTGATGAAGTACATTCGACCATGTACCTTCTTTCAAATGGATTTCTTGAACTTCCTGATTTGGATAATAACCATCTTTCACTTCTAATTGTTTTAGATAGTATGTACCTTCTCTCATCAACCACGAAATAGTATCCCCACTCTTCTTTGTTTGGTTTCCATAGATATCTTCTCCAAGTTCTAGACATCTCACATCTTTAAACAATCCATATGTTCCACCTTCTTGTAAGCTGACATTGATGTAAGGATCACATTCAAATGTAATCAATTGATCTTTCGTTAAAACAAAGGATTTTATTGATTTCTCATACGTGTATAGACCATTGATATGAGAAATACGTATTCCGTATGTCTTATCTCTTTCCAACAATGAATACGCATCTTGAATTGATTGATTGAAAAACTTTGTTAATACTGTTCCACTTTCATCTAACAGTTCTAGTTCTACATCATTCAGTTCATTTCCTTTTACTGTTTGAACTTTCACATCCATTCCTACATGTTCTACCGTATATCCAAAATGGTTGTTAGAATGATCGATCTTGATTTCTTTGACTTCATCATTCCAAACATAGTGTTTATCTAGTTCTATCAATTTCATGAAGTAGGTTCCATTTCGAACATTCTTTTTATTTGAATCGTTTATGAGATTACCATCAATATCTTTCACTTGTTTCGTACATGCCTTATCTTGAAAGATTCCAACAACACCATCAATTGATTTACCAGATGTATCTTTGATATCAACATAGATCATTGTATATGGAATTTTATAAGATTGAATGAAAAGAGATTGTTCATCAGAAGTAACTTCAAAGGATTTCTCTTTCATAGGAAGATACCCTTCTACTTGTCCTATTTCTTTCCATGTGTATTTCACACCGTCATGTAGTGCACTTGTTTGATATTGCCCATTCATTTGAAAGGATAAGACTACTTGTCCACTTTCATCATAGATTCCATATTGACTACCATTGACTGTTTTATTGGTATCTTGATCAACTACTTGAAAAGTCATCACAAATGGTTGATAGGATAGTTCTACGACTTCATCTTGATACGTCTCACTTGTTGTATATGTGAAATCATCTAATGTGTAGTATCCATTTGGATGTTCTACATCTTTCAAAGAATATTCTGTATTCCTTTTTAAAGCTATCTTCTCATTTGAATGAACAGTCTTATTTAATTCATTGATCCATAATGTAGAATCTATGATTTCATTTGTCTTAATATCTTTCATCAAAAACAACACTTCTACAGGATGTTCTATCATTTTTACTTCTGTCGTTTCTTTACTTCTTACATTAACTTCAGTAATTGATGGGTTGTTATAGTAATCCTCTGAGATGTTTGTTTGTTTCAAATAGTATGTTCCTTCTTGAACTTGAAATTGGATCTTTCCTTCCTCATCACTCGTTCCAACACATTCATTTCCATCAATATCTTTTATAGCTTCTTTTGTTTCTGGATCTTGATATAACGTGTAAGTCACATTACTTAATGGTTTCTCATCATAGATATTAAGATCAATGATTCCAAATGATTGATGTTGAACTTCAACTGTACCCTCATATTTCAAATCATATTCCTTCGGTATCGTAAATGATAAAGTATTTGTTTTTACATAAGGATCATCTACTTCCTCTTGAAGTTGATAAGTCTTTCCAGCGATATACGTTATATCAGGAATCGTTTCCTTATCAGCAGTCCATGAATGTACTTCTTTGTCTTCTTCAAATAGATGGTACGTAATTGGATAGATATCTGAAATGTACTTTATCGTAATTGGATAAGAAGGTAATGTTGTCTTTTCTTCTAAAACATAAACTTCAGGATCTAAATAATAACCATCTACTGTATCTATTTGTTTTATGTAAGCTTTATCTTGTTGGATCATAATAGATTGTGATTCTTGATCATCCATTTCAATGATGATTTCCTGATCATTTTCATCCAATAGTGGTGTTTTACATTCTTCATCCTCATACAGTCCATACTTCATACCTTCTACATTTGTTTGTATCTCATAAGTATGCGTTATCTCTTCTTTGGGCAGAATGAAGAATGATGAGAAAGAAAGTGACAATAATAGCCACTTCTTCATGCCTCTTCCTCTTGTACACTAGGATCTACTACATTTGTCGCTACGATACGATACGCATGTTTATCAGTGCCATCTGCAGCTTTGTATCTTTGGTATTGTAGTGTACCCACCAAAGAGATACGACTTTGTTCCTGGAAGTTCTTTTGAATAAACTCCGCAGTGTCATTCCAAGCAATAACATTCAAAAAATCAATCGATTTGGACGGTTCTGGACGATGTACCGCAACAGACATACGTGCCAAAGCACCATCCGTTGTCGTTTTCATAAACTTTGGTTCGTTTACGATCGTTCCTGTAATTCTAATTTCATTTAAATCTTGCATAATTTCCTCCTAGGCATTTTTCGCCTCTAATTAAATATTCACGGATTTTTTCGAAATTCCAAAAAAAAGTTAAAAAAAAGACATACTTTTTTCAGTATGTCTTTAAAATCAGTTCTTTTGATATGGAGAATTGATATCCGTATCAATATGATTTGTTCCATCTACATGCTCAAATGCAGCAAGTTCAGGATGTTCTCTCTTTTCCTTTGTATAGTTTTCATAAGAAGGTTTCTTATGTTCTTGACTATTCCAGATTTCATCCGCAACCGGAGCCCAAGCTTTCGCATAATCTTGCGTCTTAGCACACAAATGTTCAACTTCTTCTGGAGATTCTTCATTTGTTTGATGTGCACCTGTCTTATGTACCATTTCTAATAATAGATCTGGATTTTCTAACATAGGACATGGACGTAAGTGATTTCGGTTGAATGGTTGTCCTTCATGATATGCCATGAATAATGGAGACTGTAACATCTCTAAGATAGAATGATCTTTGATATTACAATCAGAGAAGTGAATGAATACGCATGGTTCTGCATCACCATTAGAGTTGATGTGGAAATAGTTTCTACCACCTGCGATACATCCTCCAACAAATTCTCCATCATTTTGGAAATCCATTGGGAAGAATTCAATATCACTTTCTTCTGTACGAATACTTCTGATTCTATCAATCATGTATTTTCTTTGTTCAAGAGTTGGCATCAATTCTGGTACAGCGTTGTTACCAATTGGCATCAAATGGAAATAGAATCCATAATGTGCACCCTTCTCACATAACATGTGGAAGAAATCATCTGAAGTAACAGCTTCAACATTTGCCTTTGTGTAACAAATAGATGTACCAAATACGATTCCATATTTCTTTAGAAGATCCATGGCTTTCATTACTGCAGAGTAATGTCCTTCACCACGTCTCATATCATTTGTATCTGGAGTTCCTTCAATGGATAACATAAATGATAAGTTACCAAGCTTTTGAATCTTCTTACATAGTTCTTCATCAATTAATGTTGAATTAGAATAAGCTACAAAGAAACAATCATTATGTTTTTCACATAACTTTAATAATTCCTGTTTCTTTACCATTGGTTCACCACCTGTCAACATATAAAGGTGTGCACCTAATTCTTTACCTTCTGTAACGATCTTATCCATTTGTTCATATGTCAAAGAAGACTTTCTTCCATATGTTCCACTCCAACAACCTACACAATGCATATTACAAGCCATTGTTGGATCAAATAAGATCAACCAAGGAATATTACAATTGTATTTCTTTCTATTTTCACGAATCGTCTTTGTTCCTCTAAAGAAAGATTCATAACCAAGATTCAATAACATGATCTTTGCGTAATGTGGATCAGCATCATCAATGATATGATTGATCATCTTCATCCATCTATGATTTGGATCAGATACATATTTTCTTACAGATTCGATCTTATCCTTGGCTTCTGGATAGAACTTCTCAGCGTAATCTACGATTTCTAAGTAGATTTCTGTTCTTTCATCATAATTTGCGTTATTTAGTTTTTTTACCAAACGGTCAGCTACAGCAGATACAGCTGCTCTTTCTGCCGCATGTTTTGCGTTGTCTAATAGCATAAAATGCCTCCTCATCACTTGCATTTTATCGCTAATTCAAAAAAATAAAATATACAAAAATGAACATTCGTCATTTTTAAGCACAAAAATGACGAATTTTTATATTCATGATTCACTTTCCATCGTTTTCTTTAACCAATTCGACTTGAAATAATAGATACCAGTCATTAATGATCCAACGATCCAACTAAAGCTATAACAATATCCAATCACAGAGATATTTCCAATCATTGGAATCATCACAGCTAAAAATATTTGTCGAACAACAACGAAGGCCGTAATGGAAGTAATCATTGGAACTGTACTTCTACCAGATGCACGCAACGCTGCAGAATACATTTGATGGAAACATAGAAAGATATAGAAAGGACACATGATCCTTAATATCGTAGAACCATTTTGAATGACTTCATTATCCGTAGTAAAGATTCCAAGAAGAGGTCTTGCGAAAATATACGCAACAATGCCTAAAGTAACAACGATACTGATTGACATTACAAGTGAAGCTCTAACACCTTTTTTTACACGATCATATTTCTTCGCACCTAGGTTTTGGCCACAGAATGTCGTAGTCGCTAACATCAAGCTTTGAACTGGAAGTCCTAAGAAATTATCCAATTTATGCGAACAAGAGAATCCCGCAACACCTGCAGAACCAAATTGGTTTACATAAGCCATGACAACGACATTTGACAAGGAAACGATCATTCCTTGAATACCTGCAGGAATACCGATCAACACGATATCTTTCAAAATAACAAAATCAATTTTCAGTTGTTTTAAAGTAACTCTATATTCTTTCTTGACAGTAAATAACAATCTCAATACTAATAACATTGAAACACATTCACTAATGATCGTAGCGAGTGCTGCACCTTCTACGCCCATACCAAGATTCTTTACAAAGAACAAATCTAAAAAGATATTCAAAATAGAAGTCGCAATCAAAAAATATAAAGGATTTTTAGAATCCCCTACTGCTTGTAAAATACCTGTTCCAGCATTATAAACTGTTAGGAAAGTCGCACCTAAGAAATAGATTGCCAAATAACCATCCGCATCCGCATAGTAATCTGAAGGAGTATTCATCCATCGTAAGATCCAAGGAGATAAGAAATATCCAATCACACTTAATAAGATTCCAAATAGAATTGAAAATAATAAGAATGAATGAATTGCCTTAGATTCATCTCTTTCATTTCTAGCACCATAATATCTAGAAACAACGACACCTGCGCCAGTCGCTAATCCTTGGAAAAACGCAATCAATAAGTTAATGATCGGTGTACTAGCACCAACTGCCGCAAGTGCTGTTTTACCAACATAGTTTCCTACAACGATCGAGTCGATCGTGTTATACATCAACTGGAAAAAATTCCCCAACAATAAAGGAACCGCAAACAACGCAATCTTTTCGTATATATTCCCACTGATCATTAATCCCTTATTCTTTTCTTCCATTATTTTTCTCCCATTCTTAACAACTATTTTACAACTTATTTACCACTCAAAAAAGAAGCTCTTCATCTTTGAGGAGCTTCCTTCTTGATCTTTTCAATTGTCATTTCATCAATTTCTTCTCTTAGTCTTATTAGATAAGGAGAAAATTGAACGATATCTTTTCCATATGTCATTTGTAGATCATATTCTAATGGCAACCATGTCTTGATATCTGCCTCATCATGAGCAATCAAAGCTTCTAGTTTATCTAATGATTTATATGTTTTCGCTTCTCTTGTTTCTAAAGCTAACATTTCATCTAACAATGATTGCCATTCATTTCTTTGTGCTTCAGGGAATTGATTGACCCAATCCAAGAATATTTGATTTTCGTTCTTTTCATCTGTTTTATCTTTTTCAAATACTGGAATATCACCAGTGAAAGCTTCTCCAAGATCATGGATCAAACACATACGAATGACTTTGTTCATATCCACATCCTGAAATTCCTCTTCTTGTGAGATCAACATCGCCATTAACGCTATTCTCCATGAATGATCCGCAACTGATTCTTTTCTATCACCTATCGTCCAATTATGTCTTGTATTGATCTTTAGGTTGTTTGCGCGATGTAATATTTCTAAAAACTCTTTTGGTTCCATCTCTTTCTCCAATTCATTCCACTGAATTATACAACAACACAAAACCACTTTCATAATCAACTTATGGATTTATCGTTGCAAAAGAGAAAGA
Source organism: Bulleidia sp. (assembly GCA_963613355.1). Taxonomy (GTDB): domain Bacteria; phylum Bacillota_I; class Bacilli_A; order Erysipelotrichales; family Erysipelotrichaceae; genus Bulleidia. The sequence continues at coordinate 5,611 of CAVDZA010000003.1, read as the reverse complement.
TTTCATGTATTATTATTAAGCTATTTCAATGCCCGCGTGATGGAATTGGTAGACGTAGGGGACTCAAAATCCCCCGGTGGCGACACCGTGCCGGTTCGAGTCCGGCCGCGGGCACGCACAGTAAGCACTTCATAATGAGGTGCTTTTTTATTACACAAAAGACACTCCATATTGGAGTGCCTTTTATACATTGCTGGTTATTCTGTTTTATTCTTCGCTTTTTCAATTACTTTATCAGCTACTTCTTTAGGAGCAGCTTGATATCTTTCAAAGCTTGATACATAAGATCCACGACCTTGTGACATAGCACGTAGTTCATTTGGATAAGTCAACATTTCTGCCATTGGAACTTCTGCCTGAATGACTTGATCACCATCTTCATTTGTTGTCATATCAATGATGATACCTCTACGTTTTGTGATATCTCCCATTAATGTTCCTGTATATTCTTCAGGAGCAGTAATTACCACTTTACCAATAGGTTCTAATAATGCTGGTTTTGCGTTAGGCATTGCGGCATTATAAGCTAGTCTTGCAGCTTCCTTGAATGCATTTTCTTTGGAGTCAACTGGATGATAAGATCCATCATACAATGTAGCTTTTACACCTACTACTTTATATCCTGCAAGCACACCGTGATTCATACAATCACGTAGTCCTGCTTCTGTTGGAGGGAAGAATTGTTTTGGAACTGCACCACCAAATACTTCTTCTTCAAATACCATTTCTCCATCAGGATCATCACTTGGTTCAAATCTTACCCAAACATCACCATACTGACCTGCACCACCATTTTGTTTCTTATACTTACCTTGAGCTTCCGCTTTACCACGGATCGTTTCACGGTATTGTACTGTTGGTTCAGCAGTTGTAACTTCTACCTTGTATTTACTCTTAAGCTTAGAAAGTACTAGATCGATATGTTGATCACCAATACCATATAAGACCTGTTCATGTGTTTCTTCATTATTCACAAACTTCAATGTCTTATCTTCTTGCATCATGTTTCTGATTGCGACAGACATCTTATCTTCATCAGCTTTTGTCTTTGGTTTGATTGCGTATCCTAACATTGGTTCAGGATATTCCATATCAGGATAATGAACGACTCTACTTCTCGTACATAGCGTATCATTTGTCTCAGTTACTGATAACTTAACAACTGCACCAATATCACCTGTAAATAATTTACCAACACCAATTTGATACTTACCATTGATAACATAGATCTGATTGATCTTTTCTAATGTATCTTTCTTTGAATTGTAAACTTGTGAATCACTATTCAATACACCAGACATTACTTTCAAGTAAGAAATCTTACCTACAAATGGATCCACGATCGTCTTAAATACAAATGCGGATAATGCTTCATCTTCATTTGTTTCCATATCAATTGTTTGATCTTTATCATTCAATGCTTGTACTCTACCCTTTTCTGCATAAGATGGGAAGAATTCCGTAATCAGATCCATTAATCTTTCAATACCTGTCTGATTTGTTGCGGAACCACAATATACAGGATGGATATCACCAGAGCGAACACCAATTCTTAATCCCTTTGCGATTTCATGTTCATCAAATTTCTCACCAGAGAAGAACTTATCCATCAATTCATCATCTGTCATCGCAATTGCTTCAGAGATCTCATCATAGTATTCCTGTACTTTATCTTTGATTACATCAGGAACATCTTTAGGTTCAGATGGATCATTGTAATACCAAGCTTTATTTCTTAGGATATTAACAGAACCAACTACCTTTCTATCTTCAATGATAGGAAGTTCAAATAAGAATACAGACTTACCAAATTTTTCTCTTAGATCTTCAATGACTTGAGAGAAGTCAGCATTTTCATCATCCAACTTATTAATGAATAAGATCGTAGGTAATTTCTTTTTCTTAACAGCTTTCTTCCAAGCTCTTTCCGTACCAGATTGAACGCCATCCTTTGCGCTAACAACGATCAATGCGTTATCACCCATAGTTAATCCAGTATCTTCTTCACCTTCATAATCCATGTAACCTGGCGTATCAATGAAATTGATCTTCTTATTTTTCCATTCTACTGGAGCTAGATGAGCATAAACAGAAAGTCCTCTTTTACCTTCTTCAGCATCAAAGTTCAAAGCTGTTGTGCCATCATTATTCTTTCCAACTTTATCGATTGCCTTTGTTTCGTATAAGCACGCTTCAACAAGTGTACTTTTACCACAACCTGAATGTCCTAATACAGTAACATTTCTAACTTCATTCGCTAAATAATCTCGCATACATGTTACCTCTTATTTCAATGTTTCTTTCAAATCTTCTAAGCATTCCTTACGAACATAATGAATTGCCATATTACCTTCGTAATCCTTCTTATCTTTATCAGCACCATTTTCAAGTAATACATTTACAAGAGTTGGAATACCAATATAAGCTGCTCTCATCAATGCTGTGCATCCCTTATTATCTTCCGCATTCACATTAGCGCCATTCTTAATTAAAAGTTCAATTACTTCTGTCTTATAAGCATTTACAGCTTCCATCAAAGCAGTACGTCCTTGTTCATCTGTAGCGTTGACATCAGCACCTTTAGAAATCAAATATTCAACTGTTTCTGTTTCACCTAATAATGCTGCTCTCATTAATGCTGTACGTCCTTTATTATCATGAGAATTTACATCTCCACCAGCATGAACGATCATTCTACAAATTTCTGTATGGCCCTTCTTAGCTGCACCCATAAGAGCTGTCTTATTATTCTTGTCACGAGCTCTTGTGTCAGCACCATTGTCTAATAAGAAACGAACGATATCTTCATATCCTCTCTTAGCGCTTCTCATCAATGCAGTACGACCATCTCCATTAGAGACATTAACGTCTGCTCCCTTTGATACTTGTGCACATACCTTGCCGAAATCTCCAGCAGCTGCTGCATCAAAGAATTCCTGATTTACCTGATCCATAATGATTTCCTCCTATATTTTTATTAACCAGATTTTTGTATAAAAAAGATGGACGCGACAAACATCCATCTAAAAACCATATTCATTGTGCTTGAATTCCCCGCCAAAAAGAACTCCTTCTGCTTGTTTATTTTGTACAACAAAAACAACTCTAGTGTTCTTCATGATACTCAACTCCATTCTAGAAATTCAAATACATCTGTTAAATACATTTTACATGAAGCACAAAGAACTTCAAGTGAAAGCGGTTACTTTTTTTAAGAAATTTCATCAATCATGAAAATAGTCTTTGATTATTTTCAAAGACTATTTCTGTACCAATTCAATTTTATTATATGGGATTTCAATTCCATTCTCTTTAAATGATTTTAATAGTTTTTTTCTTACTTCACTAGCCGCATGGAAATATTGAGGGAAACTCTTTACATGCAGTGGAAATGTAAGTTGGATCCCACTTTCATCAAAATTCTCTACTCTAACATCAAATGGAACATCATTCTTATCTTTTCTAACATCGATTACATCTTCTGTTGATAAACAACATTCATAGATCAACTTTGTAGCTAATTCAACATCACTATCATATCCAATATCAAATGTCATAAAACGTGTATAGATATTTTGACCATAACCTCTATTTTCAACAATTGCGTTATTCATAATACTATTTGGAATAATTAATTTAGAGTTCTCGATCGTAATGATTTCTGTATGTCTGAATGTAATACCTGATACTGTACCAGAGATATCTTTATCTTTCACATAGATGATGTCTCCAACGTTAAAGGGATGATAAAGTGCTAAGAAGAAACCCGCAATAAAGTTTCCAAAGGATTCTTGTGCTGCTAGACCTACGATAACAGAGATCACAGAAGTAGCACCCAATATCGCAGAATTCAAACCAGCTAATGGTTTAATGCCACCAAGAATAAAAAACACGCCAATGATATAGACAATTGCTCGAACGACCCTTCCCGCAAAATGTAAAGTCATCCTTTTTTGTTCGTCTTTATTCGCTGCATCTTTAAATACTTTCCATACGATCTTCGCAATCACAAATGATATGGATAAGATTACTAAGCTTCTGATTGTAAACGACAACAATCCACCTTCAAATAGATTCGTTCCAAACTCCCAAATTGTTTCACTCATAATTTATTCCTCATTTATTTAAATAATCACTGTATTTCTTATAGTCAGGCATATATTTTCTAACAACATCATAGAATGCCTTCGAATGATTTGGTACTAGTATATGTGCATATTCATGTAGAAGAACATATTCTAAACACTCTTTTGGATAATGAATCAAACGTACAGACATTGAGATATGATTCCTACTAGGTGTACAAGAACCCCATCTACTTGTCATGTATTTGATCGTGATCCTAGGAATTGGTTTTCCATTTTCTCTACAAATACATTCATCTAATTCATTTCTTCTCTCTTGGATCATCTTCAATAGATATTTTCCAGCTTCTTTATAGAATGTACGTTCAATCGATTCTGTTGTTTTTTCTTTCAAAAAGAAAATCATTTTATCTTCTTCAAACAATATAAAGTTTCTTGATGAGCTTTCAAAAGAAACGTTATATTCTTTTCCCATCCATGTAGCACTCTTTTCATTCACACCTGTTTGGATCTTATCTAATTTATTTTTTTGTGTTTGTTCTGTTTTCAAGATCCATGATTCTTTCTCTTGAATAAACTCTTGGATCTGTTTTTCAGTAACATGATATGGACAACTTACTTTTAAGTTTCCATCTTCATCAATTCTCAAAACAAGATTCTTCATTCTTTTCTTTGTGACAAACACTTGTCTATTTTTATCCGCAATGAATAATTCCATGGTTTCAATTATAGCTTATTCTTTACAAACATCCACCCATCCAACATAGTTGGAAGCATCTTCTAATTCTTCTATTCTCATCTTCACTGCGCTTTGATCATTTCCACAAGCTGGATAAACCGTTTCAAACTTCTTTAAACTAACATCTAAATAGACTTTGATTCCTTCCTTAATTCCAAATGGACAAACTCCACCAGGTTTGTGGCCAACAAGTTCATCAACATCATCATAAGGAATCATTTTAGCTTTGATATGAAATGTTTGTTTGTATTTATGATTATCGATCTTAGCTGTTCCTTCTGTCACGATCAATATCACTTCATCATGGATCAATAAAGATAATGTCTTAGCTATCATAGCCGGTTTAACACCCAATGCGTTAGCTGCTTCTTCAACTGTTCCACTCTTCGTTTCAGGAATAATTATATTTTCACCATATCCTTTTTCTTCTAGATATGCCTTCGCACTTTCATATGACATAACGAACCTCCATTTTTACACAAAATTATAACGCATTTTTTCATTTAACTCTTGCAATTAAGTATTGTTTTATGTAATAATAGTTGAGCGCTATGGCGGCTATGGTGAAGTTGGTTAACACACTGGATTGTGGCTCCAGCACTCATGGGTTCGAGTCCCATTAGTCGCCCTTAGTATTAGAAAACCGCATAAATATGCGGTTTTTTTGTTGCGTGATACCCTCGTGATACCCAATCAAGCATTTATTTTAGTATTTTGATGGTATTTCATCAAAAACATGTTAATTTCATTAAAAGTACTTGCATATTAACGTGAATATGATGTAATA
>CAVDZA010000002.1:0-85803 GCA_963613355.1 Bulleidia sp. | reverse complement strand
AATCAAGAGTATGGGACAACTGTTATTGTTTCTTCACATATTCTTGGTGAATTAGAACATACAGCTACTCGTTTTGGTATTCTAGATCAGGGTAGAGTTTTACGTGAAATTACACATGAAGATCTAAAAGCAAAGAGTGATGTGATACAACTTCAAGTATCTGATGGTAATAAGGCAAAACAGATCCTTGAAGAAAATGGAATCAAAGTATTAAAAGAATCTTCTGAATTTAAATCATTAGAAGATTATTACTTTGAAGTTGTAGGAGGTAAGATCGATGAGTAACTATATTTCTGCAGATCTAAAACGTATTTTTCATAAGAAGAGTTTTTGGATCGTTTCATTGATTTCAATCTTGTTATTTGGATTGATCGTCTTTATCGAATATAAAGCGAAAGCACCTACTGTATTATTCCTCATGACTCTTACAAGTTATTTAGGTTTCTATTCTTTGGTACTTGGATTATTTACATTTCTATCTGTTTATGCGGATGACTTTAAATGCCATTCAATGCAGATAGTCATTGGTTATGGTATGCCAAGATGGAAGTTGATCGTAGCTAAAACATTAGAATGTGCGTTGTTACTATTGATCTTTGCGCTCGTGTTAGGAGTCTTACAATTTATTTCTCCTATTGTATTGGGATTTGAATTAACAGGTACAGATTTTTTGACGATTGGAATTAATCTATTAGGTGAGTATATTTGTGCAGTGGGTTATTGTGCGATCGCATCGATCGTTGTATTCCTTTTCCAAAACGCAATGTATGGAACGATCGTTTATCTTTTACTAGCCGCAAAAGTAATCAGTGCTTTAATGAGCATGATCGTATCACAGGATTTCATTGTGAAGTATATAGGTGATACTTCTAAGTATCTATTTACTTCATTGGTAGATAATTTTACATCTGCTGTTGTTGAGGGGAATTTTAATCTTGATGGTATCCTAGCTATCTTACTTTACATCATTGTTCCTACTCTGATTTCCATGTTATGTTTTAAAAAGAAAGAACTTGATTTCTAAATCGATTTTCTTTAAAATTACAAAGAATTGAATAACAAAAGACACGATACAAGAGAGCTTATGCTATCTGATACGAAACAGATGCGCTCTATTTGTATCGTTTTTTTGTTGTTTTAAAGGAGGTATTAATGGAAGAAAAACAGAATTCATTTTTAGAGACAGAGAAGTTAACGAAGTTGATGAGAAAGTATTCAATACCATGTGTGATTTCATTGGTAGTAGGTGCTTTATATAACATCGTGGATCAGATCTTTATTGCCAATGCAGATTATCTAGGTTCTTATGGAAATGCTGCGAATACGGTCGTGTTTCCTTTAACTGTATTAGCACTTGCGATTGCGGTGATGATAGGAGATGGATGTTGTGCTTTTGTTAGTATCGCATTAGGTGGTGATAGAAAAGAAGACGCTCATCGTAGCGTTGGAAATTCAATCTTATTATGTGTAATCAGTAGTGTGATATTAACAGCTATCTATTTACTATTAAAGGAACCTATATTGACATTGTTCGGTGGAAAAGTAAATAACGAAACATATGCTTTTGCACAAGAGTATTTTATATGGATCTCTTTAGGAATTCCTTTCTATATGTTTGGACAAGCAATGAATCCAATCATTCGTAGTGATGGTAGTCCTAAGTTTGCGATGATTTCTACACTAGCTGGAGCAATCGTTAATATCATCTTTGATCCTATTTGTATCTATGTTTTGAAATGGGGCATGATGGGTGCAGCTGTTGCGACTGTTGCAGGTCAAATATTAACAGCAATCTTATCGATTTGGTATTTGTGCCATATGAAGGCAATCCATATTGAAAAAAGCAGTTTTCAACTAAATGGTAGATTGATCCTTAGGTTTTTATCTCTTGGTTTGACAAGTTTCTTAGCTCAGGTATCTCTTGTGATATCAATGGCAGCCGTACAAAACACTTGTATGAAATATGGTGCTTTAGATCCTATCTTTGGACAAGCAGAATATGCACAGATTCCTCTTGCGGTATTAGGAATCGTAATGAAGTTTTTCCAGATTGCGATCTCAATTTCAATTGGATTAGCTGCTGGTTGTATTCCTGTTGTTGGTTACAATATTGGAGCGAATAGAAAAGATAGAGCGAAGACATTATTTAAGTATCTATTGATTGCGGAAGCAATCGTAGGTGGTGTTGCTCTTATGATCGTGGAATGTTTCCCATTACAGATTGCTAATTTGTTTGGTGCAGCCAATGAAAGTTCTTACTACGCAGAATTTGCGGTGAAGTGTTTTAGGATCTATCTATGTATGATGATACTTGCGACAGTAAATAAAGGAACATTTATTTACTTGCAGGCATTAGGTAAAGCATTAGCTTCAACGATCGTATCATTGACACGTGAAATCATCTTTGGTGTCTTCTTACCAATCATCATGCCTATCTTTATGGGATTAGATGGATTACTATGGTCATTTCCAGTGGCTGATATATTAACGTTTATGATCGCAATCATCTTTATTAAAAGAACATTTAAGGAATTGAGTGAAAGTTGAGGATTAGAAATATGAGTAATAGGATCATTACAATTAGTCGTGAATTTGGTAGTGGTGGAAGAACGATTGGAAGGAATGTGGCAGAGAAACTTGGAATTCCTTGCTATGATGCTGAGCTGATCCAAAAGCTTGCGGAAGAAAGTGGATTTGCGGAAGATTATATCAAAGAAGCGAGCGAGTATTCTCCTGGGAATATCTTATCTAATCTATTTGCGAATCGTTCTTTTGGTCAAACGAATGAAGATGCTTTATGGAATGTACAATGTAAGATCATTAGAGAAATCGCAGAGAAAGGACCATGTGTAATTGTAGGAAGATGTGCAGATTATATTCTTCAAGGACATGCGGAGTGTTTAAAGGTATTTATTCATGCGGATATTGATTATCGATCAAACAGGATCGTAGAAGTGTATGGAGAACGTGAACAATCACCTGAACAACGTATTCTTGATAAAGATAAAAGACGTGCTGCGTATCACCGTTTCTATACAAATATGAAGTGGGGACATGCACAAAATTATGACATTACATTAAATAGTGGAGTATTAGGAATTGATACTTGTGTAAATGTGATTGCGGAACTTTATAATAAATAATAAGATTTTAGAACATTCATATTTGAATGTTCTTTTTTTGGCATTTAATTGCCTATTTTACGATTGTGACAATATTAAATTCGTTTTATAATAATATCTAGTTAATAACCAAAACAATCAACTAAACCCAATTATGCGGGGGGGACAAACGATGACAAAAGAAACAAAAACTACCAGTCAATATTCCATTGAAATCAATGATCATAATCCAAACGCATTTTGTTTGATCAAAGTAGATTTAGATGAAAATAATAAACCTGATAACTTTACTTTTTTATATTGTAATGATGCTTTAGCGAAGTTAGAAGGTAAGAACAAAGATGAGTTGATTGGTAAGAAGTTTTATGACATCTTCCCTGATGGTAATAAGAAATGGTTAGATTATTACTATCAAGCCGCATATCAAAACACACCAGCTTCCTTTGAAGAAATATCTGAAGAAATTAATTCTTATTTACACATTGATGCATTTCCTACAGGACAAATAGGTACATGTACTTGTACATTATTTGATATCAAAAAAGAAGTCTTTGAAAAAAGAAAACTAACTGAAGAAATCATTAATAGCTATGATGAAGGTGTTTTAAGTGCATATACTGCATTGAGTGATACGTTTTTATCCATGCATCGTATCAATGTTCAAAAGAATACATACACTTCTATTAAGACAACTGAAGCGATATTAAATAATACATCTTCTAAGAATGATAATTATGAAGAAGATATCAAATCAATCATTACAGTTCTTTCTGAACCTGAAACATTGGATCTCTCATTAAGATTCCTTGATATCCATACAATGGAAGAAAGACTAAAGGATAAGAAACATATCTCCGTTGTTTTTGAAGGAAAGGTTGCGGGTCCATGTAAGCTACATTTAATAAAAGAAACAGTTGATGAAGAAGGTAGATTACTAACTGTCATTCTTTTAGTAGAAGTATTGGATGATGAATATCGTCAGGTCTTTAGTACGCTTTCTCGTAACTTTAAGAACATCTATATCGTTGATTTAAATGATTGTACAGCGAAGGTATTAAAATTAGCAGATGAATTTGAAGATGGTCGCTTAGATGGTGTTCTTGAACAGAACTTCCCATACGAACCATTCCTTTATGCATGGATCGATGAATCTGTTTATTTAGAAGATAAACAAATGTTGAAGGATGCTTTAAGCGTAGAACATTTAAAAGAAGTTTTCTCTAAAGAAGATGAATATATTGGAAATTATAGAATGTTTATTGATGGTAATATCTATAACTATCAATTTAATCTTAGTAAAACAGATAATAAAGGACATATCGTAGCTGGATTCCAGAATATTGATCCTATCATTGAAGAACATTTAGAAGAAGAAAGAAGAGAAAAAGCTAGAGAAGAGGCAATGAAGGAACAACTTGCGATCTTTGATGCCTTAGCAGATAGCTATTCTAATGTTTATTTAGTTGATACCGTTGAACAAACTTTAAGAGTATTAAAGTTAAATGGATATGTAACAACAGGTGTAGAAAACCAGACTGTCAAAGCTTATCCTTATGAAGTTGTAAAAAGTCAATACGTTAGAGAAAGAGTTTATCCTGATGATATTGAAATGATGCAGAAGGCAATTGGTTTAGATAGTGTAATAGCTGAGTTAAAGAATTCGAATGAATATGTTGGTAACTATCGTATCCTTGAAAATGGTGAGATCCATCACTATCAATTTAAGTATGTTCAATTAAAGAACTATGATTATATTATTGCGGGTTTCCAGTGTATTGACGCTATTGTAAAAGAACATGAAGAACAAGAAGCAAAAGAAAGAGCGTTAGAAGAAGCTAAGAACAAAGAAGAAAGAGAACATGCGGAGATGATCAACTCTTTATCAAAGATCTATTCAACGATCTTCTCTGCTGATGTCGAAACACATCATTATGAAATTTTAAATAGTGTTCCTTTGATGAAAAAGGTTGCTAGTAAAACAGGTAACTTTGATGATGTCAAAGAAAAGATCATTACTTCATTCATGGAACCTGAATTCCAAGAACCTTTAAACGATTTCTTAGATCTAGATACACTTGCATCTAGATTAGAAAACGTAGATACAGTTTCGACAGATTACAAGGCACTTTCAGGACAATGGATGCAGGCACGTTTCATTGCAAAGAGAAGAGATGAAAATGGTGTCGTAAAGGAAATCTTATATGTTGCTCGTGATATCACAGAAGAAAAGAATCATGATCTTCAACAACAAGAAGCTCTTGAACAAGCTTTATTAAGTGCTCGTCAAGCAAGTAAAGCGAAATCTACTTTCTTAAGCAATATGTCTCATGATATTAGAACACCAATGAACGCAATCATCGGTTTCACTGCTTTAGCACAAACACACTCTGATGATAAAGCTCAGGTTGAAGATTATCTAAGAAAGATCAGTACTTCTAGTACACACTTATTAAGTTTGATCAATGACATCTTAGATATGAGTCGTATTGAAAGTGGTAGAGTCAAACTTGATGAAAAGACAGTTCATATTCCTGATATTCTTCATGATCTTAGAACGATCATACAAGGTCTTGTCAATGCGAAGAACTTGAACTTATTTATTGATACGCAAGATGTCGTACATGAAGATGTCATGACAGATAAACTACGTTTAAATCAGGTGTTATTGAATCTTGTAAGTAATGCTGTTAAGTTTACACAACCTGGTGGAGATGTCATTATTCGATTAATTGAAAAACCATGTTCACTAGATCATTACGCAACATATGTTCTTTCTGTAAAAGATAATGGTATTGGTATGTCTAAGGAGTTCCAACAACATATCTTTGATACGTTCTCTAGAGAATATAGTTCCACTGTCAGTGGTATTGAAGGTACTGGTCTAGGAATGGCTATCACAAAGAATATCGTTGAGATGATGGGTGGCGATATTAAAGTAGAGAGTGAAGAAGGAAAGGGTTCTTTGTTTACTGTCACATTAAACCTAAGACTAGCCAATGAACCTGTTAAGAATGATCCTATTCCAGCGTTATTAGGAGCTAGGGCACTTGTTGTGGATGATGATCTGAATACATGTAGAAGCGTTAGTAAGATGCTACGTGATATTGAGATGCGTCCTGATTGGACAGCATCTGGTAAAGAAGCTATCGTAAGAGCACAAGATGCAGTAGATATGAACGATGAATATAAAGTTTATATCATTGATTATTTGATGCCAGATATGAATGGTATTGAATTGGTGCGTAGGATAAGAAAAGTCATTAGTGAAGAAGTTCCAATCATCGTACTAACTGCTTATGATTGGTCAGACTTTGAAAGTGAAGCACGAGCAGCAGGAGTTACTGCGTTTGTTTCTAAACCAATCTTTATGTCCGAATTAAGAGAAGTTCTTAAAAATCCAGCTATCGGAGAAAGTCTGAAGAAGGAAGAAGGACAAAGAACATATGATTATAGTGGTAAGAAAGCACTTCTTGTTGAAGATAATCAGTTAAATCGTGAAATCGCAACTGCGATCTTGAATGAAACTGGAATGAGCGTAGATAGTGTGAATGATGGTGATGTCGCAGTAGCTACGATCAATGGAGCACCAGCGGATAAATATGATCTGATCTTTATGGATGTTCAAATGCCTAAGATGGATGGTTATACAGCTACTAGGGAAATTAGAACATTACCTGATAATGAAAAAGCGAACATTCCTATCATTGCGATGACTGCGAATGCCTTTGAAGAAGATAAGCGTAAGGCATATGAGTGTGGTATGAATGGTCATATCATTAAACCTATCAGCATTGAAGAAATTGCGAAGGTATTAGATTCATTATTTAATGATAAAAAGTAAGATTTTATATCTTACTTTTTTACATGGTGTTAAGATAGTTAAAACAGAGGTTATTATGATTGAGACAAAAATATACATTGGTCTAAATGATCAAATCACAAATACACAACTTTTTGAAAATGAGAAGTATATCAAAATATTAAGAAATGTGTGTTATTCCTATAAGGTTCCATTCTCTTTTGGTATTCAAGAAGGTGGGTATATCTATGATAATGGAGATTACGCAAAAGAAACGAGTTTAGTACTTACACTGATTGATGTGAATAAAGAAGTCGTAAATGATATCGCAAAAGATCTATGTGCATTCTTTCATCAGGAGTCTGTTTTAATTACAGAAGGAAACATTCAAGCGTATTATGTACGTGATTCTTTAGAAGATGATTAAAATCAAATTTTTGAACTTTATATAAGAAAATGTTTCGGATAGTTATATTTCTGTTATAATTATTGTGTTTATATTGAGGTATTGAATGACGTTTGAAACATTTTTTAGTAACAACTTTGTTGAAATCATTGGTCTGATATTTATTTGGATCATTTTGAATAAAGAGAAAGTGATTGATAAAGAATATAACCATAAATATATGGTGATATTTTATTGTGAAATCGTTGAACTAATTGCGTTTAATATTGAGAAGGTATTAGGTTTTTTAAACGAGCCAACGTTTTTTCGCATATTCTTTTCTGCGGTTGGGTATACATTGAGACCTTTGTTAGTATATTTGTTTGTGCGTTTAGTTTGGCCACATGAAGATAATAAAGTTGCGAAGGTATTTTTAACAATTCCTATCATTGTAAATGCGATTAGTGGTATTTCTCCAGTATTTACTAACATGTTTTATATGTTTAATGTAAATAATCATTTTTGTAGAGGCCCATTAGGTTGGATCTTTATGGTGACAGTCATTGGTTATATTTTGTTATTTGTTTATTATGTTATCAAACAACGTCATTTGAATGAAAAAATGAATACAATGGTATTACTATTGATTGCGTTGTTTTTGATCGTATCTACGATCGTCGGTACGATCATCTATGATATGGAATGGTTGGCTAGATTATCTATTGTTTATGGTATCGTATTCTGTTTGTTTGCGTTAGATGTTAATAAACTAAAAAATACGATCTACGCTTTACAAGAAAACCAAGATTTAAAACATGCCTTAAATGATTTGGAGATTGCGAAGAAAGAAGCGGAACAAGCTAATGAAGTGAAAACAACATTCTTAATGAACATGTCTCATGATATTCGTACACCTTTGAATGGAATCATGGGAATGATCGATATCGCAGATCATTATCCAAATGACATTGATAAACAAACAGAATGCAGGACTAAGATCAAAGAAGCTTCTAATATCCTTTTAGATTTAGTGAATGATGTTTTAGATAAAAGTAAGTTGGATACAAATCATGTTGTATTGGAACGTGTTTCTTTTAACTTTTTGGATGTGATGAAAGAAAGCTATGCGGCAACTTATAAACTTGCTGAAAAGAATCATGTGAAACTCATTGAGAATAATTGTTCGATTTCTCATTTACATTTGATTGGTAGCCCATTACATTTAAAACGTATCATCATTAATATTCTTAGCAATGCGATCAAATACAATAAAGAAAATGGTAAGATCTACATTACATGTAAAGAAGTTGATTATGATGGAACATTCATAAAACTTGAATTTAAATGTGAAGATACTGGTATTGGAATGAGTGAAGAGTTTCAAAAACATATCTTTGAACCATTTACACAAGAAGAACAATCAGCACGTTCTAGTTACAATGGTACTGGACTTGGTATGTCAATCGTAAAGGGATATATTGATAAAATGGGAGGAACGATCAAAGTAGAAAGTGTTCTAGGACAAGGTTCTATTTTTGATGTCGTAATTCCTTTAGAGGTAGATAAAGAAGTAAAAGAACAAAAAGTTGATAATGAATCATATTCTATTGAAGGCATAAATATCTTATTGGTAGAAGATAATGAATTGAATCTAGATATCGCTACTTTTGTTTTGGAAGATAATCACGCAAATGTTGTCGTAGCGAAAAATGGACAAGAAGCTGTACAACGATTCCAAGCATCCAAAGAAGGTGAGTTTGATGTGATTTTGATGGATATCATGATGCCCGTAATGAATGGTTATGAAGCGACTAAACAAATTAGAAACATGGATAGAAAAGATGCCAAAGATATTCCTATCATTGCGATGACTGCCAATGCCTTTACGGAAGATAAATTAAAAGCACAAGAAATAGGAATGAATGGACATATCTCTAAACCAATTGATAATCAATTGTTGGTTAAAACAATAGCGAGTATTGTAAATAAGGGTAATCTAAAGTAGGATCACCCTTTTTTTATTTTGAATAGAATTCTCTTGGTTATCATTTGGTTAACATTTTTTATGAATATTGTGTCATAATAAATATAGGTTAAAAGTTTTTATGATTCGTAATATACTTCAAAAAATATTTAAATACTTGATATGTGTTGTTTTTATCATGCAGTTGATTCCAATCAATGCGGAAGAAACTACGAAGGTCGTTCGTGTTGGATGGTATAACAGTGAACATTTTCAAGAAGGTGAAGTAGATGGTGAAAAGAGTGGCTATTGTTATGACTACCTTCAAAAGATCGCAAGTTATACGAATTGGGAATATGAATATGTAGAAGGCGATTGGAGTGATCTAGTAGCTGCTTTAGAGAATGGTGAAATTGATTTTCTTGGTGGCGTTTCTATTACTGAAGAAAGAAAACAAACAATGTCATTCCCTGAATCTTCTATGGGAATTGAACAATATTATCTTTGTAAGAAAGAAAATGATGAAACAATAAAAGCGAATGATCTATCTTCTTTTAATGGAAAGACGATAGGTCTTGTAGAAAATAATTTGATGTCTGTTTATGCGGAACAATGGATCAAAGATAATGACTTGGATATCAATGTGAAATACTATTATGGCTTTAGTGCTTGTAATCTTGCGCTAAAGATAGGTGAAGTAGATCTAGTCGTACGTACATTAAATGGAAATGAAAAGTTGGATGGTATCAATAGTCTTTTAAAAGTAGGAAGTGAATCGTATTATCTAGCGATTAATAAACAAAGAAATGATTTATTAACTGAGATGAATGACACACTTCAAACAATCAATTCTTTAGATCCTTCACTTTTAACTGATCTATATAATGATAACTATGGTCTACTATTGACTGATAATAACTTAACGAATGAAGAAAGAGATTGGTTAGATTCTCATGATACGATTTCTGTTGGGTATTTAGATAACTATTTACCATATTGTGATCATAATGATGGAAATTCAATTGGTGTATTAACAGATGAATTAAAGGCTATTGTTGAAAAATTAGATATTGATATTAAAATCAATTACATTTCTTATAAGAGTTATGATGAAATGATCGAGGCAATGGGAACAGACGAAATAGATGTATGTTTCCCTGTATCTGAAGATCTATATCGTTTAGAACAAGATCATATTCACGCTACCTCATCTGTTATCAGTGATAGTGGTACTTTGTTTTATAGGAAGAATTTAAAAAAAGGTGATATACAAAGTATCGCAGTCAATCAAAATAATGTTCTTCAATTAAATTACACTAAAAAAGTATATCCAAACGCTAAAATAATGGAATATAAAAATGTTGACGCGTGTTTAAATGCAGTATTAGATGGTGAAGTGGATGGAACGATCATGGATACGATGCGTATCCAATACGTAACAAGTGATTCGAAATATGATTTATTATCTTATGTACAGCTAAGTCAAAGTACTGAGAAATGTTTTGGTGTAAAACATGGAAATAGTTCTTTGTTTATGATATTGAATCGCGGAATTCGTTTAGTTGGAAGTTCATACGCTTTAGATAGTACATATAAATATATTGACGAATTTTATAAGTATGATTTGGTTCATTTTATAAGAGAGAATCTTGTATTCGTCATTTCTTTCCTAGTTCTTGTTTTGGGTGTCATAGTAATCTTATTGATCAATATGATCCATAAAAAAGAAAGTCAAAGAAAAACAGAAGAGAACTTAAGACAGGCAGCACAAATCGCAAATGAATCTAAAACGAATTTTCTATTTAATATGTCACATGATATTCGTACTCCTATGAATGCAGTTCTTGGTTTTACTTCCATCATGGAGAATGAACTAGATCAACCAGATAAACTCAAAGAACATTTAGATAAGTTACGAATATCAGGAGAATACTTATTGAATTTGATCAACAATGTATTAGAAGTTGCTCGTATTGATAGTGGTAAAGAAACGGTTGAAGAGAAGTTTGTTGATATATTAGATGTTAAATATATTACGATCTTAGAAAATGATATTCAAAAGAAAGATCTTCATGTTACGAAAGAAGTAGATATTCAACATCGATATATTTATGCAGATGTTGAAAAGGTACGCGAAATCGTCATGAACTTATTATCTAATGCGGTTAAATACACACCAGTTGGTGGAAGCATTCAATTGATCCTTAAAGAACTGCCATGTGATAAAGAAGGTTACGCAACTTATACTATGATTGTACAAGATACTGGAATCGGTATGTCAAAAGAGTTCCAAAAAGAAATCTTTGAATCGTTTTCCAGAGAAAGAAATACGACCGAAAGCAAGATCATGGGAACTGGACTTGGCATGTCTATTGTAAAACGTTTGATGGATCTAATGGGTGGAACGATAAGTGTAGAAAGTGAACTAGGCAAAGGGTCGAAATTCGCTGCGACATTGACGGTCCGTCTTGTAGAAGATCCTGAAAAAGTACTTTCTGAAATTCAAAAGACAAAAGTAGAAGAAAAGAATCTGAATGGTAAGAGAATTCTTGTGGTAGAAGATAATGAATTAAATGCTGAAATAGCGAAAACATTATTGGAAAATGCTGGAGCAATCGTTGATATCGCTGAGGATGGATTGAAATGTATTAAAGTACTAGAAGAAAGAGAATCATCTTACTTTGATTTGATCTTAATGGATATTCAAATGCCTCATTTAGATGGATATGAAACGACAAAGAGGATCCGTCAAATGTCTGATTCCATAAAAGCGAATATTCCTATCATTGCCATGACTGCTAATGCGTTTGAAGAAGATAGGCAAGCAGCTATGAAAGCTGGAATGAATGGACATTTATCAAAACCTATTGATGTTGATCGATTGATTGAAACTGTGAGTCAATATCTTTCATAAAATTGAATGTTTATAACATTGAACCCATTAAAATGGGTTCTTTTTTATGGGACACAGTGTTATTATTTAAGTAATAAAGCGGTTATAGTTCAGTTATAAACATATTCATAGCTATATAGGGTGGTGATGGAGTATGAACGATAATACAAAATTATTAGAACAATTATTAAATGAATCTAATCAAATGATCCAAGTTAGTGATATACAGACTTTTTCAATGATGTATGTCAACCAAACAGCACGTGAATATACTGGTCATGCGGATAGTCCATTTTTAGGTGTTCATTGTTATGAATATATGATGGGATTAAAGGAACAATGTCCATTTTGTCCAATGAGAAATCTTCATGATCAAGAATCTTTTGAGACTGAAATTGATAATGGTAAGGAAATTTTTGCGGTCAAGACAAAAAAGGTAAAGTGGGATAATAAAGATGCGTTTGTAGAATATGCATGGGATGTAACGGAACTTCGTCGTTCTCAGAAGAGCTATGAGAATCAGATCCAATTGTTGATTTCCGCAATCAAGGAAGCACAGGGAATCTTTCATTTAGATCTTACAAATAATACGATCATATCTATTAATAGAGCTTCTAAGGAAGTGTTAAATATGGACCACTTAGAAACGGTAGATAACCTCGTCAGCATGGTAACTAGTTATATTCCTGATGCTTCTCAACATTATGAATTCTTTGATATGTTTTGTAGAGATCATTTGATCCAGGTATATGAAAGTGGAAAGACTGAAATCTCAAAAGAAACACTTTCTTACTTTGATGATAAAAGTATTCGTCCTGCTAGAATTACAGCACGTTTATTTATGAATCCAAACAAAAACCATTTAGAGGCAATCATTTATGGAATGGATATTTCAAATGAGTGGAATGAGAGAGAAAAGTTTAAGGAAGAAACAAAAGAACAGTTAGATATCTTTGATAACTTGGCACGTAACTTTTTAAATGTATTTTGGATCAATCTAGAAGATGGAACAGCGAAGATCCTAAAATTAGATGGTTTTATAGCGAAAGGAATTGATAAAAAAAATAATCAATTCTTTGCCTATCCTGCAATCTTAAAACAGTATGTTAATGATAGAGTACATCCTGATGATAAAGAAATGTTATATCAAGCCATTTGTATTGAGAATCTTAGAACAGTATTCGCAAAAGAAAATGAATTGGTTGGAAATTATCGAATCTTAGTAGATGGGAAAGTTCATTACTTCCAATATAATCTCAGTAAGATGAAAGATAAAGATTATATTATATGTGGTTTCCAAAATATTGATTCCATCATTGAAGAAGAAAAAGAAAGAGAACAGGAACATCAAAAATATTTGGAAGAACAAGTAGCTATCTTTAATAATCTAACTCGTAATTTTAGAAATGTTTATTTGATAGATCTAAACAAAGGTATGGCAAAACTTTTAAAAATTTCGGAAGATTATGATTTTTCGAATTATTCTGAAATAAATAATGGGGATTTTGATTATACACATATATTAAAAAAATGGATCGTATCTAGTGTCTATCCTGAAGATTCTACAAAAGTTTATAATGCGTTAAATCTACAACATCTAAAAGCTGTATTCAATTCTGAAAATCAACTTGTTGGTAATTATAGAAGTTATGAAAAAGGAGTACTTCATAACTATCAATACAACATTAGTAAATTAGATGATTCTGATAAATTGATTTGTGGTTTTCAAATAATTGATGAAATCATTGAAGAACATTTAGCACAAGAAAAGATACATAGAGAAAAAGATGAAGCGTATCAAAAAGAATTGTTGATGTTGAATGAAGAAGCGAATAGAGCGAATCAAGCCAAGACTGAGTTTTTATTAAGGATGAGTCATGATATTCGTACACCATTAAATGGAATAATGGGAATGTTGGAAATTGCGGAGAAATTTCCAAATGATATTGATAAACAAACGGATTGTCGAACAAAGGTCAAAGCTTCTGCTAAGATCTTATTAGAGTTGATCAATGAAGTCTTGGATATGAGTAAATTGAATTCAGGAGAAATCGTATTAGAAGAAGTATCATTTAATTTAAAAGATATTGCGTTAGATGTTTATACAACGATCAATAAACAAGCTGAAGAACGAGATATAGAAATCGTTCAACAAGATTGTAAGTCTACACCGTATTTGTTGATTGGTAGCCCTACACATTTTAAGAGAATCATGATGAATATCATGGGTAATGCAATCAAATATAATACAGAACATGGAAAGATCTTCATCACATGTCGTGAAATAAACCGTAACGATACGACTTCATTTATTGAATTCAAGTGCAGAGATACAGGTGTTGGAATGAGTGAGGAATTTGTTCAACATATTTTTGAACCTTTCGCTCAAGAAAATACGACTGCTCGTTCGAAATACGGTGGTACAGGACTTGGTATGGCAATCACAAAGAGCTTGGTTGATGCCATGGGAGGAACGATTAGTGTTGAAAGCGTAAAGGGAGAAGGTTCAACATTTACTGTCATACTTCCATTTAAGATCGATCATCAACAGTGCCATGAAGGATGTGTTGTTGATGAGACAAATTGTTCTATTAATGGATTGAACATTCTATTAGCGGAAGATAATGATCTAAATATGGAAATCGCTAGATTTTTATTGGAAGAAGAGGGTGCACATGTTCAAGAAGCATGGAATGGTCAAGAAGCAGTTGATATCTTCAAAGCTTCTGAACCAAACACTTTTGATTTGATTTTGATGGATGTGATGATGCCAATCATGGATGGCTATCAAGCGACTCAAACGATTCGTTCTTTAAATAGAGAAGATGCGAAAAAGATACCTATCATTGCGATGACTGCTAATGCTTTCGCAGAAGATAAACTATTGGCGAAACAAAATGGTATGAATGAACATATTTCAAAACCTTTAAAATCTAAAGAAATCATTCTTACGATCGTTTCTGTTTTAAATGATAAGTAATGGATCCTAATAAAAATTAGGATCCTTTTTATATACATTATGCGTTAGAATGATTTGGGGTAAATGATATGAATGTATTAAAAAAGATTTCTCAATTTGTAAGTAAGTATATGGCTTTGATCGTAGTAGTCGTAGCTTTGATATCCTTGTTTTTTCCAAATAGTGTTAGCTTTGTGAAGACAAGTTATGTGAATACATTGTTAGGCATCGTTATGTTTGGCATGGGATTAACATTATCGTTAGATGATTTTAAAGTTGTCTTCCATCAACCAAAGAATGTTTTAATTGGATGTGTTGCACAATTTACGATCATGCCTTTATTAGCGTTTCTACTAACAAAGATCTTTCGCTTATCACCAGAATTAACAGTTGGCGTGATCCTTGTAGGAACATGTCCAGGTGGTACTTCTTCTAATGTCATGACATATTTATCAAAAGGGGATGTTGCCTTGTCAGTTGGGATGACTGCGGTATCTACATTAGTAGCACCAATCATGACTCCTTTGTTGACGTATTTATATGTTGGACAAAAGGTTGATGTGAATATGGTAAGTATGTTTTTATCTATTTTGAATGTTGTGATCATTCCTATCGTTTTAGGATTCTTAGTGAATAAGTTTTTCAGTAATATCACAAACAAGGTGATTGAGATACTTCCTTTGATATCCACGACTTCTATTGTTTTGATCATGGCAGCAGTCGTTTCTGCCAATAGTGAAAAGTTAATGACAAGTGGTCTATTGATCATTATTGTAGTTATCTTACATAACTTATTAGGATATTTATTAGGGTATGGTATTTCTAAAGCATTAAAGCTAGATGAAACGAAATCAAGAACGATTTCAATTGAAGTAGGTATGCAGAATTCAGGTCTCGCTACATCTTTAGCTACCGTTCATTTTGCACAATATCCATTAGCTACGATACCTGGTGCAGTATTTAGTGTTTGGCATAATATTTCTGGTGCTTTGCTCGCAAATTATTTTTCGAAGCATTCAGAGGATGTAATATAATATTTGTGGAATGAGGGAAATATGAATCAAAAGAGAGTATTGATGATCTATACTGGTGGAACGATTGGTATGAGTCAATCATCAAATGGATATACACCACAATTAGATTCTTTTTTAGAGAATCTAAACAATATCAAAGAATTACGTTCTGAACATATGCCACAATGGGATATGTACGCTATGGAACCTTTATTGGACTCATCTAATATATCTGTGAATGAGTGGAATGAAATTGCCGAAGTCGTTGCGGAGAATTATGAACGTTATGATGGGTTTGTTGTACTACATGGTACAGATACAATGGCTTATACAGCTTCTGCCTTATCTTTCATGTTAGAGAATAATCATAAACCAGTTGTATTTACTGGTTCACAGATTCCACTTTGTGAAGTAAGAAATGATGCAAGAGATAATCTAATAACTGCGTTAATGATTGCGAGCTATGAAGGATTACATGAAGTATGTTTATACTTTGGTGGAAAGTTACTAAGAGGAAATCGTGCAATTAAATTTTCTGCCAATGATTTGATTGCGTTTACTTCTCCTAACTATCCTACATTAGCTGATGTAGGAATCGATATTCATTTTCATGAAAATAATTTGTTGGAAGCTTCTAATGAACCATTTCATTTACAGAAGTTAAAACAAGTTCCAATTGGTGTATTAAAAGTATTTCCAGGTATTCAATTTGAATTATTTGAATCCATCATGACGCATCAACTAAAAGGTATCGTTGTTGAGACGTTTGGTGCTGGAAATATACCAGGAAATGGAAAAGAATTACTTCCACTTATCAAAAAAGCTTTTGAAAATGGTACAATAGTAACCGTAACTTCACAATGTTCTCATGGTTCTGTGATATTAGGAGCTTATGAATCTAGCAGTGGTTTAAAAGGTGCTGGTGCAGTAAGTGGATATGATATGACGACGGAAGCTTGTGTTGCGAAACTATATTATCTATTTTCTAAAGGTTTTGATTCTAATAGGATCAAAGAAGAAATGGAAAAGAATCTACGAGGGGAATTAACGATTCTCTGATATTTAAAAGAAGTTGTTTATACTAACAATTTACACTAGCAATTAAGTGATAAAAGGTTAAAATAGTAACATGGATGTATTTACCGATGAGCAGTGGATCCAGCGATTATCTGATCTAGATAATATCGCTGAAACGAATATGAAAAAAGGAAAAAAGAAATATTATCTATTTCTTGATTTTGATGGTGTCATTAATATTTGGTATAAAGAAAATGATCCTAGATACACGATCAAATCAATCAGAGAAGATGAGTTTCAATTTGCGGATATTTCAAGTGTTAAAAGATTATCTTATCTTTGTTTAAAATATAATTTGAATATCGTTATTTCTTCTTCTTGGAGATTTGCGGGTGTTGGATATTGTCAAAGATATCTGAAGAAGTGTGGATTAAACAAAAACATTAAAGTGGTAGGTGTTACTGCACAAGACTTTGATGATCGCCAAAAACATATTACAGATTATTTATTTGAACATCCTGACTTTACAGGATATATGATCTTGGATGATCTAGATCTACCAAGATTAAGAAATAATCTTATTAAGTGTGAAACTTTAGAAGGTTTTGATGAACAAAGAGCACACCAAGCGTATGTCATGTTGAAAAAGATGGAAGTAAAAAGATGTGCTTATAAAGGATGTCAATATAGGTAAGCACTTTCAGAAGTAAGCGTTTTACAAAAAATATTTTATAAAAAAAGAAAGATAATTCTATTGTCTTTCGATACATTTCACTATTTAATATTATCGGAGGGTACGATTATGAGTGAAAGTATCAGATTTGATGAGAGTTTAGATGTGTTCCAGAATGTAGTCATGTTATATAGAAACAATGATAGTGAATTATTCATTGGTAATACATGGTTCTACAATAAAGCAGGACATGATTATATGTCTGTCATGTATCATTTACCAATTCCAGATACAATGAGTGTCATTGAAGGTTGGAACTGGTTAGATGATAATGATCCAAGAGTTACATTGGTTCCTGAAACATCTATGGAAACAGGTGTTGAAGATTTCTTGTTCGCACATGGACATGAAAAAGATTGGAAGACAGTAACATATAATGTTATTAATTCTTATGCAGATATTGAAAAGTATCTAAAGAAGAATCCAATTGGGAAAGATCAAGTCATTGGTTTAGGTATCAAGAAGTAAAGAAGTCTGATGACTTCTTTTTTATACAAAAAATGACAGAGAATTAATCTCTGTCATATTCGTTAGAATAGAATTTTGATTCATAAGAATCCTGTTTAAACATTTCTTCATCTTCTCTAGTAAGTAAATGAGGTTTTTTAATGACAGGTTTCTTTTCTTTTTGTTCTTTTTCTTTATCTTCCATTAGATCAAAGCTTTACGAATGATGTTTCCTTCACGTTCTGGAGATACAGAAACAAGTGAAACTGAAGTACCAGTATATTCTTCAATGAATTCAACATATTTCTTACAATTCTCAGGAAGGTCTTCATAACTTCTAACATTAGAAATATCTTCTTGCCATCCATCAAATACTTTCCAAATAGGCTTACATTCACCATATGCTTTTAATGAAGCAGGAACATAATCGATTTGTTTGCCATTCATTTCATATCCAATACAAACTGGGATCTTATCATATCCAGATAAGATATCGATCTTTGTGATAGCGATATCTGTTAGTCCATTGATTCTAACAGCTTGTTTTACAACAGGTAGATCTAACCAACCACATCTTCTAGGTCTACCAGTCGTAGCACCAAATTCAAATCCTTTTTGTCTTAAAGATTCACCAGTTTCATCTAATAGTTCTGTGATGAATGGACCTTCACCAACACGTGTGGAATAAGCTTTTACGATACCGATGATCCTTGTTAGGGATTGAGGTGGAACACCTGCACCTTCTAGAACACCAGCAGCAGTAGGGGATGAGGAAGTTACAAATGGATATGTTCCGTAGTTGATATCCAACATATTAGCTTGTGCACCTTCAAATAGAACGACTTTATCTTGTTCTAAAGCTTCATTGACAAGTGATACAGAGTCACAGATCATTGGTAGCATCTTTTCTCTCAATTCTTTAAATTGAGCTACCATTTCATCATAATCAAATGTTTCTCCGCCGTATACTTTTTCAATCTCCGCATTCTTGATTTCTAATGTGCTCTTTAACTTTTCTAAGAATACATCCCAATCTTGAAGATCACATACACGAATACCAATTCTAGAATATTTATCAGCATAACAAGGTCCAATACCATTCTTTGTTGTACCAATCTTATATTTGCCACCACGTGCTTCGATCAATTCGTCTAAACGTACATGATAAGGCATTAATAATTGTGCTCTATCAGAAATCTTTAAGTGATCACAAGTTAATCCTTGTTGTTCTAATTGTTCAACTTCTTGGAATAAAACAAATGGATTTACTACGACTCCAGGTCCAATGACACATAAAGCATCTTTGTTTAAGATACCAGAAGGTAATAAGTGTAAAACTGTCTTCTTTCCATTTACAACGACTGTGTGACCAGCGTTATTGCCACCTTGGTAACGAACGACCATGTCTACATGTTTACCTAGTAGATCAACGACTTTTCCTTTACCTTCGTCACCCCATTGTGCACCAACGACTACATATCCTGCCATATTTTCTCTTTTCCTCCGACACATACTCAAATATTTTAGCATATTTCTAATGTCACAATGCTATGAATGTGATGGAAACATATGAATTAAGAATGCAATGTGTAAATTTCTTTCAATGAGTTATGTTAAAATAGTATGCGAGGAGTTAAGAAGTATGAGTGAAAAGAATAGTAAAGGTAAGACACCTGAAGACTACGGTTTTCATATGCCTGAAAAAAAGAATAGTTTTAAGATCGAATTAAATGATAAATCTTCTGTAAAGAAGATCATTGGTGTCGTGAGTGGAAAGGGTGGCGTTGGTAAATCCTTCGTTACTAGCATGTTGGCCAGTGAAATGGCAAGAAGAGGATATCGTGTTGCGGTATTAGATGGAGATATTACTGGCCCATCTCAAACAAAAGCGTTTGGTATCCATGAGAAAGCTATGGGTGATGGTCGATTGATCTATCCATATATCACAAAGAATGGAATCCAAGTCATTTCAACGAACATGATCTTAGATTCTGATGAAACGCCTGTTATTTGGAGAGGACCTATGGTCGCAAATATCTTGAAACAATTCTATACAGATGTTGTTTGGGAAAATGTTGATTATATGTTTG
The DNA here is from genome assembly GCA_963613355.1 of Bulleidia sp. Taxonomy (GTDB): domain Bacteria; phylum Bacillota_I; class Bacilli_A; order Erysipelotrichales; family Erysipelotrichaceae; genus Bulleidia. Next base: position 65,382 of record CAVDZA010000002.1, on the reverse strand, counting down.
TGGACATGCCTCCTGGAACAAGTGATGTTCCATTAACAGCTTTCCAATCATTCCCATTAGATGGAATCGTTGTCGTAACAAGCCCACAGGAACTTGTTTCTATGGTCGTTGAAAAGGCAATCAATATGGCAAATCAAATGAATATCAAAGTATTAGGATTGGTAGAAAATATGAGCTATGTAGAATGTCCTAATTGTGATGAAAAGATCGAGATCTTTGGTAAGAGCCATATTCAAGAAGTCGCTGATAAGTATGGATTACCTGTATTAGCGAAGGTTCCAATGAGACAAAGTATTTCTAAGAGTGCTGATGAAGGTTCTATGGAAGATCTTGAAGTAGATGAAATCAAAGGTGCTGTAGATTATATTGAAAAAATGAATTCAGATATTGCTCGATAAATGTTCACATAAGATTCACAGTGTGTTTTTAACATATTTATGGTGAGGATAAATATATGACAAGAATTTTGATTACAGATGATGAAGCGAAGATTCGTTCTTTGATTGCCAAATACGCAGCTCATGAAGGATTTGAAACTGATGAAGCTTGTAATGGTATGGAAGCAGTTGATAAGTGTGAAAAGAATACATATGATCTAGTTATCATGGATATCATGATGCCTGAACTAGATGGATTTTCTGCTGTAAAAGAAATTAAGAAATCACACCCTGACATGCCATTCATCATGTTAAGTGCATTAGGTGAAGAATATGATAAGATCCATGGATTTGATCTTGGTGTAGATGATTATGTTGTAAAACCATTTTCTACAAAAGAATTGATGATGAGGATCCATGCGATATTGAAACGTACAAAGTCTTCAGAAACTGTAAGTGATAAGATGACGGTTGAAGAAATGGTCATTGATTATTCTGCACGTACTGTTACGATCAAAGGAGAAAGGATCCAATTATCTCCTAAGGAATATGAATTGTTGACGTATCTAGCGAAGAATCAAGGAATTGCGTTAACACGTGAACAACTACTAAGTAATGTGTGGGGCTATGATTTCTTTGGAGATGATAGAACTTTAGATACACATATTAAATTATTAAGAAGAAATCTTGGTGATTATGCCAAGTATATCGTTACATTGAGAGGCGTAGGTTACCGTTTTGAAAAAGTTGATTAGTTTAAAATGGGAAATTGGTAAATATTTGATCATCTTTTCTATTTTAACGACAGCTGTTGTATTTTTGTTTCAATTTGTCTTATTGGAACCAATGTATGAAGCCAATAAGATCAAAAGTATTCAAAATGTTGGTAATTATGTAGAAAAGTCTATCGAAGATGATCGTTTAGAAGATTTTGTGGATTTTATACAATCACAATCTGATACTTGTATCATGGTCTATGAATCTACTTCAACGGATGGGAGTGGTACAACGATTGGAAATAAAGGTTGTATGATTTCTTCTATCACAAATTCACAAAGGGCTAAATTCGTATCCCAAGCTATAGCGAGTGAGAATCATTCCTACTTAGCTAGGGTGACTAGTAAATCTATTGATTTTGGTATGGAAGAAAACGCAGGTGGTTACTTTGATACGATCGTTTATACAAAAGTCGTTACTTCTAATCCAACATCTATCATTATGGTTTCTGGTAATATAACACCAGTTAACACAACAACAGAAACACTAGCTTCACAAATGCGTTACATTGGTTTGTTTATGATCTTATCTGTCGCCATATTGACGTTTTTAATGTATAAGAGAATTGCCAAACCAATCATTGGTATTACAGAAAATGCCAAGGACCTACCAAAAGGTGAATATACAGTAGATCCAAAGACAAATCGTTATAAAGAAGCTGCTGATCTTAACAATACATTAGTACAAGCAGCATCGGATATTCATAAAGCGGATAAAGCTAAAAGAGATCTAATTTCAAATGTATCCCATGATCTAAGGACACCATTAACGATGATCAGTGGTTATGGTGAAATGATGATCGATCTTCCAGAAGAAAAGACAGATGAAAATATCCAAGTCATTGTGGATGAATCCAAGAGATTGAATGCGTTGGTAAATGACTTATTAGATATGTCTAGAATGCAGGATGGTAAGATTACTTTAAACAAAGAAGTGTTTGATATTACACAACTTTTAAAATCACAACTTCAAAAGTATGATGTATATCAACTACAAGAAGGATATAACATTGAATCTGAATTATTAGATTCCATTCATGTGGAAGGTGATCCAAAACGTATTGAACAAGTGTTTAACAACTTCATGAATAACGCTGTTAACTATGGTGGTGATACGAAGCATATCATTGTTAGAGAAATCAGGAATAATGATGTAGTACGTATTGAAGTACAAGACTTTGGTGAAGGAATCGATGAAAAGGATCTAGATAATATCTGGGATAGATATTATAAAGTTGATAAGGAACATGTTCGAGTATCAAATGGTTCTGGTATTGGTTTGAATATTGCTAAACAAATATTAGATCTTCATCAATCAAAGTATGGAGTCCTTTCTAAAAAGAATGAAGGTTCTACATTCTGGTTTGAATTACATATAGAAGAGTAAAGGTATCTCATTTGAGATACCTTTATTGATAGATTACATTTTCAAACAAGTGTTTAAAATCATACACTTTATCATTTCTTGTAAGGAATACATACGCATTTGATTTCTTACCATCTCTTGAACATCTTCCAATACGATGGATGAGTTGTTCTTCTGTATCAGCGATATCATACATAATAACAGTATCTACATTAGGAATATCGATTCCTCTAGAGGCAACATCAGTAGCACATAATACTTGTAGAGATTTGTTACGGAAAGAATCCATGATTTGTTTTCTATTTGAGTAATCCATTTCAGAATGAATCGTATCAATAGATATCTTTCTTTTTTGAAATAGTTCTGTAATAAAATCACAAGTCTTTCTTGTGTTACAGAATAAGATACATTGTTTCTGTTCTTTATTGAGTAACTTCGTTAATACATCGATCTTGTTTTGTTCTTTGGTTTGAATGATATGAACTGTAATATCTTGTTTTTTATAGTCATCTTCTTGGATCTTACAAATAAATGGATCATTCAAGATTTGAGAAGCTAATTGTTTTGTTTGTTTTGTTTCTGTTGCGGAAAATAACATTGTCTGATGTTCTTTGAAGTAAGTAAGACATTGTTTGACATCTTCTTCAAATCCCATGGATAACATCATGTCAGCTTCATCTAAAACGATCATATCGCATGACTTAGTTTTGAAGGTATGTCTTCTTAGGTGATCACTAACTCTAGAAGGTGTACCAACAACGATATCTGCGCCATTCTTAAAAGATTTGATTTGTTTTTGGATATCGTAACCACCTGTTAATAAGGCAGTACGGATGCCTTCTCTATGTTTTAGTAGATCTCTAATGACGTGTGTGATCTGAATACATAGTTCTCTAGTAGGAGCTAAGATCAAACATCTAGGGAAATGTTTACCTTTTCCTTGTAGTTCGATTCTTTCTAAGATTGGTAATAAATATGCATAGGTCTTTCCACTACCAGTAGGAGCTAAGGCATAGATATCTTCATTCATACAAGCATGTGGAATGACTTGTTCTTGTATTTTTGTGAATTGCGTGAAATTCAATTCACTCATTGTTTCTTCTCTTAAGTTGATCATGGTTAAGAAAATATCATTTTTTTTATCAAATGTACAGATTTGTGGTACCATTTTTATCAAGAAAGAGAGAAGTGTATATGGAAACTTATGAATTCACACCTAAAGGTGTTTGTAGTAGAAAGATGACATTTGAAATTGAAGGTGATACGATCCAGTCATTAGTAGTTGAAGGTGGATGTAATGGAAACCTAAAAGGAATCGGTGCTTTATTAAAAGGTAGAAAGATCCAGGAAGTCGTTGAAGCTCTAGAAGGAATCCAATGTGGTTTTAAAAACACATCTTGTCCAGATCAGATTGCCCAAGCTTTAAAACAATACAATCAATAAAAAGGCGTGATGCCTTTTTTTATTACACAAATTTTAGTATAATTCGTGAGGCGGAGATAACTATGAGTATTTTTAATAAAGGACAAAAACTAAATATTGAATGTGAAGATGGCATTTGGTTAGATTACAAAGATCATCATTGGTTGATTTTTATAAAAGATAAAGTTTGGGATAAAGAAGAAATCCAAAGAATTGAAAAGGACAATGTAACGATTTCATTTCTTCAAAAGGGAATCGTTGATGCTTTTCTTTTGGAAATATTTGATTGTTTAGAACCTAGTGATATTCCATTCTGTATGAAAGATGCTGAAGGTGAGATCCTAGATTCTTTCAATGATCATGAAGAATATTCTTTTGAAATCGTTGTATTAGATGAAGGAAACAAAGTAGTCGCTGATAGAGAGATTCCTTTCTTGAAGGGACAAACAAAGATCTTAAAAGAGAAATTAAAAGAAAGAAATTCACAAGACTATGATAGTAGTGCGTTTGATAACGCCTATAATAAACTTCTATCTCAATACGAACCATATGAGTTGGAACAGTTTGTTGTATTTGTGAATAAGAAATAGAGGTTTTATGTTAGTAATTGTGATAAGTTTGATTGTATTTGTGGTGGATCTTGTAACGAAATATATCATTCAAAATCAACCAACATTACAAAATGTAGAAATCATCAAAGGATTTTTTTCATTGACCTATGCAGAAAATACAGGAATGGCATGGTCATTGTTATCTGGGAAACAGGCATTTTTATCAATCGTTTCCGCAATCGTGATAGGAGTCATGGTCTATTATGTTGTTGCGAAGAATTTAGATAAGTTGACTAGGATTTCATTAGCTTTGATGATTGGTGGAGCTGCTGGAAATCTTTTTGATCGTTTGTTTTTAGGTTATGTGAGAGATTTCTTGGATTTTATTATTTTTGGTTATGATTTTCCAATCTTTAATGTGGCAGATAGTGCGTTAACGATTGGTGTGATCTTATTGATGATAGCGACGTTAAAGGAAGATAAATAACATGAGTTATACAGAATGGAAAGTAGAAGTTGGTGGGACACGACTAGATAAGTATTTAAGTGAAATTAGTGATCTATCTAGAACACGTGTACAAGAACTAGCGAAAGATAAAAAGATATTTGTGAATGGAAAAGTTGAAAAGCCTTCTTATAAAGTTGAAGAGGGTGATTTGATTTCTTGTGATGTACCAGAAGATGAGACGTTAAATGTAGAAGCTGAAGATATTCCATTAGATATCTTATATGAGGATGAAGATATCATTGTCATTAATAAACCAAAAGGGATGGTCGTTCATCCAGCACCTGGTAATTACCATGGAACTTTAGTCAATGCGTTACTTTATCATTGTAAGGATCTATCTGGAATCAATGGAATGATCCGTCCAGGTATCGTTCATAGAATTGATAAAGATACGACTGGTTGTATCGTTGCGTGTAAAAATGATGTTGCGCATAACGCAATTGCGAAACAACTGGAAAATAAGACATGTCATAGAGAATATCTCGCACTAGTGGATGGAAGTATCGCAAATGAGGCTGGTGTTATTGACGCTCCAATTGGAAGAGATAGAAGAGACCGTCAGAAGATGACAGTTACACCTACGAATTCAAAAGACGCAAGAACACACTTTGTAGTTAAAGAAAGATTCCAACATTACACATTATTGGATTGTTCTCTAGAAACTGGAAGAACACATCAGATCCGTGTACATATGAAATATATCAACCATCCAGTTACGGGTGATGATAAGTATGGAAGAAAGTGTTCTATCATGGATACACAAGGACAATGTCTACATGCCTATCGATTAACTTTAAAACATCCAAGAACACATGAAGTAATGAGCTTTGAAGCTCCACTACCAGAGTATTTTGAAACACTGCTAGAAACGCTAAGAAAAGAGGACATGTAATGGAAAAAAGAGAAGACAATGTATTGACATGGGATGAATATTTCATGGGCCTTGCGCATTTATCCGCACTTCGTTCCAAAGATCCAAATACGCAAGTAGGTGCTGCTATCGTAGATGAAAATCATAGAGTCGTTTCTGTTGGGTATAACGGTTTTCCTACTGGTGTAAGTGATGATGAATTTCCATGGTCTAGAGAAGGTGGTGTATTAGAGTCTAAATATGCCTTCGTTGTACATGCTGAGTTGAACGCGATCTTAAACTCTCAAAGAAGTGTTAGAGGATGTACGATCTATGTTTCTTTATTTCCTTGTAATGAATGTGCGAAAGCTATCATTCAATCAGGAATCAAAAAGATCGTATATGAATCTGATAAGTACAATGGTGTAGATACAAACATTGCCTCAAAGCGTATGTTAAAGGCAGCAGGTGTAGAACTAGTACGTATCTCTAAGACGATTTCAATCAATGTAGAAAAGAAAGAAAATACAGAGAGATAGTATTTTTACACAAATCAATATTTTATGTTATAGTATAAACAGTTAGTTATAACTAACTAGGAGAATTACTATGACACTTTTGATTGCCGTAGGATGTGTTGCAGGGTTTATTGGATTAAGAACTGCAGTAAAAAACTACGCGAAGAAGTGAAGACAGGAGAACATATGTTCTCCTTTTTTCATAGAAAAAAGATGATACTTAGTATCATCTTGATTCAATCGCTATCTTGATTCTTTCTACTGCTTTTTGTAATTCTTCATCACTTGCCGCAAAGGAGAATCTAACATGATCTGTATCACTTGGAGAGAAAGCACTACCTGGTACAGAAGCTACATGCGCTTTTTCTAATAAGTAGTTCGCAATCTCTAAAGAATCTTTGAATCCTTCAAATCTAACCCAAGCATAGAAAGCTCCTTCAGGTCTTAATGCTTGAACACCTTTGATATCATTTAAGGAATCGATGAAGAAGTTTCTTCTATTTTCATATGCTTTTCTCATTCTTTCGATATCATCATAACAATTCAGTGCTACAACACCACCGTATTGAATGAATTCATTTACACATGTTATAGAATGAGAATAGACTTTATTCATTAATTCAATATTGTTCTTTGAGGCTACGATATATCCCATTCTCCAACCAGTCATCGCATATCCTTTTGAGAAACCAAATACAGAAATGACATGATCTTGAATATCTTTTCTGGAAGCTAATGAATGATGCTTATGTTCATAGATCAAATGTTCATACATTTCATCTATTACGATATGAACTTCTGTTTGTGTGATATAAGCTTCTATTTCATCCAATTCTTCTTCTGATAAGTCATGGCCTGTAGGGTTGGAAGGGGAACAAATAATAACTAATTTTGTTTTATCTGTTGTAACAGATAATAGTTTATCTTTTGTAATCTTAAAGTTATCTGTTTCATCTAATTCTAAGAATACTGGTTTAGCACCATTCACTTTGATCATAGATTCATAAGATACCCATGCAGGGGATACGATGATTACTTCATCATCAGGATTTAATAATGCTTGCATACAAAGGAATAAGGAATATTTTCCACCAGGAGTTAGGATGATCTGAGAAGGATCTATTGAGATATTGTTTTCTCGTTTCAATTTTTCAACGATTCCTTTTCTTAACTCAGGAATCATACCTCCCGCTACATAATGTGTTTTTCCTTCGTTTAGTGCTTTGATAGTAGCGTCTTTGATAGCTTGTGGTGTATCAAAGTTTGGTTCACCACCCGCAAGATTGACGATATCGATTCCTTCACTTTTCATTTGTTTGGCTTTATCGTTCATTTGTAGAGTAGCACTAGGTTGAAGTTGAATGACATTTAAATTTCCTAATTCTTTCATAACATCACGCTTTCTTATAGTTTCCTAATAATCTGAATATATTAGATTTTTCTTTTAGTTCTTGAATTGCCTTAGAAACTGATTTATCTCGAATATTTCCTGTAAAGTCAATGTAGAAATAATAGTTCCAGTTTTCTTCTTTGATAGGTCTAGATTCGATCTTTTCTAGATTGACTCCATATAGTGTTGTGATCTGTAACATGTTAGATAAGCTACCAACGACATGTGGAAGGGTAAACATCACAGAGACCTTATCACTATCGACTGGTGTAATAAATTCTCTAGAAACGACCATGAATCTTGTCTTATTCGTTTTATCATTTTGAATTGCAGGTTGGATCATTTCTAATCCATACAATTCACACGCTAAAGAGGAGGCAATTGCTGCTTTAGATGTATCGTTTAATGTAGAAACGTATTGAGCTGCCATAGCTGTATCTTTATAAGGCATAGGGGACATATAACGATGTTCAAAAAAGAAGTCTGAAGATTGTGCTAATCCTTGAGGGTGTGAATATACTTCACGAATATCTTCTAGCTTAGTTCCTTTGACTGCCATGAGGCATTGATCTACATTGACTGCAGTTTCTCCAACGATATAAAATCCATACTTACGAATGAGATCATAGTTATCATTGATAGCACCTGTAGAAGAGTTTTCAATTGGTAATACACCATAATCGATATCACCATTCTTTAAGGCTACATAAACATCTTCGAATTCAGGAAATCCTTTTGTTTGAACAGAGTCAGAAAAGAAATTTTTACATGCTTGTTCGGAAAAAGCACCAGAAACACCTTGATAGCCAACTAGTGGTGAATCTTTAAATGTAGATTTATATTTTGTGTTATTCGTTAATACAGTAACGGAATCACTTAAATGATCTAGTTCAGAAAGATCCTCATTATCAGTAAGAGAGATTCTTTTTTTGACTAAGCTTAAGATTTCTTCATCTAATTGTTCTAACGTTTGTTTCTTTTCCATAGAGTACCTCTTATATATGATTAATAGAATACGACAAAAATAAAAATAAGAAAAGAAAAAGAGCCATCGAATGATGACTCTTAGCATACCGAACTGATTATCTGTTGTAGTATTCAACGATGAGGGATTCATTGATTTCCTGGTTAAGTTCGTTTCTTTCAGGAAGTCTTACGAATGTACCTTTCTTGTTATCCTTGTCTACGTCAACGAAAGCTGGTGTAGAGATGTTGGATTCAAGAGATTCGTTGATGACTGCGAAGTTTCTAGCATTTTCACGAACAGAAATGACCTGACCTGGCTTGATTTCTGCACTTGGGATGTCTAACTTCTTACCATCTACTTCAATATGACCGTGGTTTACAAGCTGTCTTGCTGCTTTTCTTGTTCTAGCGAAGCCCATACGATAAACTAGGTTATCTAATCTGGATTCTAGAAGAACAAGGAAGTTTACACCTGCCATACCATCCATCTTGGATGCCTTTTGGAACAAGTTAGCAAACTGCTTTTCATTTAGACCATACATGTTACGAACTCTCTGCTTTTCACGTAACTGAGTTCCGTAACCGCTAAGTTTGATACGCTTTGTTGGACCATGTTGTCCTGGAGCATAAGTTCTCTTCTTAAGCTCTTCGCCTGTTTCTAAGATGGAGAAGCTTAAGCGTCTAGACTTCTTCCAAACAGGACCTGTGTAACGTGCCATGTGTTATTCCTCCTTATGACATAAGCGAAACAACAACAGGTATAGATCATCGTTAAGGGGTGTTGTTATAATGACATTTCGCTGTTTCAGCTCAGTTACTTTGCCTAGAATCTAATCTTAACAACGCCTTGTCTTAAGACTCTATAAGCTGCTATTATTTGACGCGACAATAATTATATAAATTCAAATAAAATTCGTCAATATAATTCTTTCATATTTCATGGAAGGGATGTTTATGTTAGAATATTGTAGTTAAAGATAGAAATGAAGAGGTATAGGCATGAATCAATTTTTAAGTGTTATCTCCGATATAAGAGTCGTAGTTGGAATTGCGGTTGTCGTTTTAATTCTTGCGGCATGGCTCATTGTGGAAAAAGTAAGAACAAAGAAATTTAGAAAAGAGTTAGAAGGATTAGAGAAAAGATACAATACGATCAAAGCAATCCCTTTGACTTTTAAAATGAATAAAGCTGTTACTACAGCTCGTTCTAACGCAGATACTGCAGCGAAGGTCAACGAAGCTAAGAAAAGCTATGATATGACACAAGCTTCCTTGAAAAAGATTTCTGCGACATTAGCTGATTGTGAAGATGCTATTTTATTAGGAAAGCTTAGAAAAGCAGATAGTTTAATGACAGAACTTGAGACAGATGTTTCCTTAACAACAAAGGAAGCAAATGATCTTGATACTTATCTAGATGAGATCCTAGCGAAAGAAACAGCACAAAGACAAGAAGTTACAACATTAAAGAATCGTTTCCGCGCTTTAAAATCTACTGCACAAGAAAACGCATCAAAACTTTCTTACAATTGGAACGCTGTTGAAACAAAGATCACTGATACTGAAAAGATGTTCTCTACATTTGAAGATTGGATGTATTCTTCTGATTATGAAAGAGCAAATAAAGAATTAGAAGCAATTCAAGTCAGCATGCAGGATCTTGAAGCAATGTTAGATGACATGCCATCCTTATTAGAAGATGCACGTGGTGTCGTTCCTAATATGTTGGAATCTTGTGCGAAGGATTATAAGAAGGCAAAGAGCCGTGGTGTTTATTTAAAACATCTTGATGTTGAAAATAACTTAAATCTATTAACAAAGTCTTTGAATGATGATCTAAAGACATTAAAAGATGGAAATAGTTCTGGTGTACAAGAGAATCTTGAAACATACAAGGATCGTATCAATCAATTGTCACAATCTATTCATGCAGAATCTTCATCTTTTGATCAGATGAAGACTCTTACAAAAGATACAGAAGATTTGTTTGAAGAGGCAAATAAGAATGCGAAATTTGTTACTTCTGAATTAACTGGTTCTGCTGAAAAGTATGGTCTTCAGTCATTAGTCGCTGAAGCTACAAAAGAAAATGATTCTTTGACAAAGCTAAATACTTTAAGAACTTCTGTATTAGATGCTGAAAAGAACTATAACATGCCAGCTACGATGGTCGTTATGAATATCTCTGATTTAAACCAGAAGGTCAATTCTGTAAATGAATCTTTCAAAGATATGAAGAGCAGAATTGAAATGGCAACAGGTGATGAAGATCGTGCTAGCAAGCAATTGACAAAGTTACAGATCATTATGAACTTGATGCAAGTCAAGATCAGAAAATATAAGTTACCTAATATTTCTGAACAATATGAAGATGATATGCGTAAGGCATATGAATATATTCGTTCATTAGATGGTTTAATGAAAGAAAGTCCAATCAATATGCAGCTATTAAACGCTACATTACAAGAGGCTTTAGACTTTATCTACAAGTTATATAACAACGTTAATAATGTAGTAGGTACAGTTGTAATGGTTGAAAATACGATCGTATTTGGTAACCGTTATAGATCAACATATTCAGATATTGATTCTGAATTAACAAGAAGTGAACTATGTTTCAGAAATGGTGAATATACAAAAGCTCTTACGATTGCGATAGCTACTGTTGAAAAGATCCATCCAGGAAACTATGAAGATATGATCAAGGAGAATTCTAAAGGTGCTTAATCGAGTTTATTTTGATAACGCTAGCACAACGAATATTCATCCAGAAGTACTAGAAAGCTATACTTCACTTTTACGTAAGTATTATGTCAATTCTGAATCTATCTATAATGAAGGAATTGAAGTGAATAGTATGATGGAAAAAGCCCGTCGAGCAATCGCCGGGCTTTTGGAAGTTCAGCCTGCAGATATCATATTTACATCTGGTTCTAGTGAATCTAACACATCCGCGATCAAAGGTGTTTGTGCAGCACTTCCTCAAAAAAAACATATCATTACAACAAATGTAGAACATTCTTCTATCATGAATTGTTGTAAACAAATGGAGGAATTGTTTGGATATCATGTAACATATCTTCCTGTTGATCATACTGGCAGAGTTACTTTACAACAAGTCAAAGATGCCTTAACAGAAGATACTGCACTCGTATCCATTATGTGTGTAAACAATGAAGTTGGTTCAATCAATCCAATCAAAGAAATTAGTGAATATGTAAAGAAACACTCACATGCCTACATGCATACAGATCTTACTCAAGCAATGGGTAAAGTTGATATCGACATGACAAATATCGATCTAGCTTCTATTTCTGCCCATAAGCTTGAAGGTCTAAAAGGGAGTGGAATCTTAGTAAAGAAATCCTTTGTTCCTTTTGTTCCACTTATTAATGGTGGTGAACAAGAGTATGGTATTCGTGGTGGTACAAGCAACGCACCTGTAAATATGGTATTCGCAAAGACATTACGTCTAGCCTTAGAGAATGGTAAGAAATATCATTCTGCCATTCAGATCATGCATGATCGTTTCATAGAAGGGTTAAAAGAAATTGATGGCGTTGAAATCAATTCACCTGAAGACGCAATCATTTCTACAATTAATTTTTCTTACGAAAATATACCTAGTGAAGTGATGCAGAATGCATTGAATGAAGCTGGATTTATGGTTAGCGCAAGAAGTACTTGTGATTCTAAGTCTATGAATCCAAGTTATGTATTAGAAGCGATGGGATTTAGTCCAAAAAGAGCTTCCTCATGTATTCGTGTTTCTCTTTCGTATCACAATACATTAGATGAAGTTGAAGCTTTCTTAGAAGCATTGAAAGGAGTCATCAAAGTTTATGGTTAAATATGATACTGTATTGATCCGTTATGGTGAATTATCTACGAAGGGTAAAAATCGTAAAGATTTTATTACTCGTTTATTCCATAATGTGAAATACGCTTTAAGAGATTATCCAAATCTTACTTACCAAAAGACACATGATCGTATCTATATTAAGTTAACAGATGAAGATACTGATGAAATCGCAGAAAAGTTAAAAAGAGTATTTGGTATTTCTTCTTTCTCTTTTACAGAAAAAGTAGATAGTGATATTGAAGTAATTAAAGATACTTGTTTAAGAATTGCGAAAGAATCAAATAAAAAGACATTTAAGATGATGGCGAAACGTCATGATAAGTCTTTCCCAATGATTTCTGATGAAATCAATCGTGCATGTGCTGGAAATATCTTACATAATACTGATCTAAGGGTAGATGTACATGATCCAGAGTTATTGATTCGTGTTGAAGTACATGAAAAGTATACTTATATTACATCTGATAAGATCAAAGGCGCTGGAGGATATCCTGCAGGCATCAATGGTAAGGTATTGTTATTATTGAGTGGTGGTATCGATTCACCAGTTGCGGCATATGAACTTATGAAGAGAGGTCTATACGTAGAAGCGGTACATTTCGCTTCACCACCTTATACTTCTCAAGCGGCAAGAGATAAAGTATTAAAACTTGCGGAAATGGTAAGTGAATATCAAGGATCAATGAAAGTACATATTGTTAATTTCACAGACCTACAACTTGAAATCTATAAAGCAGCAGGTGATCCATACGCAATTACTATCATGCGTAGAATGATGTATCGTTTAGCTGAAAGAATTGCGAAAGAGAATCATTGTTTAGCTTTAGGAACAGGTGAATCTGTTGGACAAGTTGCCTCACAGACACTTGAATCGATTGCGGTCATCAATGAAACGATCAATATTCCAGTATTAAGACCACTTGTATGTTTTGATAAGGTAGAAATCATTGATCTCGCTAGAAAGATCGGAACATATGAGACAAGTATTCTTCCATTTGAAGATTGTTGTACGATCTTTGATCCAAAGAATCCTGTAACACATCCTACAAGTGAAAAGAGTGTTCATTATGAATCTTTATTTGATTATGAATCAAAGATCCAAGAAGCAATTGAAAAACAAGAAGTCGTTACTGTTTATCAGAGAAAGGAAGAGGAAGAATTCCTCTAAGATGATGTATGGCATATCATAACAAACAAACAGCTGCAGAATTTGATACTAATATGAATGGTGTAGAAAAATTCGAAGAAAATGAATTGATGAATGCAGTGAATCAAACAGTCGTGAAAGTAGAGTTGGATTCAAAGTATACGACGAAACAAAAACTCAAAATTTATTCTGAACTTACAAGCCTTTCTAACTGCAGTCAGAAAGAACGTAAGAAATATGCAAAAAAAGTTAAGAAATTACTGTAATTTTGATTGACGAATAGTTGTTGTTCGTGTATCATTAGTCCGTTATCAGCCCTCGACAGGAGGTCTGTAACCGCACAAAAAAGGGTCTAAGTACGTATGTACCCCTTAATGGCGCGTCTTATGATAAATGTCAGGAGGTGTAATTAATGTACGCAATTATCGAAACAGGCGGAAAGCAGCTTAAGGTTGAAGCTGGCCAGGAAATCTACGTTGAAAAGCTAGATGTTGAAGCTGGTGATGAAGTAGTATTTGACAAGGTCGTTCTTGTTAGCAATGAAAGCACAAAGATCGGAACACCATATGTAGAAGGTGCTAAGGTTACTGCTAAGGTTGTTAAGCAGGGCAAGGAAAAGAAGATCAGAATCTTCAAGTACAAGTCCAAGAAGGGTTCTACAAGAAGAAGACAAGGTCACAGACAGCCATATACAAAGTTGACTGTTGAAGCTATTGAGGCTTAATTATGATTCGAATTACCGTAAAACGAAATGAACATATTGAATCGATAGAAGTCAAAGGTCATGCGAATAGTAATGAATATGGACGAGATTTGGTTTGTGCAATCGTAAGCGGTATTACAACAGGGCTAGCCAATGCATTGTATGAGATGGTTGGTGAAGAACATATCAAATTAAATGAAGGACATGCGGAAATTTTGATTCAACATCCTACAGATAAAAGTGATATGATCTTAGAAACAGCTATCTACATGTATAAGACAGCTCAAGAAGTTAACAAAGACTATATAAAAATAATGGAGGTTTAATACTATGAAGTTCACTCTAAATATGCAGTTATTCGCATCCAAGAAGGGTGTATCATCCACAAAGAACGGAAGAGATTCTGCTGGTAGAAGACTTGGCGCTAAGAAAGCTGATGGTCAATATACAAATGCTGGTTCTATTCTTTACAGACAAAGAGGAACAAGAATCATGCCTGGTAAGAACGTTATGCGTGGTGGCGATGATACTTTATTCGCAACAGCTGCAGGTATCGTTAAGTATGAACGTTTAGGCAGAGACAAGACTAAGGTTTCTGTTTATCCTGTAGAAGCGTAAGCTAAGATGATACTCCTGAATGTTTTATTCAGGAGTTTTTCTTTCATGAAAGGAGGCTTGCATGATTGATTTTATTAAAATGCATGTAAAAGCAGGTGATGGTGGTAGAGGTATCGTCGCTTGGAGAAGAGAGAAATTCTACCCTATGGGTGGACCTGCTGGTGGAGACGGTGGAAATGGTGGTTCCGTATATTTCGCCGTTGATACAAATGAAACGACTTTAACAAAATTAAGATTCACAAAAACGATCAAGGCTGGAAATGGTTCTCCTGGATTGATCAAAAAGATGCATGGTAAAAGTGGAGATGATGTCGTTGTCGGTGTACCACTAGGTACAATGATCCGTAACGCAGATAATGGTGATCTACTTGCTGACCTTACAAAACCTGGTCAGAAAGTATTGATCGCACATGGTGGAAAAGGTGGTCTAGGTAATCATCATTTCGCAACTGCTAGAAATGACGCTCCAGAATACGCTCAACCTGGTGAAATTGGTGAATCTTTAAATATTCAAATTGAATTAAGATTATTAGCTGATGCTGGTCTGATTGGTTTTCCTTCTGTTGGTAAATCAACATTCTTATCCGTTGTCACAAACGCAAGACCTGAAATCGCAGCTTATCCATTCACAACGATTGAACCAAATATTGGTGTCGTTGATCTAGGAAGTGAAAAAGGATTTGTTTTGGCAGATATGCCAGGACTAATTGAAGGTGCTGGTGAAGGAAGAGGTCTTGGACATGAATTCTTAAGACATATCAGAAGATGTCGTGTTTTGATCCATGTCGTAGATATGAGTGGAGAAGCAGGTGATCCTTGTGAATGTTATGATATCATTAATAAGGAACTTGCGACTTATGATGCTGATCTAGAAAAGAAGACACAAGTCGTTGTAGCCAACAAGATGGATGATGAATATGCATCTATGTATCTAGATGAATTTAAGAAAAAGAATCCAGATCTGAAGATCTTTGAAGTTTCTACGTTAGAACATAAAGGTCTTAAGGAAGTTCTTTATGCGGCAATGGAAGCCATTGAAAACGCAAAAGAAGTGGAAGCTGAAAATGCAGAACCAATTGAAGAAACGATCGTTTATCGTTATCAACCAAAACGTCCTGATTTCTACATTGAAAAGGACGCTCCTGGTAGATGGAAAGTCGTTTCTCAAAAGATCGACAATCTTGTCGATACATATGATCTAGATGATCCAGATCAAGCTTATCAACTTGGTCTACAATTAGATAAGATGGGCGTTGATCGTGCTTTACGTGAAGCTGGAGCACGTGATGGTGACCAAGTTATCGTTAACAATTACATTCTTGATTTCAAGGATTAGAAAGGATGTTTATGATTGCGTTTATTAAAGGAAATGTATCTTCTTACACAGTTGATAGTGTAGTTGTTGATCATAATGGTATGGGATGGGAAATCGCTTATCCTCATACAGATAAACTCACGTTAAATAGTGAAGTACAAATTTATACATATCTTCATATTTTTGAAGGTGGTATGAATCTGTATGGTTTTGAATCACAACAAGAAAAAGAACTTTTCTTAAAACTGATTTCTGTTAAGGGCCTTGGTCCAAAAACAGCATTGAATATGTTAGCGAAAGCTGGCTATTCCGCAATCATTGAAGCGATTACTTCAGGTGATGTTTCTACTTTAAAGAAAATGCCTGGTATTGGTGCGAAAAGCGCATCTCAGATCGTTTTGGATCTTCAAGGAAAACTTGTTGTATCTGATACATCTGATTCTAAACAACAAAGTTCTAAATATCCTAAAGAAATTACGGATGCGATCGAAGGTCTTAAGAACCTAGGTTATAAGCAGTCGGAACTTTCCAGCTGCATTCATTATATGGCGGATAATCCTGGACTAACTGTTGAGCAGTATATGTCTATGGGTCTTCGCTACATGGCGAAAGCTAAATAGGAGTGTATATGGAAAACAACGAACGTTTAATGTCTAACCAAGAAGTATTTGGTGATGATGAAGAAAGTATTCGTCCTAAGTCTTTGGATGAATATATCGGACAAGATTCTTTGAAGGATAATCTTCGAATCTACATTCAGGCTGCATTAGGAAGAAATGAATCTTTGGATCATGTTCTTTTGTATGGTCCTCCTGGATTAGGTAAGACGACTTTGTCTTATATTCTAGCGCATGAAATGCATACGAATATCAAGATCATAACAGGTCCTAGTATTTCAAAACCTGGAGATCTTGCGAGTGTCTTATCAACATTAGATGCTGGAGATATCTTATTTATTGATGAAATCCACCGTTTACCTAAAGTTGTGGAAGAAGTTCTTTATCCTGCGATGGAAGATTTTGAAATGGACGTTATGGTAGGTGGTGAAAACGGACAAGGTGGAAGAAGTGTAAGACTTCCTTTACCTCCATTCACACTGGTTGGTGCGACGACTCGTGCTGGTGATCTATCATCTCCATTACGTGATCGTTTTGGAATCATTTCAAAACTGGAGTATTACAACGAAGAACAATTATCTTCTATTATTGCGCGTAGTGCTCGTGTATTAGGTGTTGAAATTGAAGATGATGCGATCATTGAAATCGCGAAACGTTCTAGAGGAACTCCACGTATCGCAAACCGTTTATTAAGAAGAATTAGAGATTTCGCTCAAGTGTTGAATGATGGTGTCATTTCTAAGAAGATCGTAGAAGATGCGTTAGTTCGCTTACATGTCGATTCTTTAGGCTTGGATGAAGTTGATATTCGATACCTAAAAGGTATCATTGAAAGATTCCATGGTGGTCCTGTAGGGTTGGATGCTTTGGCGAATTCTATCTCTGAAGAAACTACAACGTTAGAAGATGTGTATGAGCCTTATTTGATACAAATTGGGTTTGTAAATCGTACGACAAGAGGTAGAGTCGTAACAGAAAAAGCTTATGAACATTTAGGAATCCATCATAACGAATCATTATTCTAATTAGATCCAGATTTCTGGATCTTTTTTTATTGCATAACGATATTATTTAACTTACAATTTATATAGTCAAAGTGACTATATAAGAGTATGGAAAAAGTAAATGAATTAGGTGAAACTTTAGAACAGTTTCTTGAAAATTATGATGAAAATCTATATCGCAGACCTAGTAATACTGTTGATATGATCTTATTGACCGTTTCGGAAGGAAAATTAAAAGTATTATTAGTGAAGAGAAAAAATCATCCATTCATTGGGGATTGGGCAATGCCTGGTGGTTTTGTAAATTTTGATGAAGATATGGAACAAGCTGTACTTCGAGAATTGGAAGAAGAAACCAGTATTTCAAAATATACATATTTTAGACAATTGTATACATTTGGTAATGCGGATAGAGATCCTAGAACACGTATCATTACAACGGTATATCTATCTATGACTCCTTCCTCAAATATCAAGAATACACATGCTAGTGACGACGCAAGCGATGCTGGATGGTTTACGATTTCTAAAAAGACATTATCTACTAGTCAAAAAGGAAGAAAGTCGATCGTTACTTTAGAAGAAGAAAATAAAGGAATTCACATTTCTTATGAAATTGATGAAATCGCAAAAAGAAACTATGTGGAAAGTAAATCGAAATGGTTAAAAGAAAGTAACGCACAATTAGCTGCAGATCATATCAAAGCCATTAATATGGCGATGGATGTCGTTAAACATCGTGTTGCCTCAACTGGTATCTTATTCAATCTATTACCAAACGAATGTACATTAAGAGAAGTTCAAGATGCGTATGAAGCTGTCATTGGACATAAAGTAGATACAGGTAATTTTAGAAGAGATATCAAAAAGATGATGAAAGATACAGGAAAGAAAACAAAGCGTGGAGGAAAACAAGCAGCATTGTACCGTTTTGATCCAATGTATGATTATTTGGAGGAAAACTTATGAAGAAGGCATTAGTCATTGTTGATGTTCAAAAGGATTTTGTGGATGGTGCTTTAGGTACGAAAGAAGCCCAACAGATCATTGGACCACTCAAAGATGAAATCAATAAAGGATACGATAAAGTATTCGTTACATTAGATACACATGAAAAGGATTATTTGAATACATTAGAAGGTAAGTATTTACCTGTTGAACATTGTATCAAAGGAACAGAAGGCTGGAAGTTAAATGATGAAGTCAATGAATCTTTACAGGATAAAGATCCTATCATCATAGAGAAACCTACTTTTGGTTCTTATGCGTTAGTTCAACACATCACATCTTATCAACCCGATGAAATTACATTGGTTGGATTATGTACGGATATTTGTGTGCTCTCTAATGCGTTATTACTACGTGCAGCTTTACCTAATACAAAGATCTCAGTTGTAGAAAAAGCTTGTGCTGGTGTTACAGTAGAAAAACACAATGCGGCAATAGAAGTAATGAAATCATGTCAAATTGATATTTTATAGAGAGGATATTATATGTCTAATATTAAAGTGGAACCATATATCGCTGATGAAGATTACAACAATCCTGCGATGGAAACAGATTTTTATGAATTTACAATGGCAAACTGTTTGTTTGAACATGGATATAAAGATAAGAAGATGGTCTTTAACATGTTCTTTCGAAAGAATCCAGATAATCAAGGATACAGTATTTCATGTGGACAACATGCGTTGGTAAAATTCTTAAGAGAATATCATTTCACAGAAAAAGATCTCATCTACTTAAAGACAAAAGGAATGTCTGATGGTTTCTTAGATTATTTAAGAGATTATAAGTGGAAGGGGGATATGTACTCTTTTAAAGAAGGGCTTGTTTGTTATCCACAAGTACCTATGGTACGTATTGAATGCGATATGGTCGGAGCTATCTTGATTGAAACTTATCTTCTTCAAACAATGAACTTCCATTCTTTGATTGCGACAAAAGCTACAAAGATCTCTGGCCTTTCTACGCATACTCCAAGAAATGTCATGGAATTTGGTACAAGACGTGCACAGGGACAATCCGCTGGTGATAATGGTGCTTATGCGGCTATTTTAGGTGGTTGTATTGGAACTGCCAATTGTTTAGCTGAAATGAAATACGGACCAGAAGTAAAAGCTGTTGGTACGATTGCGCATTCCTTCATTGAATTTTATGAAGATGAATTTGAAGCGTTTAAAGCGTATGCGGATACATATCCTGATAATGTTTCTTTATTGTTGGATACATATAATATCCTAGAAAGTGGACTTCCAAATTTGATCAAGATCGATGATTACTTGATTGAAAAATATCCAAATGATCCAAATAAACGAGTCAAGAGCGCAAGAATCGATTCAGGTGACTTAGCTAGAGGCTACAAGAAACTAAGAAAGAGATTAGATGAAGCAGGCAAACCATATGTAAAGCTTGTTGCTTCAAATTCATTAGACGAAAATACAATGGCTGATATGGAATTGTATGAAGATGCACATTTTGATTCCTATGGTGTTGGAGAAAAATTAATTACTTCATCCTCATCTCCAGTCTTTGGTGGTGTTTATAAATTAGTAGCTGTTAAGGAAGAAGATGGTTCTTATTCTCCTAGAATGAAGTGTAGTGATTCTGCCACAAAGGCTATTATTCCAGGTAAATTAATGGCTTGGAGAATTTATGATGAAGAAGGAAAAGGGCAAGCAGATATCATTTCATTAGATGATGAAATCATTGAAGAAGGTAAAGAAATCACTGTTTATGATATGAATCCAGATGCTTTCCATCATTCTAGAACGATCAAACCAGTCAAGGTAGAAAAGATCTTAGTTCCTCATTTGATTGATGGAGAATTAGCGATAGAACTTCCATCTATCAAAGAAAAGAAAGAATTTATTAAAGATCAATTAGAAAATAAAGTATGGGAATCTGAATTAAGACCTAAGATGCCACATACACATTATGTTGATCTAACAGAAAAAGTATATGAATTAAGAGAAGCAATGTATAAGAAATTACATGGAGGTTCTCTTGACTAAAGCGTTAGTGTTTGGTGGTGCATTTAATCCACCAACGATTGCTCATATCCAACTGGCGAAATTCGCAAAAGAACAAACAAATAGTGATGTTGTTATATTTGTTCCTAGTAAAATGACGTATATTCGAAATGATCAACACAAAGATTTCGCATTCAAAGATGAAGTTCGTTTAGAAATGTTAAAAGAAATCTCGAATCATCAACCTTGGATGATCGTAAGTGATTATGAGATCCTTTTGAATGAACAACCAAGGACATATATCACATTAAAACATTTAAAAGAATGTGGATATGATTGTAAATTGTTATTTGGTTCAGATAAATTACCAGAACTAGAAACTGGTTGGAAACATATCGAAGAATTATGTATTGAATTTGGTATCGTTTGTATGGAAAGAAACTTTGACGATTGTCAAAAGATGATCGAAGAAGATGATTATCTTCGTTCCTTAAGACCATATATTCAATTGATACAAACACCTGATACGTTTCAAAATATTTCTTCTACAAAAGTAAGAAAGTTATTTGAAGAAAAAGATTATCAACAATTAGATGAATTGGTTCCAAAAGAACTAAATGGTCTTAGAGAGTATGGAAAGGATGATATCGTATGAAAAATAAAATGATAAAAGTAGGAAATGTTGTTCCTTCAATGAAAGTGGCTGATGTTTCTTATAATACACAACAGATCATTCGATCCATTGATGAACATCAAGATTGTGGACTATTGGTTTTCCCTGAATTATGTGTATGTGGATATACATGTGCAGATCTATTTGGTAGTTCTGTATTATTGGAAGCATGTGAGAAGGCAATTCTTGAAATTTCAAAACATACAAAAGGACTTGTTGTGATTGGTGCACCATTAAGAAAAGAAAATAGTTTATTTAATTGTGCTGTTTTTATGTCTAATGGTGAAATCAATGCGGTCATTCCTAAGATCAATATTCCTACATATTCTGAATTCTATGAATCAAGATGGTTTACATCAGGTAAGAATTATGAATGTTCTTTTATTTCTATTTGTGGAAATGAAGTACCTTTTGGTACAAAACTGTTACTAAAAGATATCAACAATGAAGCTATTGTTGGTTGTGATATTTGTGAAGATCTTTGGGTACCTGATAAACCAAGTACGCATGCTTGTATCGCAGGAGCGAACATCATTGTAAATTTAAGTGCTTCAGATGAATTGATTGGAAAACAAGAATATAGAAGAAGCATGGTTAGCCAACAATCTAGTAGTTGTTATTGTGCATATTGTTATGTATCTAGTGGTGTCGATGAATCTTCTACAGATCTAGTATTCTCTGGTCACTCAATGATCTATGAGAATGGTAAAAAGTTATGTGATTCCATTTATACAGAAAGAACACATGTTGATATCGCAATCATTGATCTAGATACGATACAGTATAATCGTACACATCAAAATACATTTGAGACGGATTTAGAATCATACGTTTATGTTCCTTGTGTGATTCCTTCATTCAAACAGATGTATGAAATTCCTGTAGATGAATTGGTACAAGGTCTGAAAGATGAAAAGTATTTGATAGGAAAGAATCCATTTGTTCCTAGTGATGATCATGAAAGAGCAGATCGTTGTCAAAAGATCCTTCAAATACAAGCGAATGGTCTAGCTACAAGAGTCAAAGCTACACATATCAATAATCTTGTCATTGGTATTTCTGGTGGTTTAGACAGCACATTAGCTTTGATCGTATGTCATGAGGCGCAGAAGATCTGTAAGGATATCCATATTATTGGTTATACATTACCAAATCATGGAAATACGACATCATTGACATACAATAACGCTGTTAACTTGATGAAATGTCTAGATGTAGAAGTTAGAGAAGTAGCGATAGAAAATGGTGTCAAACTTCACTTAGAAGAGTTAGGTCATGGAAATGAATATCATGGTGAAGGGGATACGACATATGAAAATGCGCAGGCAAGATATCGCACGTATATCTTGATGGATGCGGCAAATATGGAAAATGGACTTGTTGTAGGGACAGGTGATCTAAGTGAACTCGCATTAGGTTGGTGTACATACAATGGAGATCATATGTCTATGTATGGAGTCAATACTTCTGTACCTAAGACACTTGTTCAATATATTTGTAAGACATATGCGTATACATGTGGAGATGAAGAATTAAAGAATGTTTTATTGAGTATCGTTGATACTCCGATCTCACCTGAATTAACACCTTCTTCTAATGGACAGATTGCACAGAAGACAGAAGAAAAGATCGGGAAATATGATTTAAATGATTTCTTCTTATTTTATACATTAAGATATGGATTTACACCAAGTAAGATCTTAACATTTGCGCTTGTTGCGTATGATGAACTAACAAAACAAGAAATCAAAGATGCGATGATTCGTTTCTATAATCGTTTCTTCCATCAACAGTTTAAACGTAGTTGTTTACCAGATGGACCAAAGGTTGGTTCTGTAACTCTTTCTCCTAGAGGGGATTGGAGAATGCCAAGTGATGCTTCTGTTGATCTATGGCTAGAGGAATTAAAGAACGCATGAAAGATCTTAAATGGACAAAAGTGAATGAAGAACATATCGTTCAAGATAAGTGGATCGATTTTAGAAGGGCAACTTATCGCTTTCCTAATGGAGAAGAATTTGGTCCATATTATCAATATTCTAGACGTAGCTTTTCAGTCATCATTGCACGTGATAAAGATGGTAACTTCTTATGTGTAAGACAATTTCGTCATGGAATCAATAAGATTACAGTAGAATTTCCTGCGGGTGGTATTGAGACAGAAAACAATGAATATGATAAAGTGAATGCGGAAGCTGCAATAGAATGTGCTAAGAGGGAGCTTTTAGAAGAAACAGGATATGAATCGAATGAGTGGAAACATTTGATTACGATTCCTAGTAATCCTACGATTGCGGATAATTACGCATATTGTTATTTCGCAGATGGATGTAGTAAAGTATCTGATCTACATTTAGATGATACGGAATTCTTAGAAGTTGAAAAGTATACAGAACAACAAATCGAAAAGATGATCGATGAGAATGAGTTTCTTCAACCAATTCATATCATGGCTTTTTTACTCGCCAAGAAATACTTTTAATAGGGAATGAAATATGGCTGCACAATATCAAGAACAAGACACAAAACAACATGTTGAATATGAGGAAGAATCACAAGAAGACCTAAATGTAAGACCTGTTTTTGACTGGAAGAAATATATCAAGACGGTATGTAAAGTGGGTGTTGTTTTAGGATTATGTGGATATGGAATATCATTTTTAAGTGATGTCGTATCTTATCATCATTCTTCTGATAATAACATCATTGAAATCGAAGATCTTCAACAAGGTGATGGAATCATTGATTCTACTTTAACAAATGAATTTACATTAAATGGAGAGTATTATTCTTTTCCTTGTAAACTACAAGATCTTATAGATAATGGTTGGGATTTCTCAAAATATTCAGATGTCACTGAAAAGAATACAATCAAAAAAAATGATCGAAAATATGCAGATCTAATAAATGATAAAGATCAAAGCGTATTCTTAGCTCTAGAATCCTTAACTGGTAAAAAAGTTTCAGTGAAAGACTCTTACGCTGTTTATTTATCACCAATGGATCCATATGAAGGCGAAAAAGTGGAACTTCATATATCTGGTGGTATTTATACAGGAATGACTTGTAGTGAGTTAGATGAACTTATCGCACAAAATGAGTGGAAGTATTCTAAATCTACGACAAATGCGGATTGGTATTATACAATTGAGTATTCTGAAGATGATATGCCTTATGAAATATCTTATTCGATTTCAACAAAAAAAGAGAATGAAGTACGTTATGTTGAATCAATAACAATTAACGCATATGAAAATTATGATTATAAAAAATAGGAGATTTTTATGGAAGAAAAATTTAGTATTCAAAAAGAGAATGGAAGAATCATTCGTGGAATCAAATTATATCAGGATGATGCAACAAAACCTGCTAGACCAATTATCTTAAGTCATGGTTTTACTGCAGATATGAGAAGATCATATCCTGATGCGAAAGAATTGATCAAAGATGGATATATCTGTTATATCTTTGATTTTTGTGGTGGGGGTTTTGAGACGATCAGTGATGGAAATTTCCATTCTGAAATGACACCTTTAACAGAAGTAGATGATTTGAGGGATGTAGTGAATTATGTTCAAAAGGATCCAGATGTAGATAAAACTTTATTAACTTTGATTGGATACTCTCAAGGAGGATTTGTTTCTGGAGTATATGCTTCTAGATATCCAGAGAACGTTGAGAGATTGATCTTGAATTTTCCTGCGTATTGTATCCCAGATGATGCTAGAAATGGTTCTATGCAAGTAATCAAATTTGATCCAAAGAATATTCCTGATTTTATTGGGGAAGGTAATATGAGATTGAATGGTGAATACGCAAGAAGCGTGATTGATTTTGATATGGATAAAGAAATTGAAAACTATCATGGAATGGTTTTGTTAAATCATGGAGATGCGGATGAAATCGTACCTATCTCTTATAGTGAAAGGGCGAAAGAAGTATATGGAGATACATGTGAATATCATGTATTAAAAGGAGCACCTCATGGATTTCATGAAGAACCATTTTTCACTGAATCTATCCAATATATGAAAGCATTCTTAAAAAGATGAAGGAACTATGATTCCTTCATCTTTCTTTATAATTGAGTGATTCCTTTAACAAATGTTTGAATGACTGAGTAGTCATCATCTAGTACAACGATATCAGCGTCATATCCAGTGCAGATCTTTCCTAAATGATCATCCATTCTTAATAGTCTAGCGGGATTGATCGTACAAGAATTGATAGCTACATCAAATGGCACCAATGCCTTTTCAACAAGATTCTTAAGTCCTTCATTGATCTTTAATGTAGAACCGGCAAGGTTCTTTTCTTTTACTAAGTGTGCACTACCATCAGGATAGATCACAACATCATGTCCACCAAAATCAAATACATCACCTGGTTTAAATCCTTTACACATCAAAGCATCGGATATCATGATACATTTATCGGGATCTTTTGTCTTAAAGAAGATATTTAAAGCTTCAGGAGTAGAGTGATTACAATCACAAATGATTTCTGAATATAGATCATGTAATCTTAAAGCACATCCAACTAGACCATTTTCTCTATGATTGAAAGGTGTCATTGCGTTATATGTATGTGTAATGGAACTCGCACCATTTGCGACAGCTAACATTGCTTGATCAAATGTTGTTTCAGAATGTCCCATGGATACAATGACACCATGTGTAGATGCGTATTTCGTTAATTCGAAATCCTTGTCATGTTCACAAGCCATTGTCATGATCTTAATTAAACCATCTGCGGCTTGTTGGTATTGTTTGAATTCTTCTACATTAGGAGGAACGATTGCCTCTGGAGGTTGTGCGCCTTTGTGATTCATATCAAGGTATGGTCCTTCAAAATGAATACCTAAGATCTTCGCACCTTCATAGTCATCATCGTGATAGACCTTTGCGACGTTTTTAACTGCTTTTTCTAAGACTTCATGACTTTGTGTTAGCGTTGTAGCTAAAAAACCTGTAACACCTTCCTGAACGATTCCTTTTGTCCAATTTCTTAATCCATTCTCATCTGCAGTATCTGTATCAAACCCATAAGCTCCATGGCAATGGATATCAATAAATCCAGGAACGATTCTTTTTTCACCATAATCTATATCAGCTTCTTTTGTATCGTATGGATAAATGTTTGTAATTGTATGATCTGTTATTTCTATTTCTGCTGGGATAAATACACCAGTGATATAAACTTTTTTACTTTTGATAATCATTGTATAGTACCTCGTTAAGACAAGTTTATCATAATTTGTTATAATTAAACGCGCAAAAAGAAAGGAATTTGATTATGTCAGTTTTACCATTACTAGTAGTACTGATCATTGTATTAGATAAATATTGTTTTTCACATGTCTTACAACGACCATTGATTACTTGTACATTATTAGGTGCATCTTTAGGGTGTACAACAGAAGCAATGTTGATTGGTGGTTCTTTAGAACTATATTACATTGCGTATGAATCTTATGGAGAATATACTCCAGTTTCATCTGGCTTTTTAGTAAGTTGTATTACAGCTACGTATCTGATTTCAAATGGAACAGATTCTTCTACAGCGATTTCTACAGCTTATACGATCTTGATCATTGGAATGACACTAGAATATGTCTTATCTTTGATCAATATGATCTTTGTGCCTAGTGGAAGAAAAGATCCAAATAAGATTGGTCTTAAATTATTACTTTCAGTAATGATCAGCTGTGTTGTGTATGTAGGATATAGTTATGTACTTTCAACACATATCGATTCATTACAAACTGCTTTGACAACGATTATCGGCAACTATCCATATGTGATTGCGGGTATCAATGCGGTAGCTATCTTAATGCCATGTATTGCCTTTGCGATACTTCTTAGAAATATTGGTTTAAAAGATGTACCTGGTGCTTTACTTGCGGGCGTAGCTGTTGGTCTATTGATCTGTATGTTTACTTCATCTAGTGTATCTACTCCATTAGCTGGAATCATTGTTTCTTTGATGGCATTCGCATTAGCTTGTTATGATTTCCATTCTCATAAGAATGACGTTATAACAAAAGAACAAGATGAAGAAAAGAAACCAACGAATACAATTAAAGGAGGTGCTGAAAAATGGTGGTAGGAACAGGTGTTTATGAAAATCAAAACGAAGCATATCCTTTAGATAAAAAGACGTTACAAAAAGTAGCTTTACGTTCTTTCTTGATTTCTGCAGGTAAGAATGCAGAAACAGGGGAAGCAAATGGATGGTGTTGGGCCATTTCTCCAGCATTAAAGAAGATCCATGAAAATGAAAACGATCTAGCTTTAAGCATGGGACATAACTTAGAGTATGTAGAAACTGGTTCTTTCTTTTCTACATTAGCGATGGGTGTCGTATTATCTTTAGAAGCACAAAAGGCTGATCTAGAAACGATTCGTTCTGTTAGAACAACAGTAAACATGTTAGCGAATAGTTTATCTCATACATTAGTCAATCTATTGATTCTTTCTACTTTGGCTGTTTGTTGTTTTTCTTCAGCAGTAAATGGAAATGTCATTGCGATATTCATCTATTTGTTTGTTGCGATGTTATTAACGATCTTCCTTCGTTTTAGAATGATTGAAGTAGGTTATAATCAAGGTACTAAGATCCTTGAAAAGGCAATCAAACAAAAAGATCCATTAAAACATGCATCTCAGATCATGGGTGTATTCACAATTGGTAGCATGATCGTCATTACGACGATATACGCCAGCATCTCTAATAGTTTCTTGAATTGTGTTCAGATTTCTTCTGCACAATCCATCACTACAACGATCTTCAATGTGATCCCAGGTATCTTCGGAATTGGAATGACATATTATTTATATCAATGTCTTACAAAGAAGAATTGGTCAATCATGAAATGTGTATTACTAGTATTGTTTGTTGGCTTATTGTTAGGTCTAGTAGGATTTGTTGTATATAACGGAACTTTGACTGTATAAATTAAAAGCGAGATTGTATATCTCGCTTTTGTTATCTCATTGTTAACTTTCTACGAATGACTCTAGAAGTAGCTTTACGATATCCTTTGAATCCTTTTAAAGCTTCATCATCTTTATATGTACTGTATATCGCAATCACCATAGGAAGCATAGCTTTAAGATAAGTGTTATTTTTACTTTCTTTTTTCTTCTTCTGATTGAGAAGCTCAACCTTTGTGTTTATAGAAGAAAGATGTTCTTGAATCTTTTTGATCGTTTCTGATTCTTGCGCTATCGTTTTTTCTAATGGAGTTAATTTTTGAATCGTAAGAACTAGAAAAACAATGAGAAAGATACAAGAGATGATCAAGATATAAAAGTTATATGGATATAGATTTATGTTCATGTCATTATTATAACAAAAAACACTGTTACAAGTAACAGTGTTTTTAGATGGTGTCCTGGAGGAGATTCGAACTCCTGACCGTCCGCTTAGAAGGCGGGTGCTCTATCCAGCTGAGCTACCAAGACAGCGATTAATAATATACCAAAGACTTATGTTTTTGACAAGTGATATTTTAAAATTTATAAAACTTTTTTTCAACAGTTACTTTTTTGCCATCTAAACGAACGACCATATAGCTAGGTTTAGATCCATCTCGATTATGCCAAATACTTCCAGGATTCAAGCATCTCACGCCATCAACAGTAATATCTTGTGGAATATGAGAATGTCCAAAGAAAGCGAGATCACAATTTAATTTCTTTGCGTAAGCAGCTAATTGTTTTGGTTGACCAAATAACATATGCATATGTCCATGAACTACTAAAATATTATGTTCACCGATCGTTAACACTTTTTCGTTTGGGTATGCTTGGAAATAATCATTATTTCCTTGTACGCTAGAAAAACCATCCAATTGATAAGGATGTAATTCTGAGTCTCCACAATGGATAAAATAATCTGTAATCGGATATGTTTCTTTTAAATATTTTAAAGGTTCAATTTGTCCGTGATTATCAGATACTAAAATGATTTCTTCCATGATTTAATGATAAATGAAATTTGAGATGATGAAAAGAAAATTGTATACTACAAGCATGGAAAATTATTATGATGAGATTATTCAAGAAATAGAAAGTTTAATCAATGAAGGGAATTATGGAGAAGCTTTATCTCTACTAAAAAAAGAATTAAGCATGCCATATATTCCAAAAGAATCTGAAGAAAGATTTTATTCTTTGTTACGTGACTTGAAATATAAGATGGGTGATCAAAGAAATGTTGGTGAAAAATATTTGGATGATATCTTAGATGGATTGAAAGGAACAGGTGAACAACAGATGGTCGCTTGTACACAACTAACTAAGAGAAATCTAAGAGAATGTATTGAAGAAATCAATGATTATCTATCAAATGATCCTTATCCAGAAGCTGCTGCTTTATTAGTGGAAAGTATTGCGGAACAAGAGATCCAAGAAGAGTTTACATGGAATAAAGATGGTGTTGAATATACGTTCTATGGAGATTCTTTAACACCATGTAGTCGATCTGAAGGATTTCTAAAAGCGAATCAATTATTGATGAAATGGCTAGAAAAAAATCCTGATATGTATGAAATGGCGAAATCTTTATTGATCCATGAAGTCTTTATGTTTTTACCGTTAACTTACGAAGAAGATGAAGGGGAGTCATTAGCGTTTGATATTTTAGAACAGATATGTCAAATGATGGGCAGAGACGAACTTGTAGAAGATGTTAAAGCGCAATTAGGATATTTTAATCAAATGAAAAGTTAAAAATTAGCACTCGATACTTGACAGTGCTATTTTTAATGATATTATATTCAAGTATTTTATGCGTGTATTTATAGCATCATTTCATTAATTTTGTTATAATAGTCGGGCATGAAAATGAAAAGGAGAATTTACAATGTCAACTTGGACACTGAAAGAAAAATCAATGGGTGACATGAATGTCACAGTCGAAGGACAACAATGGAAGGATGCTGTAAACAAGGCATTCAACAAAATTGCTAAGAATGTAAAGATCGATGGCTTTAGAAAGGGTCATGTTCCAGCAGGAATGATCGAAAAGAGAGTTTCTATGGAAGAAAGATACGCTCAAGCTATTGAAGATAACGCTAATGAATGGATGAGAGATGCATTCAAGGAATTAGACCTAACTCCTATTTCTCAACCACAGTTAGATGTTAAGTCTATGTCTGCTGATAAGGCTGAATTAGTATTCACATTCGCAGTTATGCCAGAAGTAGAACTTGGTGAATACAAGGGACTTAAGTATGAATTAGAATCTGTAGAAGTTACAGATGATGAAATCAATGAAGAAATCGATCGTATGAGAAAGCAATATGCTGATCTAGAGATCGTTGAAGGTGAAGCTAAGGAAGGCGACACTGTTAAGATCGACTACGAAGGATTCAAAGATGGTGTAGCTTTCGAAGGCGGTAAGGCTGAAGGTTATAACTTAAAGTTAGGTTCTGGTTCATTCATTCCTGGCTTTGAAGATCAATTGATTGGTTGCAAGGCTGGCGATGAAAAGGAATTAAACTTAACATTCCCAGAAGATTATCACGCTGAAGATCTAAAGGGAGCTGCAGTTGTATTCAAGGTTACAGTTCATGAAGTATCTAGAGAAGTTCTTCCTGAATTAGATGATGATTTCGCTAAGGATACAAATATCCCTAACGTTGAAACTGTTGAAGATCTTAAGAATACAGTTAAGGAAAGATTAGAAGCTGCTAAGAAGTCTCAAGCTGAAAGTGCTGCTGATGAAAAGTTATTTGATCAATTATCAGAAAACACAAAGGTAGATATGCCTGATGCGTTAGTTGATGATGAAGCAAATAACCAGATCCAACAGATGGCTGCTCAGATTCAACAATATGGTCTATCATTCTCTCAATATCTACAGATGATGGGTAAGACAATTGATGATCTAAGAGCTGATTATAGAGAAAATGCTGAAAAGAGCGTTAAGTTAAGACTTGCGTTAAACAAGATTGCGGAAGTTGAAAATCTTGAAGCTACTGACGAAGATGTTGAAGAACAGTATCATGATCTATCCGTACAATATGGTATGGATGTAGATAAGATCAAGCCACTTGTTAGTGAAGATCTCATTAGACAAGATGTTAAGACAACAAAGGCTTACAACTTCGTTAAAGATAACGCAGTAAAGGCTTAATCAATGAGTAACAATAAGGCGTGGTTAAACTACGTCTTATTTTGACAAATAGGAAAGGAGTATTACCTATGAAAAATACGATCAAAGTTCCAGTAATTTGTACTAGAGGAATCATTGTTTTTCCAGGACAAGATGTCATGATCGAAGTTGGCAGACAGAAATCTGTCAATGCGGTAAATGCTGCGAGTGATAGCTATGATGGACAAGTATTTATTGTTTGTCAGAATGACATTATGGTAGATGATCCTAGTGTTGAAAACTTATATACGGTTGGTACGTTGAGTAAGATCAAGGTAGTACGTAGAAAACAAGGTTTTATGCGTATTACTTTTACAGGTATGAAACGTGCTAAACTAGTTGATTTGATTGATGATGGCACGATGATGAGCGCTAACATTGAATTACAAGATGATATTCAAGGTGATGTGAATGAAGAATTGGCATTAGTGAAGAAGATCATCTCTGAATTTGAAAAAGTATCAAATGTTTCCGCAACATTCCCGGCAGATATCATTCATCAATTATCTCATGGAGTTTCTGCGGTTACTTTAACTGATCAATTTGGTCAGTACTTATTACATGATCAAGAAACAAAACAAAAGTTGTTAGAAACATTCAACATCAATGAAAGAATGTTATTGATCATTGCGGAAATGGAAAAACAACAAAGACTTTCTGAAATTGAAAATACAATTAATCAGAAAGTAAAAGAAAAGATTGATGAATCTCAAAAGGAATACTACTTAAGAGAAAAGCTAAAAGCTATCAAAGAAGAGTTAGGTGATGTCTCCAATATTACAGATGATTCTGCTGAACTAAGAGATATGATCAATAACAATCCATATCCAGAACATATCAAGAAAAAAGCAATTGAAGAATTGAAGAGATATGAAATGTTACCTGCAGGTAGTGGAGAAGCTTCTGTATCTAGAAGTTATTTAGATTGGTTATTAAAAGTTCCTTATTGGCAAGAAACAACTGATATTGAAGATCTATCTCAAGTACGTCAGGTCTTAGATGATGATCATTATGGACTTGAAAAAGTAAAAGATAGAATCATGGAATATTTGGCTGTAAAACAAATGACAGGTACATTAAACGCTCCAATCATTTGTTTAGCTGGCCCTCCAGGTGTTGGTAAGACTTCTTTAGCGAAATCTATTGCGAGAGCTTTAGATAGAAAATTCGTTAAGATGAGCTTGGGTGGTGTTCGTGATGAAGCTGAAATCAGAGGACATAGAAGAACTTATTTAGGTTCTATGCCTGGTAGGATCATCCAAGGAATGAAGAAGGCAGAAGTCATTAATCCAGTCTTCTTGATTGATGAAATCGATAAGATGGGTGCTGATTACAAAGGTGATCCAAGTGATGCGATGTTGGAAGTATTAGATCCAGAACAGAACGCAATGTTCTCAGATCATTACTTAGAAGAACCATATGACCTTTCTAAAGTCATGTTTATCGCTACAGCTAACTATTTAGAAAATATTCCTGCTCCTTTAAGAGATAGAATGGAAATCATTGAATTACCTTCTTATACAGAACTTGATAAGGTTCAGATTGCACAAGATCATTTAATTTCTAAACAATTAAAGGTCAACGGCTTAAAACCAACACAATTTAAGATCAAAGATGAAGTAATTCTTTATATCATTCGTCATTACACAAGAGAAGCAGGCGTTA
Organism: Bulleidia sp.; assembly: GCA_963613355.1. Classification (GTDB taxonomy): domain Bacteria; phylum Bacillota_I; class Bacilli_A; order Erysipelotrichales; family Erysipelotrichaceae; genus Bulleidia. The sequence goes on along the minus strand of CAVDZA010000002.1, from coordinate 31,921 downwards.
GACAACTTGAAAGATTGATTGCCAATCTTTGTAGAAAAACAGTACTTGCGATCCTAAAAGATGGAAAGAAGTCTGTTACGATCACAAAGAAACAAGTCAATGCTTGGCTTGGTAAAGAAAAGTTTGAGTATGGCAACAAAGAAAAGAAGGCTCAAGTTGGATGTGTTACTGGACTTGCGTATACGGAATTTGGTGGAGATGTTCTTCAAATCGAAGTTAGTACTTACGAAGGTAAGGGCGGAATCATCATGACAGGTAAGTTAGGTGATGTCATGAAAGAATCTGCACAGATCGCGGTCGACTATGTCAAGGCACATGCGAAGGAATACAACATCGATCCTAAATTCTTTGAAAAGAATGATATTCATATCCATGTACCAGAAGGTGCTGTTCCAAAGGATGGCCCAAGTGCTGGTGTTACGATGACAACCGCAATCGTTTCAGCATTGACTGGAATCCCTGTTGAAAATAACCTAGCGATGACTGGTGAAATTACATTGAGAGGTCATGTGTTACCAATTGGTGGATTGAGAGAGAAATCTTTAGCTGCTAATCGAGTAGGTATCACAAAGATCTTGATTCCTAAGGAAAATGTAAGAGATCTTGATGAAGTTCCTGAGGCTGTTAAAGAATCTATTACTTTCTTGCCTATGGAAAATGTATCTCAAGTATTAAAGGAAGCTTTGGTGAAATAATGCAGTATCATGACGCGAAGCTTTTAACAACTGCGGCTGGCCGAGAAGGTTGGCCGGATAGTGAATTACCTGAAATCGTTTTTGCGGGAAGAAGTAATGCTGGAAAGAGTACATTGATCAATGCGTTAGTAAATCGAAAAAACCTAGCGTATTCTGGTAAGACACCAGGTAAGACGAGATTATTGAACTTCTTTATCGTAGATAATAAAGTTGTATTTACGGACGCTCCAGGTTATGGTTACGCAACAAGTGATGCGAAAAGTGCATTGGCTTTTGGAAAGCTCATTGAACCATATTTCAATGAACGTCAGAATCTAAAAGGTATGATCCTTGTCTTAGACGCAAGAAGAGAACCTAGTGAAGATGATATTACGATGATCGAATATGGTAGAAATACGCACTTAAATATCATTGTAGCTTGTACAAAGACAGATAAGCTATCAAGAGGCAAATATTTAAGTAATGCCCAAAAGATTGCCAATAAACTTCAATTACCAGTAAAGGCATTGATCCCTGTTGATTCATTAAAGAAAACAGGAATTGATGATGTGTGGAACGCAATCAATAGTATGATCTAGAAGAGTGAAATTTCACTCTTCTTTTTTATGTGAAGAGATTAGATACTTACTATTAGTATTGTGGTAAAATATTGAATAGATTTGGAGATGTTTTTATTATGAAAGTAATGATTGCGGCTGGAGGGACAGGTGGTCATATTTATCCCGCAACTGCCTTGGCTGATATTTTAAAAAAAGAAAAACCTGAAAGTGAGATCATCTTTTTTGGAAGCAATGATCGTATGGAAGCTAGTGTCATACCTAGTTTAGGTTATCGTTTTTATGGCTTAGATATGAAAAGTGGTAATGGTGGAGTATGGAATAAAGTAAGATCTTTGACTTCATTAATGTCTGCATATAATCAATCTAAGAAAATATTAAAGAAAGAAAAACCTGATATTTGTGTTGGTTTTGGAAATTATATTTCAGTTCCTTTGATCATGGCAGCTCATAACTTAGGAATCAAAACAATGATCCATGAACAAAATTCTTATGCTGGTAAAGCCAATAAGTTATTAAGTAAATATGTTGATGCGATCGTTTCTTGTTATGAAGCGAATCTAGAACAAATGCCTAAAGAGAAACAAAGGATCTTAGGAAATCCTCAAGCTACATTAGCTGCAGATACGACATTTGATGATTCTTGTTTAAAAGAAATTGGATTAGATCCTACAATTCCTTTTGTTTTATGTATGATGGGTTCTTTAGGTTCTAGTTCTGTTAGTAAAGTAATTGATGAAGCTTGTCCATTATTTGATACAGATTTCCAAGTCGTGATTGCGACTGGTAAAAGTAATGATTATTCATTCCAATTTTCATCGAATGATAAGATCAAGATCGTTGAGTATGTTGATGGAAAGAAAATGTTAAAAGGTTGTGATCTAGCAGTATTAAGAGCTGGAGCTACGACAATGTGTGAAATTGGTGCGATAGGTTGTGCTTCTATTTTGATTCCATCACCTTATGTTCCAAATAATCACCAGTTCTATAATGCGAATGAACTAGTCATTAAAGATGGTGCATTAATGATCGAAGAAAAAGATCTAACAGCATCTAAATTAGCAGATACTGTTAATTTCTTGATGCATAATGAACAAAAGAGAAACTCTTTGAAAGAGAATGCATATAAACTTGGAAAACGAAATGCTGCGTATGAAATGATTTCGTGGATGGAGGAACTGATCAATGGTTGATTTTTTTGAGAGATTAAGTGATATTTGTGAATGTGATCATGATATGCCTTTATCATCTATGACAACTTTACGTATTGGTGGTTATGCGAAATTTGTTGCGTATCCTGATAGTGATGTTGCCTTGGATGCGGTATTAAGATTGATCAAAGAGTATAAAGTTCCATATAAAGTGATTGGAAAAGGATCTGATCTATTATGCTCTGATGATGATTTTAATGGTGTTATCATTCGTTTAGATAGACATTTTAACAATGCTTACTTTACGGAAGAACAAGTTACAGTACAAGCTGGTTGTTCTATCATCGCATTAAGTGTTCAAGCAATGAAGAATGAACTTGCTGGTTTAGAATGGGCTAGTGGAATTCCTGGTACGATAGGTGGAGCTATCTTCATGAACGCTGGTGCGTATAAACAATGTATGGATGATATCGTTGAAGAAGTATTTGTTTATCGTGATAATAAATTAGAATGGATTACTAGAGAAGAATGTGAATTTTCATATCGTACAAGTACATTTCAAAAACATACAGATTGGATCGTACTAGGGGCAAGATTGAAGCTACAACATTCAGATTCTCATGCGATAGAAGAACTTATGAAAAATCGTAAAGAAAGAAGATTAGCTTCTCAACCATTAGAGTATCCAAGTTGTGGCTCGGTCTTTAGAAATCCTGAAGGATATAACGCTTGGCAGTTGATTGAAGGAATTGGATATCGTGGTAAATCAGTAGGGGATGCTTGCGTGTCTGAAAAACATTGTAATTTTATTGTGAATAAAGGACATGCGAGTGCGAAAGATTATATTCAACTTGTTCGTGATATCCAAGCAAAAGTAAAAGAGAAGTATGGTGTTGATCTAGAAACAGAAATGGAGATGTTTAACTGGAGTGAAGAAGACTAAAGATACAAAAAAAGAATCTGTTCAATTCATTCATAGTTACAAAAGATTATTAAAATTATCTCTTTTATTAGCTACATTTCTTTTGTTAGGTGTTTATTTATTATCAAGTGATTCAAGAGTAAGTGCTGTAGTGATCGAAGGAAATCATTATTTGGATGAATCTTATATTGAAGATATTTCTGGCATCAAACAAAATAATATTCTGTTCTTTCAGATTCCTTTCTTAAAAGAAATCAAATTACAGAATGATCCAATGATTGAAAGTGCAGATGTTAGCTTTGTGAGTGGTAATGTAATAACGATTACGATCAAAGAAAAGAAAGTGATCGGATATCGTTATGAAGATGATCAAGCTTATATATTATTAAGTGATAATACAAAGGCTGAATTAAAGAGTGAATATTTAGATATTATCGCTAGTGTACCTTTGATCAATGGATTTACAGAATCAGAACAGACGAGATTGTTATGTAAAGCATTTGATGATGTTGATCAAAACATGATTGAGAATATTTCTGAAATCTCACAGTATTCTTTATCGTATGATGATGAAGCGATGAAGATACAAATGAGAAATGGTTCCTATTTTTTAGGAAACTATCAAAATCTTGATAAGTTAAATCAATATTATTCAATTTATTCAAAAATGAGTGATAAATCTCAATGTATTTCTGCAGATGAGAATTCAAATGTTGCCTATACTTTTGTATGTCCTTGGAATCAAACAGATACGACAACAGAGTATTGGACAGATGAATCAGGTAATCTCATAACAAATCAATATGGAGATAATATTGCGAAACATTATTATACGGATTCTGAAGGGAATGCGGCAGTAGACGCAAATGGAAATCAAATACCTATTCCTATTGATGAAAATGGTTCAGAAGTCATTGATCCTAATTTTAATCGAAACTATACAAATGGTTATTACTCTACTGGAACTTTGGTACTACCGGAAGGTGTAAGTAATGAACCGGAAGAAGAACAGGCTGAAGAAACTCCTGAAGCTACAGAAGAGAATGACATGCCTGAATAACAAATAGATACATTATTCATTATTTTTGGTATAATTATTCAAGTAAGGAGCTATTTTTATGGCAATAGAAAGTAAAACAAACTATGGTAATATTTCTATTACATCTGAAGCAATTGCTTCATTAGCAGGTGGTATCATTACTGAATGCTATGGTGTAGTAGGTATGGCAAGTAAACAAGTGCTCAAAGATGGTTGGGCAGAACTATTGAAAAAAGAAAATTATTCTAGAGGTGTTGTAATCAAGAACAACGATGGAGTAATTGATGTTGATCTATATATTATTGTTTCTTTTGGTGTGAAAGTTACAGAAACTGTAAGAGAAGCTCAAAAGAAAGTAAAGTATGTTTTAGAAAAGACCCTATCACAAGATATTCATTCAGTTAATGTCTTTGTACAGGGTGTACGTGTGATGAATTGATGTGAGGGACTATGGAAAAAATTAATGGTGTTATATTCAAAGGAATGCTAGAAAGTGGATGCAACAACTTAAATGGTCATAAGAGTGATGTTGATGCGTTGAATGTATTCCCTGTACCAGATGGAGATACTGGTACAAATATGTCTTTAACTTTTACAAATGGTATCAGTGAAGTTAGAAAGAGTGGTTCTGATTCATTACCAGTTGTAGCGAAGACTTTATCTAGAGGTCTATTGATGGGTGCTAGAGGTAACTCTGGTGTCATTCTTTCTCAGATCTTTAGAGGTATATTCCAATATATTGGTAGTGAAAAGGCTGAATTAGATGCAAAGGAATTTTCTGAAGCTTTATTAAACGGTTCTAAACTTGCATATAAAGCAGTCATGAGACCTACTGAAGGTACGATCTTAACTGTTATTCGTGAATCTAGTGAAAAGGGTGCTAGCTATATGGCAGAACATCCTGAATCTTCTATCGAAGATTTTATGAATGCGGTATTAGATGAAGCAAATGCATCTTTACAAAGAACTCCAGAATTACTACCAGTCTTAAAGGAAGCGAATGTAGTTGACTCTGGTGGTGCAGGTCTTGTGAAAGTATTTGAAGGTTTTAAAGCTTTCTTAGACGGAAAACCAATTACGGAAGAAACTGTTGCGGAAACAAAGAAGGAAACAAAAACAGAAAAGTCTTCTGGTTATAGATGCGAATTCATTCTTAACTTTGATGAAAAGCACGCAAAGAGCTTTAATGAAGATAGATTTAGAAAGTCATTAGAAGCATTAGGTAATAAAGTACAATTGATCGTAACAGAAGAAAGTATTTCATTATCCTTACATACAATGACACCTGGTGAAGTTCTTATGTTGGCTGAAAGATATGGTGATTTTAAGAAAGTTCAAATTGAAAATATTCAAGATGAATTAAAGCCATCTCTATTAGAAGCTAAAGAAGAGGAAGTTCCAGCTGAAGAAAAGGAATTCGGCATTATTGCGGTTGCGGCAGGTGAAGGAATCAAGAAGTTATTTACTGACTATCGTACTGATTATGTCGTTAGTGGTGGACAAACAATGAACCCTTCTACAGAAGATATCGCTTCTGCGATTGCGAAAGTAAATGCTAGACATGTATTTGTATTACCAAATAACTCTAACATTATTATGGCCGCAAATCAGGCAGCAACAGTAACAGAGGATAAGGATGTTATCGTTCTTCCAACAAAGTCTGTTCCTCAAGGATTGTCTGCTTGTATCAACTTTAATCCTGAAGAAGATGTCGATACAAACAAGGAAGCTATGGAAGAAGCTATTGCGAATGTAAAGACTGGTCAAGTTACATACGCAATTAAAGATACTTCTATTGATGGTAAGGAAATCCATGCTGGGGATTATATGGGTCTCTTTGATAAGGAAATCGTTGTTATTGAAAAAGATAAGATGACGGCTTCTAAGAAACTCGTTGAAATGATGATGGATGATGATTCTGAAATCGTTACACTTCTAAAGGGTGAAGAAGCTACTGAAGAAGAATGTGATGAATTATCTGAATACATTGAAGATAACTATGATGTAGATGTGGATGTTCAAGATGGTGGACAGCCAGTATACAGTTTCGTTATCGGTGTAGAATAATGAAGAAATGGAGATACCAGTTTGGTATCTCTTTTTTTAGGTGAATATTATGAGTACGAGTATATTAACTGATTTATTAATGAGCTTAGGTCTATTAGGAATGTTTTTGATCATTGGGTTTGTTTTACGCGCAAAGATCAAATTTCTACAAAATACATTTATACCTGCTTCTGTGATTGGAGGAACTTTGTTATTTCTATTGGGACCACAAGTATTAAATATTTTACCTGTACCTGAAGAATGGTTTCACTATTATTCTTTATTGCCTGGCATTTTAATTGTTCCTGTTGTTACAGCTACACCATTAGGTTTAAAACTCAATCAATCCGATCAAAAGAACGTACGATCTTTTTTAAAGAATGTTATTCCTTTAACATGTATTGGTATTGTTATCTTTTTATTACAATTCGCAATTGGATATGGAATAAATTTGTTAATGTCTAATTACTATGATTTTTATGAAGTTTTTGGAATTGAATTAGCGATTGGTTTTGTTGGAGGACATGGAACGGCAGGAACATTAGGAAATCTATTATCTAACATGAATCTTAGTTATTGGCAAACAAGTCAAGGTATCGCAACAACTACTGCGACATTTGGACTTGTAGGTGGAATATTGATTGGAATATTCTTGATCAATTTCGCAAGTAGAAGAAACTATACTGCGATATTAGAAAGAACAGGTGATATTCCTCAATCATTGAAGATAGGATATGAGAAAGACACTCTAAAACAATCAAGTACTGGAAAAGAAACGACTTTATCTTCTTCTATTGATGTGTTTGGATTTCATGCTGCCATTATCTTTGTTGGATGTCTATTAGCGTATTTATTATTAAATGTTATAAAACAATTTAATATTCCTGTCTTATCGGATATATCGATCTGGGCATATGGAATGATCATTATGTTTATGATCTGGGGGATCTTATGTAAGTTGAAACTGGATTATTTAGTAGATGCGAAAGTGAAAGGACATATCACAGGGTCTTTTACAGAATTTGCGGTCATTGCGGCAATTGCGAGCATGCCAATAGAATCTATTACCGTGTATATCGTTCCAATATTGATCATGGTATTCGTAGGATATCTTGTTACTACATTCGTTCTTTGGTTCTTATGTAAGAATTTGTTACGTGGTTATTGGTTTGAACAAATGATTGGAACATTGGGGATGTCTACTGGTGTTTTCTTAACAGGAATCTTATTATTAAGAATTTGTGATCCTGATTTTAAGACTCCCGCATTAGCTAGTTATTCTTTGTCTTATTCCATTACAAGTGTTGTTTATTTCATTATGTTAAACATCTTTATTTTGATGCCTATTCGAATAGGAGTAGGTCTAACATCTTTGATAGCCTTCATTTTGGCGATGGTATTTATCGTGGTCGCATTTATTAGTAACAAGATTTTTCTGAAAAAATGAGATTGGAATATTATTTCAAATAAAATACTTTATAATGGAATCAATGGAGGGTGAAAAACTATGAGTTTTCCTAAAAATTTTTTATGGGGTGGCGCAGTAGCTGCTAACCAATTAGAAGGTGCTTGGTTGGAAGATGGTAAACAACCAAACGTAACTGATGTACTTGTTGGTATCGGATCAAAGGACCCAGGTATTAAATGGAATCCAGATACAAAGAAGTATGAAATGGCATTAGATCCAAATAAGAAGTATCTTTCTCATGAAGCTATCGACTTCTATCATCGTCATGCGGATGATTTGAAGTTAATGTCTGGTATGGGCTTTAACTGTTTTAGAACTTCAATTGCGTGGGGAAGAATCTATCCTAATGGTGATGAAACGGAACCTAATGAAAAGGGTCTTGCGTTCTATGATCAATTATTCAAAGAAATGAAAGATTTGGGCATGGAACCTGTAATTACAATGTCACACTATGAGACACCACTACATTTATTAACAGAATATGGTGGATGGTCTAATCCTAAACTAATTGAATTCTGGAAGAACTATTGTAAGACATTATTCTCTCGTTATAAGGGAGTTGTTAAGTATTGGTTAACATTTAATGAAGTTAACGCAATGTTAAGAAATCCATTTGTTGCGGGTAGTGTATTAACAATTGATGATCCTGCTGATCCAAGTGATCCTATTGGTTCAACAACAAAGAAGGATGTATGGCAAGGTTACTATAATATCCTTGTTGCGAATGCATGGACTGTTAAATTAGCACATGAAATCGATCCTAACGCTTTAGTTGGTAATATGATGACTGCTTCTGGTGTAGCTACATATCCAGAAACATGTAAGCCATCTGATGTATTTGGAGCATATGATACGCAAAGATGGGCAGTTTATTATATGTGTGACCCTATGGTATTTGGTGAAATTCCTTCTTATGTCAAAGCGTTATGGAAGAAGAATCCTGAATGGACACCTGAGATGCATGATGATGAACTTCAATTAATAAAAGAAAATACAATTGATTTTATTTCTTATAGTTATTATCGTTCAGCTGTTTTCTCAAGTGATGCTGAAATGACAATGAATACTGGTGGTATCAAAGGAAAGAATAATCCATACTTGAAAGAATGTTCTCCAGAACCATGGAGCTGGCCAGTTGATCCAGAAGGTATCAGATACTTGATCAATATGTTTGAAGATCGTTATCATTTACCACAATTCATCGTTGAAAATGGTATTGGTCTAGATGAGAACCTTGATGAGAATGGAACGATTGAAGATCCATTTAGAGTTAGATATCTAGAACAACATCTTAAACAGATAGAACTCGCTATTGAAGATGGATGTAATGTAATGGGTTACTTATGGTGGGGCCCAATCGATGTCGTATCTGCAGGTACTGGTGAAATGAAGAAACGTTATGGTTTCGTATATGTTGATCGTTTCAATGATGGTCATGGTACATTAGAAAGAAAGATCAAGAAGTCATACTACAGATATAAAGAAATCATCGAATCAAATGGTGAAAAACTATAATTAAATTAAATCTCACTTCAGAATTGGAGTGAGATTTTTATATGATTTCTATTCATATAAATGTATAATAAATATACATTCTAAGAGTAAAGAGAAATCTGAGCTTAAAGAGTTGTAGGCAATTTATGTTTTTGTGTGCATCTCTTTTTGGAATGGGATGCATTTTTGTTTGATACGAACAAAAATGAGGAAAGGAAGAAAAGAATGAAATTGTTTAAAGTATTACTCTCAGCTATTTTAGCTACATCACTTGTTGCGTGTTCTTCATCAACACAATCAAGTACAACTTCTTCAACTACTTCTAGTACAGAAGTAGCTACAACAGTAACGGTTACTGATCACGCAGATCGTACTGTTACAGTTCCAACAAATCCTGAAAAGGTCGTTATCTTAGATATCTTACCTTTAGCTAGTATGTTGACTGTTTATCTAGATTCAGCTTCTAGTATCGTTGCGATGGAACCAGCTAGTATGAATGCTGCGAAAAATGGTATCTTAGCTGAACTTTATCCAGAAGTATTGAATGTGAATACGGATATCATGGATGGTGAAGATGTAAATATCGAAAGCTTGGTTGCGTTAGAACCAGATGTCGTATTCTATAACGCAAGTAACACAGCAGAGCTAGAAAAATTAGAAAATGCTGGTTTGACTGCAGTTGCAGTTTCTCCAACAAAATGGCAATTTAACTGTATTACGACATTCAATGAATGGATGTCATTATTAAATCAGATCTATCCAGATCATGCTGGAGATAGAGAACAACTTATTAATACTTATTCAACAGAAAAGTATGATATGATCCAAGAAAAAGTAAGTGAAGTTACTGACAAACAAAAAGTATTATTCTTATATCAATATGATGAAAATACAATGATTACTTCATCCTCTAAGTTCTTTGGACAATGGTGGTGTGATGCGGTAGGTGCTACAAATGTAGCGCAAGATGTACAAGCTGAAAAGACAAACGCAGTCATCACTATGGAACAAGTTTATGAATGGGATCCTGATGTAATCGTGATTACTAACTTTACTACAACGACACCAGATGATCTCTATAACAATACAATTGGTAGTGATGATTGGAGCAATGTTTCTGCAGTTAAGAATCAAAGAGTATATAAGATGCCATTAGGTGCTTATAGAACTTATACTCCAGGTGTTGATACGCCAATGACATTAGAATGGTTAGCACAAGCTGTATATCCAGAACTCTTCTCAGATATGGATGTAAAGGCTGATGTTAAGGAATATTATGAAAACTTATTTGGTGTAACATTAACAGATGAACAAGTTGATGCGATGTATACACCAAACGCTTCATCAGCTAGTATGAATTAAAAGAAAGGTAGGAATTCGTGGAACGTAATTTTCGATTATCAATGATAGTTGGAATAATACTGATCGTTATTACATCTATTGTTGCCATATGTATGGGACAATTTACTTTAAGTGTAACTGATGTTTTTCGCATATTATTTCATCATGGCAGCGAGATAAAAAATGCTGAAATCGTTATCTTCAATGTAAGAATTCCACGAATCTTACTTTCTTTGATAGCGGGAAGTGGGCTTGCGGTGGCAGGTGCTGCTTTCCAAAGTCTATTTTCAAACCCTTTAGCTACGGCAGATACTTTAGGATGTGCTAATGGCGCATCCTTTGGTGCTGCTTTAGGTATATTAATTGGTTTATCCTCTTTAGGTGTTCAATTTACAGCGTTGCTCATGGGATTATTTTCTGTTTTTTTAGTATTTTTAATTACTCGATCAACACAGAAATTATCTAGTTCCATTATGATGGTCGTTCTATCTGGTATGGTCATTTCATCATTATTTTCGGCTCTTGTTTCTTTAATTAAATATGTCGCTGACCCTAATGATGTGTTGCCTGTCATTACATATTGGCTCATGGGTAGCTTTTCAGGTGCGACAATGAAGTCTTTAATGACTACAGGACCTTGTATCTTGATAGGAATCTTGGTCTTATTCTTAATGAGATATCGTTTAAATGTTTTATCTTTATCGGAAGATGAAGCGAAATCATTAGGTATTCATTTAAGATCAAATCGAATGATCGTTGTATTGGCTGCATCACTTATCACAGCTTCTGTTGTTTCTTTATGTGGTGTCATAGGATGGGTAGGTTTATTGATTCCTCATATTTGTAGAATGTTATTTGGGAACAATCAAAGTAGAGTGATACCGGGATGTATTGTGTTTGGTGCATTATTTATGTTGATCGTAGATACGGTCGCTAGATGTGCGTGCGAAGCTGAAATTCCCGTATCTATTTTAACTGCTGTCATTGGTGCTCCTGTATTTATTCTTTTATTGAGAAGGACAGGAGGGATCCAAATATGATCTTTGAAGTGAAAGATGGATCTTTTTGGTATAAGAAAGAAAAACCTTTATTACGACATATTAACTTTAATCTTAGTGAAGGAGAAATCTTATCTATTCTTGGACCAAATGGGGTAGGTAAAACGACTTTATTGAAATGTATGTTAGGTTTGTTGGAATGGAAGGAAGGGAATACATATTTTAATGGAAGTCCGATCAATGGAATTCCTAAAAATAAGTTTTTTCAACAAGTATCTTATGTTCCACAAGGACATGACATTTCATTTCCTTGTTCTGTTTTTGAAACTGTACTACTAGGTAGAAGTTCATATTTAGGGATATTCCAATCTCCATCAAAACTGGATAAAGAGAAAGCACTAAATGCGATACGAGCATGTGGAATTGAACATTTGATTGATTCTAACATCAATGAAATATCAGGTGGTGAACAACAACTTGTATTTATCGCTAGAGCTTTATGTTCTGAACCAAAAGTCATTGTTTTAGATGAAGCAGAAACAGGCTTAGATTATTCAAATCAATTGATAATATTAGATCTGTTGAAAAAACTATCGAAAGAAAATGGTTTAACTGTGATCTTTAATACACATTATCCAGATCATGCCTTAGAAATATCTGATAAAACATTATTGTTAAGTAAAGAAGGTAATTCATTATTTGGAGATTCTAAAGATATTTTGACGGAAAAGAATTTATCTGATATTTTTCATGTTAATATGATTTTAGTAGATCATGAAATCCAAGGAAAGAAGTATCATACATTGATTCCTATTTCTAAGAAAGGAGAGGACTAATGGAAGAAACTAGAATTGCGATCATCGCAATCGTTGTTGAAGAAAGTGAAGCTGTTTCTAGTATGAATGAAACACTTCATGAATTCGCAAAATACATTATTGGTAGAATGGGTATCCCATATCACAAGAAGAATATCTCTTTGATCAGTGTGGCAATTGATGCGCCTAGTGATGTGATTTCTGCCTTATGTGGTAAATTAGGGAATATTCAGGGTTTAACAGTAAAAACAGCTTATTCTAAAGTTTAAAAAAAAGAACGCGATTGCGTTCTTTTTACTTTAATGATTCAATGACTTTATTGACAACTTCTTCAATCTTAACATCTTCTTTATCTGATGTTCTTTCTTTGAATTCAACATTGCCATCTTGGATTCCTTTACCGACTGTAATTCTATAAGGAATACCAATCAATTCCATATCTTTAAACTTAACACCAGGTCTTTCATCTCTATCATCCAACATGACATCGATACCTTTAGATCTTAATTCTTCATAAAGCTTATTTGCGATTTCAACTTGTTTTTCATCTTTCATTGAAATGACAACGATAGCTACTTGGAATGGTGCGATATCTTTTGGCCAATTGATTCCATTGTCATCAATATTTTGTTCACATAGGGCAGCCATTGCACGAGCAGGACCAATACCATATGATCCCATCCATACATCTTGTAGTTTATTATTTGAATCTAAATATTGAAGACCCATGGCTTTAGAATACTTTGTGCCTAGTTTGAACGTATTACCAACTTCGATACCATGTGCGAAGTGGATCTTTCCACCACAACATGGACATGTATCTCCTTCTTTGATATTAGAGATATCACCAACTACATCTGCCTTAAAATCCTTAGGATTTACATTGATGTAATGATAGCCATCTTTATTTGCGCCAGCAGTGAAGTTTCTCATATTCATGATTTCTTGATCAACAACGATCTTAGCGTTCAATCCAACAGGACCTGTAAAGCCAGGAACAGCGTTGCTAGTGGCGATCAAACTATCATCTGCGAAATTCACTTCATTACAGCCAAGTAACTTACAAACCTTGTTTTCATTTAATTCTCTATCACCTCTGATGAAGAATACAACTAATTCATCGTTGATATTCATTAATAGAGCCTTAATAGAGTTTTCTTGTTTTTCATTCAAGAAATTACATACATCTTCAATTGACTTACAATTAGGTGTTTCTACCATCTGTAATTCTTTTTCTTCTACATCAGTTGGTTGTGTTGGTACACATTGAGCGACTTCAATATTACTTGCGAAATCACAATTCTCACATAATACCAAGATATCTTCTCCTAAAGGAGTGACAGCTTGGAATTCTTCGGATAAAAGTCCACCCATGACACCAGTATCAGCTTTAACGATACGATAATCTAGATGTAAACGATCCATAATGTTTTTGTACGCATTGAATTGTTTCTGATAAGCAACATCTAATCCAGCTTCATCTTTATCAAATGTATACGCATCTTTCATGATGAATTCTCTTGTACGGATCAAACCATATCTTGGTCTTGGTTCATCACGATACTTTGTCTGCATCTGATATAAAGAGAAAGGCATATCTTTATAAGATCTGATCTTCATCTTAGCTGCTTGTGCGAATAATTCTTCATGTGTAGGACCTAAGACATAGTTTTGTCCTTTACGATCCTTCAAAGAGAACATAGAAGCACCAAAACCAGCTCTTCTACCAGAAGATACATAAACTTCTTCAGGTAATAGGGCAGGCATCAACAATTCTTGACAGTCTGCTTTTTCCATTTCATCTCGAATGATTTCCTCGATCTTATTCATAACTTTAAGACCTAAAGGCATCATGATATACATACCAGCTGAGCTCTTTTTAATAAAACCAGCTCTAACTAACATGTTGGATGAAACGGAATCTTCATCCTTTACATTTTCTCTTAATGTATAAAAGAAACTATTTTTTAACTTCATATAAAAAAATCCTCATTTCACCAAAAAATTATACCATGTAGCGCTTTACTTAAGAACTTTAATTTACTATAATTTTCTCAATATTTAGGAGGAAATGTAAACGAACATGGCAAAGTACTACAATGAACCATCACACACATTCAGTGAATATTTATTGATTCCTGGATTCACAGGTCCAGAAAATACTCCGGACAATGTCACATTAAAGACACCACTAGTTAAATATAAGAAAGGTGAAGAACCAAGTATTAGCCTAAATATCCCTATGATTTCTGCTGTTATGCAGTCAGTTAGTGGAGATAAGTTAGGTATCGCTCTAGCGAAAGAAGGTGGCATGTCTTTTATTTTTGGATCTCAGTCTATTGAATCTCAAGCCGCAATGGTAGCTAGAGTTAAGAATTATAAGGCTGGATTTGTAGTAAGTGATAGTAATTTAAAGGCTGATGCTACATTAAAAGATGTTTTAGCGTTACTTGAAGAAACAGGTCATTCTACAATGGCAGTCACAGATGATGGTACAAGTAGTGGTAAGCTATTAGGTATCGTAACATCTAGAGATTATAGAGTTTCTAGAATGACAGGTGATGAAAAGGTCACTGAATTTATGACACCTAGAGAAAAACTTGTTGTAGGTGATAAGAATACGACTTTGACACAAGCCAATGATTTGATTTGGGATAACAAGTTAAATACATTACCAATCGTTGATGATAATGATCATTTACTATTCATGGTATTCCGTAAGGATTATGATGCTCATAAAGAATTCCCAGATGAATTATTAGATGAAGAAAAGAGACTCATGGTTGGTGCAGGTATCAACTCTAGAGACTATGAAGAAAGAATTCCTGCTTTAGTTGAAGCTGGTGTAGATTGTTTGGTCATCGACTCATCTGAAGGTTATTCTGTATGGCAAGCAAACACGATCAAGTGGGTCAGAGAAAAGTATGGTGATTCTGTTAAGATCGGTGCTGGAAATGTAGTAGATGGTGAAGGTTTCAGATACTTAGCTGATGCTGGTGCTGATTTTGTTAAGATTGGTATCGGTGGTGGTTCTATTTGTATCACTCGTGAAACGAAGGGTATTGGTAGAGGACAAGCTACTGCTGTTATCGATGTAGCCAAAGAAAGAGATAAATACTTTGAAGAAACTGGTGTATATGTACCAATTTGTTCTGATGGTGGTATCGTTTATGACTATCACATTACTCTAGCTTTAGCTATGGGTTCTGACTTTGTTATGTTAGGTAGATATTTCTCACGTTTTGAAGAAGCACCTGGTCAAAAACTTGTTGTGAATGGAAATACAGTAAAAGAATACTGGGGTGAAGGTTCTGCACGTGCTCGTAACTGGGGAAGATATGATCTAGGCCAAGGTAAAAAGCTATCTTTTGAAGAAGGTGTAGATTCTTATGTACCTTATGCTGGTCCATTAAAGGAAAATGTCGCTATGACTACATTGAAGATCAAATCTACAATGTGTAACTGTGGTGCATTAACGATTCCTGAATTACAAGAAAAGGCGAAGTTAACATTAGTATCTTCAACATCTATCGTTGAAGGTGGTGCACACGACGTACAAGTAAAACATAACGATTCTTCTTTTAATCAATAAAAAATGAAAGTTTGATCAAATTGATCAAACTTTTTTTTGGAATTTTAAATTTTTTTGTGAATATTATATATAGAAGGTGAAAGTATCTTATTTATACATATTATTACCTCCAAGCTTTCACCTTCTCTTTTAGTTCTTTGAAAACTTGATCTTCACCCTTAATAGAGATTTCAGTTAATACTTCTTTTAACATTTGGTTTGTTTTGGGATGAATATATTTAGCTTCTTCACGTGATAAGTAATAGTTTAATGCACTATCTTTTTTATAGTTTTCTTTTTGATAGATCATACAAGCTGCTACTCGATCACAAATCATCTCAACAAAGTAGTTGTATGGCATCTCTAATGGTTGCCACTTTCCATCTACCATGTCATACCAATATTCCCAATGATGTTTATTTCTACCTTTATGGTGCATCCAACCATTTGCGTATCCAAATAGTTCTTTTTCTAACATATAAGGAGAACGATTTCCTTGGAAGTATTTCACGGATTCATGAAATTCACTATAAGAATATTTACTGAGATCATGTGTTAGACCTTGCCAATATAGACCACATTTAAAACAGTTTTTCATAACTACGAATCGATGATGATCAATCGTATGTAAATGAGAAAATAATCTAATAATATAAGGTCTATTAGTAACATTTTTGTTCATGGTAACAATTTTAGAACAACATGGTTTTGTATTCAACTCTACCGCATTTTATAGTAGAATATATATCAAGAGGTAAATGATGAATAGAAGTGAATTAAGAGAAAAAGCAATGATTGCGGTATATCAATATATTCTTGTGGCAAGAGATTCAAAAGAACTTATCGAAGATGCTTTTGATATGCCTATCAATGAAGTTCCTGAATATTTTGTTAAGATCGTAAATACATCAATTGATAACCAAGATAGATATAAAGAATATATTAATCAGGTCATCAAAAAGGGATGGACATATGATCGTTTAGGTGCTATTGAAAAAGCAATCTTGATCAATGGTTGTGCTGAATTTGATTTAAAAGAAGTAGAAGCAGCTGTCATTATTGATCAGTCAGTTGAATTAGCTAAGAAGTATTGTGACGAAGATACATATAAATTGATTAATAGAATACTGGATGTCATATGAGTCGTAGAGTAGTTCCTGTCAGTAGACTTGTTCGTTATATCAAAGAATATATGGAAGGTGATCCTGTTTTACATGGAGTCATGATAGAAGGTGAAATTTCTAACTTGAGGATTCCAAATTCAGGACATTGGTATTTTTCTTTAAAAGATGAAAAGGCAAGTTTAACTTGTGCGATGTTTGCGTACCAAAATAAGAAAGTTCAATTTCAACCGAAGAATGGGGATAAAGTTATTTTGGTAGGGGATGTAACTGTATATGAACAGATGGGTAGTATGCAGATGGTTGCGAGTAGTATGCAACCAAGTGGAATAGGTGATTTATATTTAAAGTTTGAACAATTGAAAAAGAAACTTCTACAGGAAGGATTGTTTGACGAAAAACATAAAAAACCATTACCAAAATATCCTATGGATATTGCGTTAATTACAGGTAGCAATACAGCTGCTAGGAAAGATGTTTTGATTACATTTCAAAATAGATGGCCAATTGCTCGTATTACCGAATATCCTGCACCAGTACAAGGAACAGGTGCATCTGAAAAGATCATTGAAGCTTTAAAGATGGCAGAGGAAGGGAAACATGAAGTAATACTTCTCGCTAGAGGTGGAGGATCTTTAGAAGATCTCTGGTGCTTTAACGATGAAGCTCTTTCTAGGTTTATTTATGATATGGATACTCCAGTTGTTACTGGAGTTGGACATGAAACGGATACGACTTTAGTAGATTATGTTGCGGATGTTAGAGCTAACACACCTACAGGAGCTGTAGAAGTAGCTACACCAGATATTCATGAAGTATCTGCTAGCTTAGATCAATATAAGATCCGTTTAGTAAATGGAGTCAAATATAAGATCCAAAAGGATCGTAAAGAATTAGTTCATTTATCTGATACTCAAGTATTAAAAAATCCACTTAAGTTATTAACGGATAAGAATCTTCATTTACAATACATGAATGAAAGATTACTAAAGTATCCATCTCAATTACGTGATGAGAGAAATGAATTAAATAAAATGTTATCTTTATTTCATCAAAAGATGTATTTTATTTCAAATAACATTCGGAATACTTTAAAACAAGAACAGACAGAATTAATTGTGAATGTTAAAAATCAATTAAATCAAAATAATAATACTTTAGATCTTTATCGAAATAAGATGATCAATTCAATACAATTGAATGATAGTCGTTACCAAAATGACCTACAAAAAAAGATTGAATTATTAGATGCATATTCTCCATTAAAAGTTTTATCTAGAGGATATAGTATTACTTATAAAGATGGTAAGGTCATTACAGATACGAAAGATATTAATAGAGATGATAAATTGACGGTTCGTTTATCAAAAGGAACTGTCATTACGAAAGTTGAGGATATCAAAGATGGCAGATAAAAAAGATTCTTTTGAACAATCAATGGAACGTTTAGAACAGATCGTAAGTGACCTAGAATCTAATGAAAAACCATTAGATGAAACGATTGCGTTGTTTGAAGAAGGTTTAAAATTAGTAAAGAATTGTGATGAAAAATTAAAACAATTTGAAACTCAAGTAGACGCACTGATTAAAGAAAATGGTGGTTCAGATGAGAATTGAATCTGTTTTAGATGAAAAGATTTCTTTATTAAAAGATTCTAATGTAAAAGATGCCATGAAATATTCTTTGATGGCAGGTGGAAAAAGAATTCGTCCAAATCTTTTATATACGATCATACGTGGATATGGATTGAATGAAGAAATTTGTGATGAATTTGCGTGTGCATTAGAAATGATCCACACATATTCATTGATCCACGATGATTTGCCAGCAATGGATAATGATGATCTAAGACGTGGTAGACCTACATGTCATAAACAATTTGATGAAGCGACTGCGATATTAGCAGGAGATGGTCTATTGACTTACGCATTTCAAGTAGCGTCTTCATCAAAACAAGATCCAACAAAAGTGATTTCTTGTATTAATGTATTATCAAACATGGCAGGAAGTAACGGTATGGTGCTTGGCCAAATATTAGATATCAATGAAGATACTTCTTCTGATTGGGATTATGTGAAAGAAGTGCATCGATTTAAGACAGGATGTTTGTTAAGTGCTCCATTGATGATGGGTGCTATCTTAGCAGGGCAAAGTAAAGATATCGTTGATAAATGGTATTCAATTGGTATTTCTTTAGGATTAGCTTTTCAGATCCAAGATGATATTTTGGACGTTGAATTAACAAGTGAAGAATTTGGAAAGAGTAATTCTGATGAAAGAAATGATAAAAAGACAAGTGTTTCCTTATTAGGAAAGGAAAAAGCTGAAGAGTTAATGAATCAACTTTATGAACAAGTGAAAATTGATTCTAAAGAAATGGAAGGATTTCAAGCAGGAGAATTTATTTCTTACGTTGAAACGATAGAGAAACGTCGTAAATAGATGGAGGCTTAGTATGGATTTAAATGATATTCAAAATCCAAAATTTCTAAAATCTATGAATATTGAGGAGTTAGAAAATCTCAGTGGGGAAATAAGAGAATTTCTAATACAAAGCATTTCAAAAACTGGTGGTCATCTTGCCAGTAATTTAGGCGTTGTTGAGTTAACGATTGCGTTACATTATGTATTCAACGCTCCTGAAGATAAGATCTTTTTTGATGTAGGTCATCAATGTTATACACATAAGATCTTGACTGGTAGAGCGTCTCAATTTCCAACGTTACGTCAATACCATGGACTCAGTGGTTTCCAAAAACGTAAAGAGAGTGAATATGATTGTTGGGAAGCAGGACATAGTTCTACTTCTTTAAGTGCTGCTTTAGGAATGGCTATAGCTAGAGACTTAGATCATAAACATTTTGAAGTGATTCCGGTCATTGGCGATGGGGCTTTAAGCTCTGGAATGTCTATGGAAGCTTTGAATGAAATTGGTTCTGAAAATCGTAACATGATCATTATCTTTAATGATAATAATATGTCCATTTCTAAGAATGTTGGAGCGTTATCAAATGCGTTCTCTCATTTAAGAGCTTCGAATACTTATTTGAATGTAAAGAAGAATATGAAGAAATCTTTACGTACTAGTGAATTTGGTGAACAAGTTTATTTAGGTCTTAAAAATATTCGTGATGCGTTAAAAAAACAAATCGTTAAAAAGGGAATCTTTGGAGAATTTAACTTAGATTATATTGGACCAGTTGATGGACATAATCTAAGAGATTTGATCCAAGTATTAGAAGCAGTAAAAGGACATCGAGGACCAATCGTCGTTCATGTCATAACAAAAAAAGGCAAAGGCTATATTCCTTGTGAAATCGATAAAGATGGAAAATGGCATGGAGTAGGTCCTTTCAATGTCATCAATGGAAAGGCATTGAATTCAACACCAATAGGACAAACTTCTTATTCTGCTGTTGTGAGTGAAAAAGTACGTGAATTGGCTCAAAAAGATGAAAATATCGTAGCTTTGACACCTGCGATGATGCATGGTTCTTCTTTATCAAAATTCTTTGCGGAATTCCCAGACCGTTCTTTTGATACGGGTATTGCTGAAGAACATGCGACTACTTTAGCTGCAGGACTTGCGATTGAAGGAAAGCGACCTTATTTATGTATTTATTCATCGTTCTTACAAAGAGCCTATGATCAAGTGATCCATGATATCGCTAGAATGGACTTACCAGTTGTGATAGGTGTAGACCATGTAGGACTTGTTGGTGGTGATGGTGAAACACATCATGGAATATATGATCTTGGTTTATTAACTGGTATTCCAAATATGATCGTAGCACAAGGAAAAGACGCAGAGGAAATGGAGAATTTGATATATACAGCATTCCATCAAGATCATCCTTTTGCGTTCCGTTTTCCAAAGGGATATATCAAAAATTCTGAACCGCATGAAGATCAGTTTATTGATATTGGTACATGGGAAATCTTAAATGATGATCCAAACAATAAAGTATGTATATTTACTTATGGAGAATATGTAAATAAATTCTTAGATAAAGTCGTTATCAATAGTTTACCTGTTACGATCATCAATTGTAGATATATTAAACCATTAGATGAATCTGTTTTAAAACAAATAACAAATCGTGATATGAAATTTATTTGTTATGAATCTGATGCTTTAGAACATGGATTAGGAAGCATGATCTTAGAATGGTGCAATGATCATGATATTACCATTTCTTTAAAGAGATTTGGTATTCCGGACGATTATATTGAGCAGGGCTCTGAACGCTTGCTCAGAAAGGATTTAGGGATCGATATGAATACTGTTATGAATTGTATTCAATCCTATCTCAATAAATAAATTTATGTTAAAACATCTTTATATTCAAAACTTTATCTTAATTGATGAAATCAATTTAGACTTTGAAGAAGGCTTTAGTGCATTCACTGGAGAAACAGGTGCTGGTAAATCGATATTGATCGACGCTATCAGTACTCTTTCTATTTCTCGTGCATCTTCTTCTCTTATTTCAAAAGGGAAAGATAAGGCCATCATTGAAGCTACATTTGATATTACTCATGATCCTCATGCGTGTAAGATCATGGAAGAAAGTGGTTTTGATGTGAATGATGAAAATACTTTTACTCGTGAGATTCATTCTAATGGGAAAAGTGTATCAAGAATCGATCATAGAGTCGTTACATCTTCTTTAATGAAAGATATCTTAAAGAATCAAATTGATATTCATGGTCAAAGAGATAACGCATATCTTTTAGATACTTCTACACATATTCATTTATTAGATGAATATTTGAATCATGAATCTTTATTAAAAGACGTGAAAGAAGCTTATGAAAAGTATTCTTCTTTATGTGCTGAAAAAGAAAAGGCATTACAAGACACATTTAATGAAAGTGATGCGGAATATTTTTCTTATCAGATCGATGAAATTGAAAGAGCATCTTTGAAAGTTGGAGAAGATGAAGAGCTTGAACAAAAAGAAAAACAATATAAGTTACTAAAAGATTCTTTAGATAAATTAAACGCAATCTTTCATTTATATGATGATGAAGTTTCTGATCATTTATATGAATTAAATAAAATGGTTTCAAATTTAAAATCTGATGATGAATTAGAATCAATTCAAAATACGATCAATGATTCTTATTATTCCATTAGTGATGCGATGGATCAGTTACGTTCATTTTTAGATGGAATGGATATGAGTGAAGATGAAGTTAATGAAATGGAAGAAAGAATCTTTGAAATTCAAAAATTGAAGAGAAAGTATGGTAGAACGATTGAAGATATTCTTCAAAAGAAAGAAGAGTTAAAAGCTCAAATTGAAATGATTACGCATAAACAAGAATATTTAGAACAAATCGATTCTAAGATTGAAAAAGCATTTCAACAATACGAAAAACTTGCGAACAAGTTAACGAAGTCAAGAAATGAAGGTTGTCAAAAATTAGATGAAGAGATACAGGTTCATTTAAATGATCTCATGTTACCTAATGCAGTATTTCATACGAATATTACAGAACATAAACCTTCCATGTATGGATCTGACAATGTTGAATTCTTGATCAGTATGAATAAAGGGGAAGATCTTAAACCATTAAATAAGACGGCATCTGGTGGTGAATTGTCACGTTTAATGTTAGGACTAAAGATCATTTTCACTCGTCTTCAAGGAATCAATACTGTCATCTTTGATGAAATTGATACTGGTGTTTCTGGACCAGTCGCTAGTAGTATTGGCAAAAAGATGAAGTTACTATCAAAGGATACACAAGTATTCTCGGTAACACATTTAGCCCAAGTTGCGGCATGTGCTGATCATCATTATTTTGTAAGTAAAAACGATGTAGATGGTATTACACATTCTAATGTTAAACTTTTAAATAAAGATGAAACGATTGAACAACTAGCATTAATAGCTTCAGGAGAAATCACAAAAGCTTCTTTATCTGCTGCGAAAGAATTGTATAAAAGGAATCAACAATGAGTAGAGTCTATTTTCATATCGATCTCAATGCATTCTTTGTATCTTGTGAAGAATTATTAGATCCAAGTTTAAAGGGGAAACCTGTTGTTGTGAGTGGTAATACAAGAAGAAGTGTCGTATCTACATCTTCGTACGCAGCACGTAAATATGGCGTACATAGCGCAATGCCAATTCAACAAGCTTTAAAATTATGCAAGGATCTAATCGTTGTGAATGGTCATTATGCATATTATTCTGAAATGTCACACTTATTTATGAGTATCATCTATTCTTATACAGATCTTGTAGAACAAGCTTCTATAGATGAATGTTATGTTGATGTTACTGAAGTGATTCAAAAATATCCAAAACCACTTGACCTAGCATTTGAAATACAAAGAAGGGTACTTCAAGAAACTGGATTATCTTGTTCGATTGGTGTAGCACCTAATATGTTTCTGGCAAAAATGGCTAGTGATATGAAAAAACCAATGGGAATCACCATCTTACGAATTAGAGATGTTCCTGAAAAGATGTGGCCTTTACCGATTTCTGATATGAGAGGTGTTGGTAGAAAAACATTACCGATCTTAGAAGAACTAGGGATACATACCATCAAAGATCTTGCGACATTTGAAGATATAGAACAACTACGTCCAATCTTTGGTAAGAATACGGAATGGATGATTGAAAGAGCAAATGGACATGATGACCGTACTTTGATTACAGAGTATGATTCAAAAAGCATGGGAGTATCAGAAACATTATTAGAAGATGTTATTGATTATGATGAATTAAAAGGGTTGATTCGTACATTGTGTAAGAAACTTTCTGCTCGATTAAAAGCATCTCGTAAAGCAGGGTATCATGTATCTCTAAGAATTTGTTACTATGATTTTAGAAACGCGAATAAGAGCAAGAAATTAAACGAACCTGTTTGGAAAAGCGATGATTTATTCGTACAAGCGATGACATTGTTTGATGATGCGTATGAAGAAGATGAATCTGTTCGATTGATTGGCGTATCAGTATCTGATTTTGAAAATGAAGAAGTATTAATGAAACAAGTTTCGTTATTTGAACAAGAAAATACCGAGAGTATCAACGATATCTTGAGTGATCTAAATCATCAGCTTGGTTCTAAGAGCTTTGTGAGAGCTTCTAGTTTATTGGAGAATGAAAAATGAAATTAGAAGATGCTTATAAACAATATCTTATGCATATAAGAGTCAATGAAGGGAAGAGTGAAAGAACAATAAAGTCTTACTCTGAAGATCTAAAACAATACATCCAATGGTTGAAAGAACATCATATTCATACAGTTGAAAAGATTGAATTAAAAGATATTCAATCATTCATTGTTGAACAAAATCAATCCAAAGCATCTGCCTCTGTTGTAAGAATGAGTGCTTCTATTCGCTCTTTCCACCAAGATCTTTCCTTTATGTATGATATCAAAGATCCTTCAAAGAATATTGAAGTACATAAAGATACACATTCATTACCTGTGTTCTGTACAACTGAAGAAATATCTATATTAATGAATTCATTTGATGATCATGATCCTGTTCAATATTTAAATCATGCGATGTTAGAAATGATTTATGATTGTGGTCTAAGAGTTTCTGAAGCTGTTTCTTTGACAATGAATCGAGTAGATCTAGATACTAAAAAACTTAGAGTACTAGGAAAGGGGGATAAAGAAAGAATCGTTCCCATTCCTACAGCTTCGATTCAATTCTTTAAATATTATCGAGATGTTGTTAGATCAGGATTTCTTAAAACAAAGACAAACTTATTCTTTATAAATAAGTTTGGGAGAAAAGTAACGACTAAATATGTGGAAGAATTGTTACATAACAAATGTATCGAATGTAACTTTAAAAAACATATTACACCTCATAAACTAAGACATAGCTACGCTACGCATATGTTACAAGGTGGGGCAGATCTTAGAAGTATCCAGGAGATGTTAGGACATTCTAATATTTCAACGACTGAAATTTATACACATGTTACAAATAAGCAGATTTTTGAAGCATATGATAAATATCATTCTGATGACCTAAATGAACAATTAATATTTGATAAGACTAGTAAAGACCGATAAATACGGTCTTTTACTTTTGTTGTATGTAAAAATGTAAAAAATGAAAGAAAATGAAAGAAAACTAACAATTTATTTGAAAAACATTTCATTTTGTCTTGCAAAGAGCAACACCTGTGCTTAAAATAGAAACGTATTTTAAATACAAAAGGAGAGAAATTATGAAGAAATTTATGGTAAGTGCTTTAGCACTTGCAATGCTAGCTGGTTGTTCTTCTAGTGCAGCTACTAGCACTGCTTCAGGAACTTCAACTGGTGGTTCTAAGTCTGTTACTATCGCAACAGATACAGACATCATGAGTTTGAATTCCTCCACAGCTACTGATGGTACTTCATTTGTTGCATTAACAATGTGCCAAGCTGGTTTAACTCAATTAGATGGATCTAATGTCGTTCAACCAGATGTAGCAGAAAGTTGGGATGTAAGTGAAGATGGTTTGGAATATACATTCCATATCAGAGAAGATGCTAAGTGGTCAGATGGCACTGCATTAACTGCTAACGACTTCGTTTATGCTTGGGATCGTTTGATTGATCCAAATACAGCAAGTGAATATGCATTCTTAATGGATAAGAACGCTGAAACAAACACTACAAATGTAAAGGATTGGGAAGCTGTTGATGATACAACATTAAAAGTTACATTAAGCAAACCATGTGACTTCTTCTTATCCTTATGTGCTTTCCCATCATTATTCCCATTAAATGAAGAATATGTTGAAGGCCAAGGTGATCAATATGCATTAAGTTGCGACAACATGTTATATTCTGGACCATATAAGATGGTTGAATGGACATCCAATACTTCTTGGAAGTTTGAAAAGAATGATCAATATTGGGATGCTGCTAGCTATACAGATATGGTTGATGAAGCTAACTGGAGACTTGTACAAGGTCAATCAGCTATCTTAGATTACCAGGCAGGCAACATTGACTATGTTAAGTTAACAAGTGAAGTTATTGATGACTATGCTGGACAAGATGATGTCGTTACATCTCTAACAGGTTATGCTTGGTTCTTATCATTGAATTTCCATAACGAATATATCGCTAATGACAATATCCGTAAGGCTATTGCATACGCTATCGATACTGATGAACTTTGTGAAACTGTATTAAAGGATGGTTCCACACCACTTGAAGGTATCGTTACTAAGACAACAACAGCAAATGCTGATGGTGAAGACTTCAGAAATATCTCTGGTACAGTTGTATTAGGTTATGATGCTGATAAGGCTGCTGAATACTATGAAGCAGGATGCAAGGAATTAGGTGTTGATTCTGTATCTCTAGAATTCTTATATGAAAATACTGATGTATCTAAGAACGTTGCTGCTTATATCATGGCTGCTCTTGAAAAGGTTGGATTCACAACAGAAGCTAAGTGTGAACCAAAGAAGAGCAGAATCCAAGATATGCAGGATGATAACTACACAGTAGCATTACACAGATGGGGTCCTGACTATGCTGATCCTCAGACATACATGGATCTATTCATTACTGATGCTTCTAACAACTATGGTCATTATGATTCTGAAGAATATAACACGATCATTAACAACGCTGTAACAACAGACGCTACAGACTCTGAAAAGAGATGGCAGGATTTCGCAGATGCTGAAAAGATCCTTGTTAGTGAAGATGTTGCAGTAGTTCCAGTATATCAGTCTGGTAACACAGCTCTACAGAACACTAAGTTAACTGGTATCGAATACCATGGTGCTGGTGTTGATAACTATCGTCATATGACACTTGCTGACTAAGCAAAATTAAAACACACATAATTATAAGGGTGATCATTCACCCTTATAATGTTTTATGAAAGGAGATTTATGAAAAAGTATATTGGTAAAAGAGTACTGATTAGCTTAGGTACATTACTTGTAATCTTGCTCGTTCTATTCTTTATGATGGATATGATGCCAGGATCTCCATTTAACGATGAAAAACTTACGGAAGCTCAAAAAGCTTTACTATACGCAAAATATGGATTAGATCAACCATTCCTCACACGTTTTATTACATATTTTAAGAATATGTTGACTGGTGATTTTGGTGTATCTTATGCCATCAACAAAGATTTTGCGGTAAGTACGATGATTTCTTCTCGTTTATGGATTTCTATTAAACTTGGTTTAATGGCTATGGTCATTGGTACGATCTTTGGATTGATCCTAGGTATCTTAGCTGCATTAAATCACAATACATGGATTGATACGTTATGTTCAACAATATCGGTTATTGGTGTATCTGTACCATCTTATGTATTCGCATTGATTCTTTGTTATTTTATTGCTTATAAATTAGGATTATTCCCAATTTTATATAATGCATCTCAAGAAGGGCAATCTTTGATTCTTCCTGCAATCGCATTAAGTTTCTCTCCTACAGCGAATATTGCTCGTTTTACAAGAAGTGAAATGTTAGATGTATTGAACTCTGACTATATTCTTCTTGTTAAATCAAAAGGATTAAAGGATTACAAAGTTATCTTAAAACACGCAATGAGAAACTCATTAATTCCTATTATTACAATTATGGGACCACTCTTAGTTAACTTATTAACTGGTTCTTCTGTTGTAGAAAAAGTATTTGGTATTCCAGGTCTTGGTACTTTATTGATTACTGCTATTCAAAGTAATGACTATAATGTAACGATCGCATGTGCATTCGTATACTCATTGATGTATATCATTGCGGTATTTGTTGTAGACGTATTGTATGGCATTATCGATCCTAGAATCCGTGTATCTAAGGGAGGAGGTAAGTAATTATGAGTCAGAATTTAAATTATGAATTTACTGAAAATGATTTTAAATTAGCCCATGATAAAGATGACAAGTTAATGGATAAAAACTATGTCGCTACTTCCTATGCAAAAGATGTATGGAAAAACTTCTCTAAGAATAAAGGTGCTTTGATTGCGTCTATATTGATCGTTATTATCGTCATTATGGCTATTTTTGGACCTATGATGAATGATCATACTTTTAAGTCAATGATCAGTGAACATGCTAACTTGGTGCCTAGAATTCCAGGATTAGAGAAATTAGGTATCTTTAATGGTATGCGTAATGGAACAAATCAATATGTAGAGAAGGGGTTCTCAGATATCTATTATTGGTTTGGTACAGATGCTTTAGGACGTGATCTATTTACACGTGTTTGGAGTGGTACAAGAATTTCATTATTGATCGCATTAGTTGCGGTATTAATTGATGTATGTATTGGTATGATCTATGGATTGATTTCAGGTTTCTTTGGCGGTGCCGTTGATATGGTCATGCAGAGATTCGCAGAAATCCTAAATGGTATTCCAACGTTAGTTATCGTTGTATTATTAGGATTGGTATTACAACCTGGTATTACATCTATTATCTTTGCGTTAATGATTACTGGTTGGATCGGTATGGAACGTATCACTCGTGCTCAGGTCTTAAAAGTTAAAGAACAAGAATATGTATTAGCTGCTAAGACATTAGGTGCGAAAGATTTCTATATCATCTTTAAAGAAATTCTTCCAAACATCTTTGGTCAAATCATTATTGAATCTATGTTCTCAATTCCAAACGCAATCTTTACAGAAGCATATCTATCTTTCGTAGGTGTAGGTGTTCCTGAACCAACAGCTTCTTTAGGTTCATTGATTTCTACAGGATATAACTCTATGATCACATATCCTCATATGTTGATGATTCCAGTTATCGTGTTGGCTGTATTGATGTTAAGTTTTAACCTATTAGCTGATGGATTAAGAGATGCTTTTGATCCTAAGATGCAGAATAAGTAAAGGAGGGTACTATGGCAGAAAAAGTAAAACGTGATAAGAAAGACAGAGTACTTTCCATTAGAGATCTAAATATCTCTTTTAAAACAAATTATGGTGTCGTTAATGCGATTCGTGGTGTTCGTTTGGACTTGTTTAAAGGAGAAACGATTGCCATCGTAGGTGAGTCAGGTTCAGGTAAATCTGTTACTTGTAAGACGATCATGGGTATCCTTGATTCTAATGGTATTATTGATTCTGGTGAAATCAATTTATTCTACAAGGATGAAAATGGTGAAGAAAAAGTTGCAGATCTTACTAAGATGACTCAGAAACAGATTCGTTATGAATTCTGTGGTAGAAAGATTGCCATGGTATTCCAGGATCCTATGACTTCATTAGATCCAACTATGACAATTGCGAAACAAATCATGGAACCTATGATTGAACACCGTCATATGTCAAAAGCAGAAGCGAGTGCTCATGCGTTAGACTTGTTAACAAAAGTAGGTATTGAAAATCCAGAGAAGAGAATGAAACAATATCCTCATGAACTATCTGGTGGTATGAGACAAAGAGTCGTTATTGCGATTGCTTTAGCTTGTGATCCAGATATCTTGATTTGTGATGAGCCTACGACTGCATTGGATGTTACGATCCAAGCGAAGATCCTTGAATTAATTAAGAGTCTTCAAGATGAAAAAGGTATTTCAGTTATCTACATTACACATGACTTAGGTGTTGTAGCAAAGGTTGCTGACTATGTAGCTGTCATGTATGCTGGTAGAATCGTCGAGAAGGGTAGAATCAATGAAATCTTCTATGATCCTAGACATCCTTACACATGGGGCTTATTAGCATCTATGCCAGATACTGATACTTCATCTGATAGATTGTTTGCGATTGCTGGTTCTCCACCAGATCTAACAAACAGAATCAAAGGAGATGCATTCGCTCCAAGAAATCCATATGCTTTAAATATTGATTTCGAATTAGAACCACCTATGTTCGATGTTGGAGGACAACATAGAGTTGCTTCTTGGCTATGTGATCCAAGAGCTCCAAAAGTTGAATTACCAACTGATCTAAAAGAAAAGTTAGAAAAAATGAAGAAGGAGGCAGATATCGCATGAGTGAAAATAAAACACCTCTACTTCACGTAGAAAATCTAAAACAACATTTTAAGATTTCAAGAACTTATACAACGAAAGCTGTTGATGGTATTTCCTTTGATATCTATGAAGGAGAAACTTATGGTCTAGTTGGTGAATCTGGTTCTGGTAAATCAACTACAGGACGTAGTATCATTCGTTTATATGATCCTACTGATGGTAAGATCATCTTTGATGGTAGAGATATTTCTAAGAAGTTAAGTAAGGAAGATGAAAGCTATTTAAGAACAAATATGCAAATGATCTTCCAGGATCCTATGGCATGCTTGAATCCTCGTAAGAAGGTAAAAGAAATCATCGCACAAGGTTTAGAAATCCATCATGTTTGTTCTTCAAAAGAAGAAGTTGATGAAAAGGTAAACGCAATCTTAGAAAAGGTTGGTCTATCTAAAGAACAAGCTACTCGTTTCCCATCACAGTTCTCTGGTGGACAAAGACAACGTGTTGGTATCGCTAGAGCGCTAGTAATGAATCCTAAGCTTGTTATTGCGGATGAATGTATTTCTGCGTTAGACGTTTCTATTCAGGCTCAGGTCGTTAACTTAATGAAGGATCTACAAGATGAATTAGGAACTACATATTTGTTTATCGCACATGACTTATCCATGGTCAAATACATTTCTGATCGTATTGGAATCATGCATTTAGGTCATATCGTTGAGACAGGTACAACGGATGAAATCTTCTCTAATCCAATTCATCCTTATACAAAGTCTTTATTATCAGCAATTCCTCATCCAAATCCAATCGTAGAAAAACAACGTGTAGCGTTGACATATGATAAGGATAAAGAAGGTGTAGATTATACTAAGGGTACAGAACATAAGCTTTCTGATACTCATATCGTATTAGCTACTGATGAAGAATTCGCTAAGTGGAATGCTTAAAGGAGAATCTGAAAAGATTCTTCTTTTTTCATCTTTATTTCATTGTTTATTAACAAAAATAGAATAGACTATAAGTATGTCAAAAGTATTAGGATCTAAATTATTTAATGATATAAACGATGAGATGTGTATTGAGTTTTTGAACTATGTAAAAGATATTGTCTGTATTGATGAGTTTCAACAATTAAAAAAGTATAAACATCATCATTATACGACTAGATATCAACATTGTTTGAATGTTGCTTGGTATTCATTTCTTATGAGTCGTAAATTACATTTAAATGTTAGAAGTTGTACAAGAGGAGCTATGTTACATGATTTCTATCTTTATGAGAATATTCATACAAAGGAAGAAGTAAAAAAACATATTCAAAATCATCCTCAAATTGCTTTAAAAAATTCTCAAAAGTATTTTCGTTTAGATAAAACAGAAATTGATTGTATCGTTCATCATATGTGGCCTAGAGTGCAAGGAAAACCAATGACTAGAGAAGGGTATATCGTAACAATCGCTGATAAATACGCAGCTAGTTTAGAAGTTTGTTCTCATCCATATTATGCATTTCCAAAATGGATGAATAAGACAATACAATCATTTCAAAATAGATTTATGTAGTAGGCAGTCACAAAAAAGTGCCTACTTTTTTTAAATATTAAATTCTTTAAAATATGTTTATGTAAGAAAGTGAGGATCAAAATGATGAATAGAACTTACATAGCTTTAGAATTACAAAACAAAGATTTAAATGTTAATACGATTTACTTTACAGAAAACTTCCTAAAAGGAAATGTTGTTAATCCAGCAACACAAAAGAACTATAC
>CAVDZA010000001.1:0-108965 GCA_963613355.1 Bulleidia sp. | reverse complement strand
CCTTTACTACAAACTTATCATATGGATTTGTTGTAGATGTAGAATCTGATTGTACGGCATCTGTTGCATATTTAGTAATCGTAGCTGTAAATGTTGTATTTTCTGAAGGAATAATAGATGTTAATTCATTTGTAGCAATCGTTTCATTTGCTTTAATATCCTTTAAAGTACCATCAGAATTCTTTACAACGACATCCGTGTTAGCTGTCCAACCACTGATATAAGAACCAGTAGGAATCGTGGCATCAGAATAATCTGGAACTTGCAAAGTCGTACCAACAGTTGAATTATCATAAGTTTTATTATTAACGATGAACTTGTTATTGTATGTGAGGTAACCAAAAACCATTTCAGCACCTCTTGATAATCCAGCTCTTCTTACATATCCGCCTTTTACAACACCATTTTCATTTCCTTGTCCAAGGATATAAATAGCTTCTTTATCATCATCACTACTTGAAGGATGCCATGACTCATCTGTAGTTTCATACGTTAATGTAGAAGTACCATTGAAATAGAGTTTTCCATTTCCACTCCATGGCTTCGCACCTTCATCTGGATTTGTAAAACATGAACCAGCTACAAAGTTAACATCTGTAACAACTGCACCAGTCGCATCATCCGGATCCTGTAGCCACATTTCATAATTGAAATTATGTTCATTCTCAGCATCAGGTTGAACAGTCATAAAGTCAGAACTTAGAACGGCAGTCCAACTAGGATTTGTAATATTATCACTAACTGGTGTGATTCTCATATATAAATCATAGTATTTATCCACGAACTTAAATGCTTTTGGAAACTTGATCTTTGCTGGATTTGATGGTGAAACCGCAAAGTCAGCGTTATCAAGTACCTTCAATTCAACAGTTTGATCTTGGTCATTTGTTGTAACAAACACAGGATAACCTGCTACAGAAGCTCCTGTTGAATCCTTATCATTATTAATTGCGTTTGTATAAGTGAATGACTTAATAACCAATGAAGCGTCATCCTCTGTTCCACCAACTACAGGAGCGTAACTATCAGTACTCCCCCCCTCAGCACTTACACTTGTAAACACTAAAGCGTTTGTTCCGATAGACATTGTCAATGCTAAGAATGCTTTGAAAAGTCTATTTTTAAACCCTTTTACCATTTTCATGATTCCCTTCCAAAAATATACAAATGAAGTATATTTTTTATTTAAACTACATAGAATATTATAGTATTTTTTATCTTTTAAAACAATGAATTAGTTATATTTTAGTTTTTATAAAGTAATGATCCAGTTACTACATTCCAATTTTAACCATCAAGAATCAACATTTCTCATAAGTAACATAAATGGATATTCTTAACGGAATTAATAAACCACAAGGCACATAAAAACCAAGGTTTCCCTTGGCTTTCATCGTTTACTTTGCCTTAGCTACTAGTTCTTTAATAACTTCCTTAGGTTGGAAACCTACGATAGAACCAGCTAACTCACCATCTTTGAAGGCTAATAGTGTAGGAATAGACATGATTCCATATCTTTGTGCGATATCTGGTGTATTGTCTACATTTACCTTCACAAACTTAACATCTGTTTCTTCATTAGATAGTTCTTCTACGATTGGTCCTACCATCTTACATGGTCCACACCAATCAGCGTAGAAATCTACAAATACTGATTTGTTATTTTTTAATAGTTCATCATATTCAGTTGTATTTTGAATAACATTCATGATCATTGATCTCCTTTTGATGAAATGATAATAAGATACTTTTGAATAAAAGACAATGAATATGCTTATAGCTTAGATGCTGCAGCTTCATCCATGATGACTGTCACATCAGGATGATCTTGAAGGATAGAAGCTGGACAATCTATTGTCTTTTCTCCCTTCAACATGCCATACACCGCATCCGCCTTATTTGAACCAGTCGCAATCAATACGATCTTTTTAGAACGCATGATACTAGCTAGTCCCATCGTAACAGCCTTTGTAGGAACTTTCGTAATATCTCCTTCAAAGAATCTAGCGTTATCATTGATCGTTTGTTGTGTTAGATCAGCTAAATGTGTTAAGGAATCAAATGGTGTACCTGGTTCATTGAATGCGATATGACCATCACTACCAATTCCTAATACTTGGATAGAAACGATATGTTTCTTTAACTCTTCTTCATATTCATCCGCATTCTTTTGTGGATCATCTCCTTCACCACTCGGAACATGAATATTCTCTTCTGGACAATCTAGATGATTGAATAGATTCTCATGCATGAAAGTCCAATAAGATTGTTCATGTGTCTTAGGTAATCCTACATATTCATCTAAGTTGAATGTCAAAATATTCTTATAAGATCTTCCAGTATCTTGATGATCTTGGATCATATTCTTGTATAGACCTAAAGGTGTAGAACCAGTCGCTAATCCTAATACAGGATCCGTTTCAGAATCTAACACTTCTTTCATGACTTTAAATGCTTCTAATGATACTTCATCATAGTTCTTACAAACAATTGTCTTAAACATATTCTTTCTCCTAGAAAATCGTAATCGTATAACTTGTATAGAAGGATTGGTGTGCACCTAGGATCGTTGTACCTTCTCTTTGTTCAAAAGGAACCTTTACTTCTGTAAAGTCCGCATGAGAATGCCATGGTTCGATACAAATAAATGGAGCCTGTGGTTTTGTCCAGAACGCTAACCATTCATATCCTTCATAACCTACTGTAACGCCATGTTTACCATTTGTTAGAGTAGCTTGTGTAGATTTAGGATCTGCGATAATGATCGTCTTTTCTAGAGCTTCTCTATCTAGTTCTAATCTAGAACAATCCTTTACATGTGTTTCGTGAAAGTCTGAAGTTTCTGCCTCATTTAATGTAATGTAGTAATCTTCAAACCTTCCTCCATCACTAGGACAATTGAATGCTGGATGTAAGCCAAAGTTGAATGGCATATCACAATCATTGTCATTCACGATTTCATAGTTGATGGATAATGTCTTACCAACTAATGTATACGTAATATGTAATGTGAAATGAAATGGATATTCCTTTAATGTAGATTCACTATCTTTCAATTCCATTACGATCTTATCATCTGTATGTTCAATACAAGTAAAATCACTATTTCTAGTAAATCCATGATTTCCTGTAATATATTCTTTTCCATTGATATGTAACTTCTTATCCCAAGTACTACCTACCATAGGAAACAATGTAGGGTTTCTTCCTGACCAAAACTTAGGATCTCCCTGCCACATATATTCATTATCCGTTTCTACATCATAGAAACTATGAATTTCTGAAGCGTGTTCATCGACAGTTACACTTGCCAATTCGTTCTTTAAAGTAAATGAAGCCATATTTCTTTTCTCTCCTTGAAACCACTTACATTATACCTTAAAAGATTCTTAAATTATCTTTAATCTTCTTTGTTTATTTTTGACGAATGACTTCTTTCAATCGAAATCCATGATCATATTCATACACAAAGATACAACAATTTCCAAATCCCTTCTTTAACTCTTCCATAGGATCTTGGATTCCTCTCAAAAAGTTAAAACAAGCACCACTATGAGATACAGCTAATACACTATCATGATCATCTCGTTCCATGATATCTGTTAATGTCTTTAACATCCTATCTCTCACTGTATTACTAGATTCACCACCATACTGTAGATAAAACGTCTCACAATCTTTAGGTGTTAAGTGATGATTCAATCTCTCACTCTCTCCTTCTAACTCTCCATAGAAGTTTTCCTTCAAACCTTTCAATCTTACATATGGCATATCTGTCACAAGTTCTAATGTATCTGAACATCTTTCACTTGTTGAACAATACGCATGATCAAAAGTGATTCCTTGATCTTGAAAGTATTGTTTTGCGATCTTAGCTTGTTGGATTCCTTTTTCAGTCAATGGAGAATCACACCAACCTTGTATCTTCTTTTGTACATTGAATAGTGTTTCTCCATGTCTCATCAAATACAACGTTTTCATAAAGCGTACTTTTCTCCTGGTGCTAATACTTTGATACGCTCTGGATTCACGACTCTAGAGACTAGATCTTCTGGGTTTCCATTGAATGGTGTCATTTCTGGTGCGTCTACGCTTCCCCAATGAATACAGATCAGATCTGCATTTGGATAGGTATTCGCTAGTTTTACTGCCCCTTCAAATGTAATATGCCAATCATTATCTGCGAAATCAAACAAGATCACATCAGGTTGTTCCATATGTAGTTGTTCTTCTATGAGTTTAGAATCTCCAGGAATCCAGATCTTCCCTTCCTTTGTCTCGATCCAATATCCACAATAATCCTTTTCTTCCCAATAACGATATTGCCATTTCTTTACCCCATTTTGCCAATTATGTTTGGCAGGCGTTAATGTAATTTGAACATCATTGATCGTAAAGCTTTCATGGATATCACACTTGTTTGTATCATATCCTTCTTCATTCATCACATCAGCCACATAGTTAGGTGCGTAATACTTCTTACATACATCCTTTACATGTGTACAAGTAGGTCTAGAAAAATGATCATTATCAATATGTGTGATCAACAATCCATCCAATGTCTTTACTTCACTTGATTGAATAGGAACTTCATACAACAATGGCATATCAAATCCTTCTAATACAGGATCGACCATGATATTCGTATCATGAGAATGGATCATGATACCTGCAGATCCTAGCCAATAAATATCTGTACCATTACTTTCTTGAAATACCTCTTCATTCATCTTTTGACTCTTTGGTGCTAATGCTTGTCCTTTTTCATTCTTTGTTATTTGAAACATACTTTGTTTCCTCCTGATCCTATTATCAAGAAAAGAAAAAGGCATCTCAATATTTGAGTGCCTTGTCTCATCTATAAGTAGACGAAATGATTTATTTGTCTATTTCTGGTAAGGATTGAAACCATTCCCAGTAGAGAATAATTTATCCATGCCTACGCCTCTCATCCGAACGATCATATCTGTAATTTCTTCACAACTTACAGGCATACCTGATAAGACCCAAGATATAGTCATAGAACTAGAAGCTATCGCATGATACTTTGTCGCAAATACAAGCTCTTCTGGCATTTTTTTCTCTCCATAACAAGCTTGATGCCATTCTAGATCAAATTGAGAACAATGATTCAAGATATAGTCTTTCAAACATCCCATATCTTCCATTCTTAAAGCTTGTTCCAAAAAGATATGATAATTCTTCATGTTGTAGAAAGATTCCAGTAAAGATCTAGAGAAATCAAAATCGATTACTGTTGGATCTGAATAAGAAGGAATGATCTTATTGTTGTAGATATAACATATGAGATCATTCTTATCTTGAAAATGATTATAGAATGTTTGTCTAGAAGCACCTGTATCATCCAACAATGATTGAATTGTAATTGAAGATAAAGATTGATTTTCTACTCTTTTGAGTAACGCTTGAACAAACATTTCTTTAATATCAATTGCCATACTTACTCCTTAGGCCAATCTAATAATTGATCTCCTTTTACTAAATATGCCTTCTTGGCAATATTCGCTAAAGGACTATCTGTTAAGGAATCTGAATAAAATTCATCGATTTCTTTTCCTTGGTAAAGTTCTTTAAACCTTCTTACCTTCTCTTCACCATGACAATTGATACCTGTGTATTTGCCCGTCTTAGGATCTACGACAGATGCCATGACATTCTTGATTCCGAGTCTTTGACAGAATCTTTTGATCGTGAATTCAGGAGAAGCAGATATCACGACATCATCTTCTTGTTGATGATCCTTGTAGAATTGTTTGACATGGTCCATGTGTGAATCTACAAATTCATCTGTTGCTTGATCGATATCTTTCACAAACACAAACATATGATATAAGTTTTCTTTAAACTTCAACTTTGGCATGATCCGAATACCATACAACGCTCCACAAACGATCGTTCTTGGTAAAGAAAGTAATGTCTTAGGTCGATGTACGTATAACCACAACACAAAGTTCGCAGTTGAATCTTGTCGATAGATCGTATTATCCCAATCGTAAACATTCATGGTAATATCACCTTTCCACTTGTCGTATCTCTAGTTAGTAAGTCTGTGTATAGACCTGCAGGATGGTTTGTAAAGGAAGAGACATGTCCTAACAAACATGTAATAACGAGTGTTAATTCTAGTACCCACTGTCCTATGACCGTCCACTCAAACTGTTTATAGATCCAATAGAAGATCATGATATCTGTGAATGGATTAAAGATGATCTCAAAGGCATGTGCGTACATTTCTAGACCTGTGATCTGAGATAACATTCCCATACAGAGTGGATTGACAAAGAAAGCTACCATTCCTAAGAAGATCATCTTCATCATCTGTTCCTCATCCCTACTAGCCTTTGATAGGAACACTAACATCCCACACCATCTAAAGATATCTAAGAAGACATCTAAGATACTATCATCTAAGAATAAATATGTTCCAATTCCCTTAGAAGAGAAGAAACGAATATATTCTGAATATAGAACAGAATACTTAACAGTAAAGTAACGCATGATGAATGTACCGATCAAGAATACGATTGGTACGAATACATAGAAGATCTTAACAGAATGATCGATCAAGAAATCTTCAATACGTATCATCTTTACATACACAGAACGTTTCATTCTAGCTAAGTAGAAGAATATTGCGATAACAGCTAAGATTCCTGCGTATAAGTATGAATACTTTGTTAACCAAGCGATACAATAGATCACGATTGGTATCAAGAATGTCGTTACATCATAGAACGAACGAATCTTCTTAAGATGAAATAAATATACAGAACTTAAATAAATCAGTTCAAATCCAATCATCAAGAATCCATTATGAGAAAACATACCAGCTAATATCACAAATGAAAGTAGATATTTGATATTCTCTTGTTTTGTCCTTAACCATTCATATAACGTAAATAACGCTAAAGAGATAAATATGATTCTCCACATTCCACCTTGATACGCACCTAATATCTTCCAAGAATAGAATTGTGAATAGAATACAGAAGAAATGATCAACGTAAAACGGAACCAAGGATTTCCAATATCAAAGCTATCAATGATATCTAAACATAACATCACAGAAATCATTGTCGCAAATAACGCTAGTGTTAATGCGGCATTTTCTACACTTCCACTCAATAACCAAATGATATAGGAACCAAACATCTCATACCCTTGTAGTCTGTTATTCTCTAACATGATGGATTGAGAATTCATATTTCTAGCCATGAGTTGTAATTCCGCATCACTTCCTACAGATAGGTTTGTTTGACATAGATAAAACAATCCAAACATGATCAAACAAGCTAATAAGACATAGATCGTTCTACCTCTAACTAAAGTTTCTCTCATTTCTTTTATATTGTAGAAAAAAGCTACGATCGTAAGAATAAAAACGATTGTCGTACAACCTTTGATCCAACCAAATGGACCACCTAGACATAATCTAGGTAAATACAATAACTCTAAAAATGTAAATATGATGGCTACACCTATAGGTGCAGTAAATCCATTCTTCTTTAAATGTAATATCTTTAAAAAACTATGTCCTGTCGCTTCACAAAGAACCACAAGAACGATAGCTATCAATAGTGGCATCATCTTATAAACCTCACTCGGTAACTATTATACTAAATCTTTTCATTGTTACCAAAATTCTTAAGCACATAAAAAGGCGATAGAATTCTCTATCACCTAATGTATTAATATTGGCCCATACCCTGTGGAACAGGTTCTTGTGTTGGGATATCCGCAACAGCAGCTTCTGTTGTGATAAACAATCCAGAGATACTTGCGGCATTCAATACTGCAGAACGAGTAACCTTCGTAGGATCGATGATTCCCTTTTCAAACATATCTACCCATTCACCATTCTTAGCGTTGAATCCAACGTTTTCTTCTTTTGTGAGCTGTTGTTCAAGAATCTCATTTCCATCATATCCAGCATTTTCCGCAATCTGCATGATTGGGCACTTCAACGCATCTAATACGACATTGATACCTCTTTGAACATCAACTGTTTCATCCTTCAATGTTTCCTTAACAGATTTCAAAGCTGTGATAAGTGCTAGACCTCCCCCAGCAACGACACCTTCCGCAACTGCTGCCTTAGTAGCGTTCAAAGCATCTTCA
Source organism: Bulleidia sp. (assembly GCA_963613355.1). GTDB lineage: Bacteria > Bacillota_I > Bacilli_A > Erysipelotrichales > Erysipelotrichaceae > Bulleidia. The sequence continues at coordinate 100,826 of CAVDZA010000001.1, read as the reverse complement.
ATTCTCAACTTCTTTTCCTTGAGTTCTGTTTCTGTTGTAGCACCGACCTTGATCAAAGCGACACCATTTGTTAACTTACCAAGTCTTTCTTGAAGTTTCTTCTTATCATAGTCAGAACTTGTATTTTCGATTTCTCTTTTGATAGATGTGATACGTTCATCAACAGATGCCTTATCACCACTACCATCAATGATCGTTGTCTTATCCTTACCTACGACGACTTTTTTCGCAGAACCAAGATCTGCGACTGTCATATCTTGTAAGTTCATATTCAAGTCTTTTGCGTAGAAATTAGCACCTGTCATTGTGGCAATATCTGCTAACTGGTTCTTCGCATTATCTCCAAATCCTGGAGCCTTTGTAGCTACGACATTGAATGTTCCACGTAACTTGTTAATGATCAATGTTGACATGACTTCATTATCAAAGTCATCTGCGATGATCATCAATGCCTTATTAGACTTAACGACTTCTTCTAATACTGGAAGGATCTCTTGGATCGTATTGATCTTTTGATCTGTTACCATGATCAATGGATTTTCTAGAGTCACTTCATTCTTTTCACGGTCTGTAACCATGTAAGGAGAAATATATCCCTTATCATACTGCATACCTTCTGTCATCTCTAAAGATGTTTCAAAAGATCTAGATTCATCTACATTGATAACACCATCATTACCAACCTTTTCCATAGCTTCAGCAATGATAGAACCAATTTCTTCACTACCACTAGAAATCGTAGCGATATTCTTTACATCATCATTTGTTGTGACCTTATGGCTCTTTTCAAGAAGTACTTCAGCGATTCGATGAGAAGCTTTTTCAATACCTTCTCTCATAAGAACTGGATTAGCTCCTTTATCAACTGCCTTTAATCCATTCGTGATCATAGCTTGTGTTAAGATCGTAGCTGTTGTTGTACCATCACCTGCGAGTTCATTTGTGTTGTTAGCAGCTTCATAAACAAGCTTAGCACCCATATTTTCAAACTTATCTTCTAATTCGATTTCCTTTGCGATCGTAACACCATCATTTGTGATGACTGGTGAACCATAGCTCTTTTCAAGAACGACGTTTCTTCCTTTAGGTCCTAAAGTAACCTTTACTGCGTCTGCGAGTTTATTGACGCCATTCAACATTCCATCTCTAGCGTCTTTAGCGTATTTGATTTCCTTTGCCATATCTAATACCTTCTTTCTATTTACTCAACAACTGCGAGAATATCATCTGCCTTGATGATCAAATAATCTTTTCCATTGTCTTTTACTTCTGTTCCAGAATACTTCTTGTAAATGACATGTTGGTTTTCTTTTAGATCAATTGGTGTAACTTCACCATTGTCATTTGTCTTACCAGGTCCTACAGCGATAACAACACCATGGCTTGGTTCTTCTTTCGCTTCTTTTGTTGTGAGAATGATCCCACTTTGTGTTTTTTCTTCTTCTTTTACTTTTTCTAATACGACGTAATCATGTAATGGTTTTAACATCTTTAATACCTCCACTTTTACTTCTTAGCACTCAAAGTTTGTGATTGCTAACAATAGTTATTATAGTCAGAAATAGCACTTAGTCAATAGGAGTGCTAAAAAGTTTTTCACTTTCTTTTTTGAATGATTCCACGTTGAAATCTACTAGGCAAAACACCTGTTTTTCGATATTCAGAAACGGTATTGATGAACTGATCATGTTTGATCTGAAAAGAGAAGAAATTCTCATTTCCATCTAATTCAAGATTATAAACTTCCTTTCCATCACAAAATAAATGATAGTGAAAGATACCATCTTCATCTTGTTTCCGATTCCAATAGATTTCATGTTCTGATACATTCCAACTCATACACATGGTATTATATATTCATGCAGAAAATCAGTCTAACGTTATTTCAGGATGCAGAATTACTTCCTATTTTATTAACATGTATTTTATTTAGTATCGTTGTTTTTATTTGTTTTCATTTCATGAAAGATAAAGAACAAGAAACTCTCACAAATAAAAAACAAACATTTCACGCAACAAAGATTTATCCGAAATACAATAAAAAAGATATTCGTAACATTCTATTGATTACTGGATGTTACGCCATCATCTCTTTATGGAAACTAGGATCAACGACTTTCCCTACTACGACTTGGCAACCTACTTCTTCTACAGGTTCACAAGATATCGTATTCCATCTCACAGAAGATACGACATTCAATGCCATCTATACGATCTATGGTGAAGGAGATAACAACTCTAATACAGATACTTATCAATTAGGAACAGAAGGAATGATCGTATATGGTTCCAAGGATAATGAAACTTGGAAACAAATCACGACATTAGAGAAAGGTTCGATCTATCAATATCAGATCATAGAAGGAAATTGGGATTATGAATATGTTTGGTTGCATTCTTCCAACAAGAATAATTCCTTAACAGAATTTGCGTTAAGAAATTCTGAAGATACTGGATTTGTATCTTTAGAGGTATCTCTAGATGGTGCTAGTGATAGCCAATATCCTGCTACTCTATTAATTGATGAACAAGATAAGCTTGTCTTAACGCCAACCTATGAAGATGCTTCCTACTTTGATGAGATCTATCATCCTAGAAACGCATGGGAGATTGCGAATGGTCAAGATATGTACGCAACCGTACACCCACTTCTTGGTACGAATATCATGGCACTATTCATCAAGCTATTTGGTATGAGTCCTTTTGTATGGAGATTACCTGGTGCGATATTTGGAATCTTGTTAGTTCCTCTATTCTACGCAATTGCGAGAAGACTATTCAAAAAAACATCATTAGCTACGATAGCTTCAATCTTATTGGCTGCAGATTTCATGCATCTAACGACATCTAGAATTGGTACATTAGAACCATTTAGTGTATTTTGGATCTTGGTGATGTTCTATTTCATGATCCGTTATATTCAAATGTCTTGGTATGATACGCCATTCTTAAAACAATTTAAGTATCTAGGTTTGTGTGGCATTTCTATGGGAATTGCGATAGCCACAAAATGGACTGCTTGTTATTCCGCAGTTGGATTAGCGATCCTCCTATTTGGATACTTTGGTGTTCAATACATGGATTATAAAAAGAATAGAAAGAAGAATAACGAACTTGTTTCAATATTCCCTAAAAGATTAGGCATTACGATTGGATTATGTTTTGTGTTCTTCATTGGTATTCCGATCTTGATCTATGCCTTATCGTATCTACCAGATAAAGTATGGAAAGGTGATTCCTGGTCATTTGCGAATGTATGGAAACAATGTCTATACATGTATAACTACCATTCTAAGTTAGAAGCTACACATCCTTATAGTAGTACTTGGAATCAATGGTTATTCGATCTAAGACCTATTTGGTACTATAACGGATATGATAGTAATGGATACCAACATACGATATCTTGTTTCTCAAATCCTTTGATGACATGGATGGCAATTGGTGGAATCTTATTTACGTTTGTGGATGGAATTCGCACAAAGAAGTCATCTAGTGCTGTAATCTGTGTAGGTTACATTACTGCACTCGCACCTTGGATCATCATTACACGTTGTGTATTTGCGTATCACTTCTATCCAACTTCATTCTTTGCGATATTATCTATCGTTTATCTCTTCTCTTACTTATGGGATATGGGAAAAGTTGGAAAGACAGTCATTATTATCTATATCGTTGTTTATTGTTTGTTGTTCTTGATGTTCTTGCCAGCGACTGCAGGTTTTGCGACAACGAATTCATTTATTAAATCAATTGAGTGGTTTAGCACATGGTACTTTGGTTAAAAAATACATTACAGAAAAGATGGAAAGATATTTTGTTTGCGTTAGGAATGACATGTATCCTGATGTTACCGTATATCTTTAAAGATTTCTTAGGTATCGAACACGATACCTTCTTTCACGTTTCTAGGATCGAACAATTATCAAAGTCTATCCAACACGGTAACTTCTTCCCTGCGATATATCCAACAGAAAACAATAACTTTGGATATGCTTCTCCTCTTTTCTATTCTGATTTCTTTCTCATCATCCCTGCCTTATTACATCTAGTAGGTTTCTCATTAGCCTTTTGTTATAAGTTTGTCATATTTGTAGCTTCCTTTCTATCCATCTATACAATGATCCTATTCACTTCTCACTTAACGAAGAAAAGAAGTATTACTTGGATCGCAGGATGTGCCTATCTATTTAGTAACTATCGCATTACAGATATCTATGTGCGTGGAGCACTAGGTGAAATATTGGCATTCTCATTCTTACCACTGATGTTATTAGGTTTGTATGAGATCATAGAAGAAGATCATCATTCCTATTTCACATTAACATTGTCCATTACTTGTTTAGCTCTTTCTCATAACTTAACATTCTTACTAGCGAGTGTGTTATGTGCATTATTCGTTATCTTATCGATTCATAAGCTTACGAAAGAAAAATTCATTTGTATCTTTGTTTCTGTATTGTTTGCGTTTCTATTATCTTGTTTCTTTACGTTACCAATGATTGAACAATTAAAGTCACAATCTTTAATTGTTGATTATTATGGAACAAGTTCTGATCTATCATCACATTCTATGAATCTATGGCAATTCTTTGTGAATGAGATCATATTTGGATATAGTGGAAATACATATGAACGTTCTATGACAATGACAGTCAATGTAGGATGGTTTCTAACATTCATTCCGATAACATATCTCTTTGTCAAAAAGAAAGATCCATTCATCATGAAGATGATGATCATAGGCTATATCTGTATGATATTACCTTCCTCTCTATTTCCTTGGGATAAGATTCCTCTACAGATCCTACAATTTCCATGGAGGTTGAATACGATCGCAATGTTATTGTTATCTGTACCTGCCACACTAGGCATTACGAATCTTTTCAAGAAACGATTCTTCCATTATGTTGTGATTGGTATCTTATGCATGGAATGTGTATATCACGTATATCCTGCTTTCTCACGTACATTTGGAATCACTTCTAAAACGACTTGGGCGGATATCCTAGATGGTGAATTGTGTGATCCTTACTACAGTGCATACTATGTACGCGTAGAACTAGCTGGTGCGGATTATCTTCCATTATCTTCTCCAGACTTTAGAGAAAGGACAACTGCCATCAAAGATGCCTACAACAATGATCTAGATATCTCTTATTCAATAGATTATGACTCTATTTCATTCTCTACTGATTCTTTAACATCTGACACACAACTAGTATTACCAAAGACATGGTACAAAGGCTATACGGTCTATCAAATCAAAGATGGAAAGAAAGTAAAAGTTGAATGTAGTTCTAATACAGAATCCATGGTTACTTTCTACGCTCAAAAAGATAGTGAATATATTCTGACTTATGAAGATACGCTTCTTAGAAAGATATGTTTATGTATTTCATTGGTATCATTCATCATTTGGATCGTAGCACTAAAAAAGGTCTCTTCTTAACGAAGAGATCTTTTCCATATCCTTACACCATATGGATGTAATGATGTACCTTTTAATACTTTAGGCCAAATAAGTTCATAAGAATCATCTAATGAATAAGGCTGAACTGTTTTATGAGATAGATTACAATCTACAATGATAGAAGTATTCTCATCCTTTCTTTCATAAACAAAACGATTCTTCTTTTTGTTTAAGACAATAAAATCACCATACAACAATACCTTTTCACTTCTTCTAAGCTTGATCATTTCCTGATAGATATTTGTGATATCTAGATCAACTTCTTGTTTGGCATTCTCATTCCAAGGAAGAGGTAAACGTACATGGTCTCTACTACCTGCTAGTATCGTATTCCAAGCTTCATCCTTTGTCTTACCTTCATCTTGAAGTTGTTTGTAGTAATTGATTGATTCTATGTCATTCATTTCATCAATGGATCGGAATGGATAATTCGTTAATCCCATCTCATCCCCTTGATAGATAAATGGTGTACCTTTTAAGCTCATCTGCATTACACATAACAGCTCTTCGATTTCTTTACGATATGTTCCAGTAGGATCGATCTTAGATACCATTCTAGGATTATCATGATTGTTGTAGAAAAGAGACATCCAACAATTATTTCCATACTCATTCATCCATTCGATCATGTAATCTCTAAAATAATTTAGATCATAACGATAATCATCCCATCTAACATGTCCTGGTGTTTCCAAATGATCAAAAGAGAATACCATATCCAATTCTTTTCTTTCTTCCCCTGTCACTCTTCTAGACATCTTTAAACCAAGTCCTGGCGTTTCACCAACTGAGAAAGCATCATGTTTCGCAAATGCGTTTTCATGTAGTTCATGCAGATATTCATGGAGATGAGGACCATAGTAGTAATGTTCAATACCTGTATATCCCATAAGATTTCCTACCGATTCATTTCCTTGTGGTAGACCTTCTTCTTTGGAGATATAGTTGATGACATCTAAACGGAATCCATCAACGCCTTTCTCTAACCACCAATTCACCATGTCCGCTACATCACTTCTAACATTTGGGTTATCCCAATTGAGATCTGGTTGTTTTTTCGCAAATAAGTGTAAGGCATACGTATCTTTCGTATATTCATCCCACGCAAGACCTGAGAAGAATGAAGTCCAGTTATTCAAATGATCTTTATCACGAATAAAATAATAATCACGATACTGACTATTCTCATCTGAGATAGCACTTTGAAACCATGGATGTTCATCTGATGTATGATTCACAACAAGATCCATGATCAAACGCATATCTCTTTGATGTACTTCTTTTAACAATTGATCAAAATCTTCCATTGTTCCAAAATCAGGATTGATCGCTCTATAATCTCTGATATCATACCCATTATCTGCCATCGGAGAATCATAGATCGGAGATAACCATAACGCATCTACGCCTAGTTCTTTCAAATAATCTAATTTGGATATGATTCCTTGAATATCACCAATTCCATCTCCATTACTATCACAGAACGTTCTTGGATAGATCTGATAAAACACAGATTCCTTCCACCATTTCTTTGTGAGTGGAGTATTTAATGGTGCTTCTTCTCCTGTATCCATGTTAACAAGAACTAATAACGCATCCCAGAAACCATCATCTAATACTTTCTTTGTGAGTGGTTTGATTCTCTTTAATGTAAGATTAGATACAAGAATATTATTGATAAAAGAATCATTTAACCCAACCTGCATCAATACCTTCTTAAGAATGTCATGTCCAATAGGATTCTCATAGACATCCTTGATCTTAGAATTCATTGTAATTTTCATAACTATCACCTACAAATATTATCGCATAAAAAAAGAAGAGTGTTACCTCTTCTTCATTAAGCTCTTAATTCCGCATGAACTCTCTTAGATAAGTTATCTAAGATCTTATCATGTGCTGTTGTGATTTCTTCATCCTTCAATGTATGATCAGCTTGATATGTAAGCTTGAGAGCTACAGACTTCTTACCCTCTGCCACATGTTCACCTTCATATACGTCAAATACTTCAACATTAGAAAGGATATCTTTTACACCAGCTGTTGTGATAGCTCTTGTTAAGTCAGCCGCAGAAACGCTCTTATCAACAACAAGTGCTAAGTCTCTAGTAACGGATGGGAACTTAGGTAGTTCTGTAAACTTGATCCTACCAGCTTTAGCTTCAAATACTGGATCTAATGTTAATTCCGCATATGTCACGTTCTTTAGATCAAACTTCTTTGCATAGTCAGGATGTAATTCACCAAATACACCTAGTTTCTTGTTTCCTAAAGAAATGACTGCACTTCTATATGGATGGAAATGTTCTGTGTCCATCTTGTTTTCTTCGATCTTGATACGAGATCCAACAAAACCTAATCTTTGTAGCCAGTTAAGAATGATGCCCTTCATTGCGTAGAAGTCACCCTTTACTTGAACATGTCTTAACTTATCTTCAATCAGATTTCCATCTAATACGATAGCTAATCTTTCTTCTTCAACACCAGTAGCGTAGACCTTAGAGATCTCATAGAACGCATTGTTTACATTACTATGTGCTTGGTTGTATTGAACGACTTCCATGACAGAATTGATAAGATTTGTTCGTGTATACTTACGAGCTTCACTCATTGGCATCGCAAGTTCTACAGGATTTTCTAATGCGTTAAAACCATTCTTTGCGTAATCTTCATTAACTAATGTATATGTAACGATTTCATTCAATCCTTCAGCCATCATTGCTTCTCTAGTCGTTGTACGTGTCATTTGAACATTACTTCTTTGACCAACCGTAGCGGATACGTTAGGCAATGTGCTTGGTAAAGAATCAAATCCTAATAAACGAATGACTTCTTCATCAATATCTGCCGTACCACTAATATCGATACGATAACTAGGAATATGACATGTGATCTCATCACCATTGACTTCTGGTTTGAAATCTAACCATTTCAATGTATCTACGACTTCATCCATCTTAAAGTCAGTTCCTAATAATTCATTACAATGTGACAATGTTTCAACGACTGTCTGAGGTTGATACTTCATTTCACCTGCTTGAACTGTCTTTTCAAAGCCAGAAGCATCTGCGTACTTAGTAAGAAGTTCTACAGAACGATCCATAGCCTTGACCATAGCTGCTTCTTCAACGCCCTTTGTGAATCTTTGTGCAGCTTCTGTAATCAAATTCAAACGAATGGATGTTCTACGAATGCTAGCGTGATCAAATTGCGCAGCTTCAATGAAGATACTATCTGTTTCTTCATCGATCATACTTTCTTCACCACCCATGATACCAGCGATACCAGTCGCTTCACCATTCGTCGTGATCAAAAGATCACCCTTCTGGATCTCAAATTCAGCACCATCTAAAGCTGTCATCTTTAATTCTCTATCATCAACGACAGTAATCTCATGATGAGGTAATTTCTTTAGATTGTAATAATGTAAAGGTTGTCCTGTTTCCAACATAACGAAGTTAGAAATATCTACAACGTTATTGATAGAATTCATACCAGCAGCATTGAGGTATTGTTGCATCCACTTAGGAGAAGGTCCAACTTTAACGTGATTTACGACCTTACCAATATAACATCCACACTTTTCACTGTTTGTATATACCTTAAAGTCACCATCTTCACCACAATCGCTCTTACCTTCATAATCAGGCCACTTTACTTCCTTGTGTAAGATAGCACCAACTTCTTTTGCCATGTTCCACATCGCAGAACAATCCGCTCTATTAGGTGTCAAAGATACATCCAAGATCGTATCATCTAGACCAAGATAACCTAATACATCTGTTTCTCCTACAGGAGCGTCTTGTGGTAATTCTTCGATACCATCGATCTGATCTTGTCTTAAAGCTTTCTTATCTACACCAAGTTCAAATAAGGCACATAACATACCATTGGATTCTAGACCATGAAGAGGTTTAGCTTCGATCGTACCACCAGGTAACTTCGCACCAGGTAGAGCTACGATGACTTTCAAGCCTTTTCTACAGTTTGGCGCACCACAGACGATCTGATATGTCTTATCACCTACACAAGTTTGTGTCTTGTGTAAGTGTGTTCCTTCAACATCTTCACATTCTACGACTTCACCGATCACAAGTCCTTCCGCTTCAGCCATCTTATCGATACCTTCTACTTCTAGACCAGCAGTTGTCATTTTATTCGCTAATTCTTCAGGAGTTACATCTGACAAATCAACATATTCACTTAACCATTTATAACTTAATTTCATCTCTTGTTCCCTCCTTCATTAATCAAAACGATCAAACATCTTTAAGAATCTAGCGTCATTGATATAGAAGTTACGAATATCATTGATGCCATACTTCAACATCGCAACACGTTCCAAACCTACACCAAACGCAAATCCACTACACTTATCAGGATCAAAGCCATTCATTTCAAGTACATGTGGGTGAACCATACCAGCACCTAGGATCTCGATCCATCCACTACCCTTACATACATTACATCCTTTACCATTACAGAAAGGACAAGATACATCTACTTCTACAGATGGTTCTGTAAATGGGAAGTAAGAAGGTCTGAAACGGATCTGTCTACCTTCACCAAACATCTTATTCGCTAAGAACTCTAAAGTTCCCTTTAAGTCAGCTAACGTAACATGTTCTCCCACAACGAGACCTTCACACTGCATGAATTGATGAGAATGTGTCGCATCATCGTCATCTCTACGATAGACCTTACCAGGGCAGATCAACTTGATAGGAGTTTGACCATGTGCCTTTTCTAACTCTCTCATCTGCATCGCAGTCGTATGTGTTCTTAATAATGTATTTGGATCAATGTAGAAAGTATCCTGCATGTCACGTGCTGGGTGATCTTGTGGAATATTAGCCAATTCGAAGTTGTAGTAATCTTGTTCAACTTCTGGACCTTCCGCAATCTTATAGCCCATACCTAAAAATAGATCTTCAATTTCCTTTTGGATCAACATCAATGGATGACTTGTTCCAATTCTGAAAGAATCTGCAGGTAAAGTAATATCGATCTTTTCTTTTTCTAGTTTCGCAGCAGTCGCAGCTACTTCTAGTTCCTGTTGTTTCTTTTCCAATGCTTCTGTAACAACTTGTTTACAAACATTGACCTTTTGACCAAATGCAGGCTTTTCTTCCTTAGGAAGATCTTTCATTTCCTTCATCAAGCCAGTGATCGCACCCTTCTTAGAAAGATACGTGTTCTTTACTTCTTGTAGTGCAGCTAGATCGGAAGCTTGTTCGATAGCTTCTAAGGCAGCACTTTGAACTTCTGTAATTTTGTCGCTCATAATAATCCCCTTTACATAAATAAAACGTTCCTGAAAAACAGGAACGTTGATTAACGCGGTACCATCCTGATTCGTATCCTATCGATACGCACCTTGATTTACTCGTAACGTGAGTATACGGAAGTGATTAGCTTCACATGGAAAAGCGAACTCACTGAACACATAACAGAATCATTTCACCAACTAGATTCCTCTCTTAGAAATGCTGATTTCAGCCATATTCTTTTCTCGTAGCGTTTTAACAGAAACAATTATACCTTTTCACTATTTTGAATTCAATTATTTTTTCCTTTTCTCATCTATAAATCACTTTACTACGATTCGTGAACGATCAACATCAATTAACATATCAAACAACTATTCTTACATAGTTGTTTTTTTGATAATGCATAGATATTTTCCCTTTTCTTTACAAAATTGACAGAAATGTAAAATACTTTACATATTTTTTACATTTCGATTGTATAGTATTTTACATAAGACAAATAGGATATGAGTGAAGGAAGGTACAAGTATGACGATGATATATTGTGTAGAAGATGATAGAAGTATTCGTGAAATCGAAACATACACTTTACAATCTACCGGTTTTGAATCTAAAGGATTTGAAGATGGTCATTCTTTCTTTTCAGAACTCAAAAATGAAAAACCAGATCTCATTCTATTAGATGTGATGTTACCAGATGAAGATGGCATCTCTATTCTTACAAAGCTAAAGAAAAACCCAGATACAATGGATATCCCAGTTATTATCGCTTCAGCTAAGGGTGAAGAATATGACAAGATCAAGGGATTAGATTCTGGTGCTGACGACTATCTAGCTAAGCCATTTGGAATGATGGAAATGGTTTCTCGAATCAAGGCTGTGTTAAGAAGAAGTAATAAGACAATGAGTAATTATTTAACTTCAGGAAATATAGAAATGGATCTTGATTCCCATATCGTTAAGATCAATGGCGAACAAATCGACCTAACATTAAAAGAATATGAGTTATTAAAACTATTCATTTCTCATCCTGGTATCGTTTATACAAGAGAAACATTATTAAATCAGATCTGGGAAGTAGAATACTATGGAGAAACAAGAACAGTTGATGTTCATATCCGTACACTTCGTTCTAAGTTAAAAGATGAAGGTAATCGCATCACAACTGTACGTGGTGTTGGTTATCGCTATGAGGCAAGTGTATGAAAAAGAAACTATTTCGAAATATATTAGGATGTTTGGTCATTACATTAACGATATGTATGGCATTGATGGTATTTGCGTTAAACAAGAACTTCGTAAATATTGAAATTACACAATTATCCAAGGAAGCTAAATTAGCATCTGTTGGTGTAGAAACGGATGGTAAGAGCTATCTTGAGGCAATCCATGACTCTGATTATCGTATTACATGGTTAGATAGTGATGGTAGTGTCTTATATGATACGGCAGTCAATTCAGCTACTATGGAAAATCACTCCAGTAGAGAAGAATTTAAAGCAGCCATCACAGATGGTGAAGGTTCTTCTATCCGTTATAGTTCTACAATGTTACAACAAAACATCTACTACGCTATTAAGTTAGATGATGGAACGGTATTAAGAGTTGCGGAAACATATGATACGGTCTGGGTATTGATGTTAAAACTATTGACTCCTATTCTTTGGATCTATGTATTTGCGATTGCGATATCTGCAGTATTATCCAATTACTTAGCCAAGAAGATTGCCGAACCAATCAACGCAATCAATCTAGATGATCCCCTATCAAATGAAACGTATGAGGAGATCCAACCATTATTAAAACGTGTAGATTCTCAAAACATCCAAATCAAAAAACAAATGGATGATCTTCATCAAAAGAAGAAAGAATTTGAAACTGTATCCAATAGTATTAGTGAAGGTTTATTACTATTAAATACAGATTCTCAATTATTATCTGTCAATCAAGCTGCGTATCAATTATTTCAATGTAACGATGGAAATCTCATCGTACAAAGTGAAGATATCCAAGAATTGATCAAGAAGGTAAAACAAGGAAAAGAAGCAGAGACAACGATACGTAAAGATGAAGCCATCATTCGTATCATTGCCAATCCAATCTATTCTCATTCTGTGTTTACTGGTATTTCTATTCTAGCATTCGATGTAACAAATACATACGAAGCAGAACGTACAAGAAGAGAATTCACTGCCAATGTTTCTCATGAACTAAAGACTCCACTTCAAACGATCATGGGTAGTGCAGAACTCCTTCAAAATCACTTGGTCAAACAAGATGATGTCGATGACTTCTACGCTAATATCCATAAAGAATCCGCAAGAATGTTAGCTTTGATCGATGATATCATTCGTTTATCACAATTAGATGAAAGCTCTGAAGTAGAAGAAAGTACGATCCGTATCAATGATTCTGCCAAAGAAGCTATCATTTCATTAAAAGATAGTGCTTCTAAAAAGAACATTCAAATAGAAACTAAGTTTGAAGATGCCTTTGTTAAGGCGAACACAAGATTGTTATATGAGATCGTATATAACTTGATCGATAACGCAATCCGTTATTCCAATAATGATTCTTCTATCACAGTTTCTACATATACAAAGAACCACATGTCATGTATTTCTGTACAAGATCATGGTATCGGTATCCCACTAGAAGATCAAAATAGGATCTTTGAAAGATTCTATCGTGTCGATAAATCTCACTCTAGAGCGACTGGTGGTACTGGTCTAGGATTATCTATCGTTAAACACGCTGTAAAGATATCACATGGTACGATTCATTTAGAAAGTGAATTAGGTAAAGGTAGTACATTTACAGTTCAATTCCCTAAAGCATAAAAAGCCAATCAAATGATTGGCTTTTCTTATTAACAAATCACCACAACCCATTATCACCATAATAATCCAATCTACTCTTCGCATCTTCATATGCGTTATAAATAGAATCTAGATCATCATAGGATACAGTAAACGCATTTCCTAGTAATTCATAATGTCCATCTTGAATCAAGACACCACCATCTTTTCCATAAACAAAGACTGCCTTTCCTCTAATTTCAATATTACGAATGAGTCTAGCTAAGTGAGGAGCATCTTCCACATAGTCAGGCATTAGCGCAAAACCTTCTAATATTCCTAACCCTTCTAATTCTTCCTCTTCCCATTCATACTTACTATCATAATTACGCATGAGTAAATTACTACCAGCGTGATTACTCATAAGGATCCCATCATATTGTAATAACGCATTCTTAAGATCTAGATCTTCTAAACACATCATCATATGTTCCGCATCATCTCCATACAGATAAACGATATCTGATTGTTTTAATAATGTTTGTAATGTTTCTTTAGTATCTTTATATGGTTGAAAGAAACGAATATTCTTTTCTGGTAACAAATACTTTTGAAAAGAAGTAACGATCTTATCATATTTCTTACCACCCTTATGATATTGATGTTCCCACTCTTCTTCCTCACTGCTCCACCCTTCATTACTAATCAAAGGTAACACAAGGACCTTCTTATCTTTTGTGAGATATGGTTGTAAAGTTGGGTATGCCCATGTGGCATCAAATGTCGTATCATTTAATAAAATATTAATCATACGTGTTATTATAACCAATTTCGATTAGAATAGAAGTACTAAGGAGTTCATTTATGAAAAGATATCATGTTATCGTTGAAGGTAGAGTACAAGGAGTAGGTTTTCGAAGCTTTTGTATCTTACAAGCACAAACAAGAGGTTTAACAGGTAGTGTTAAAAATCTAACGAATGGAATGGTAGAAATATTTGTTCAGGGTGAACAAAGTAAGATCGATGATTTTCTAAAACGGATCCAAGAAGGAGATCGTTTTATCCTCGTAGAAGATATGTCTATCAAAGAATGTAGTGTCGTTGAAGGAGAAAAGAGATTTTCATATGGATACTAAAAATAAGATCACTCAGTGATCTTATTTGTTTCTATAGTTGTACATCACGATTCCACCAGCTACTGCTACGTTCAAGGATTCAAATCCATGCATCTCTATACGTACTCTAGCATCTGCTTGTTGTTGTAACTGTTTGGATACTCCTTGTCCTTCATTCCCAAAGATGAATCCCATATGTTCTGTTTCTTTGATTTGGGACATTGTCTTTGATTCTTCTAAAGAAGTCGCAATGATCTGGAAATCATTTTGTTGAAGTTCTGTAACGATATCTTTTAAGTTAGCTCTGATTACTGGTATATGAAATAAAGCACCCTGTGTAGAACGAATGACTTTATCATTGTATAGATCACACGCATCTTCACTTAGATATACCGCATCAAAGCTAAAAGAGATAGCAGTACGAATAAGCGTACCTAAGTTACCTGGATCTTGAACTCCATCTAATAGAATGACACGATTCATTTGTTTTGGAGTCTGTTCTAACTTATGACAAACAGCCATGTAATGTACTGCAGATACATTCTCAGATAGTTTCTTCATGATCTGTGGTGTTACTTGTACAGTATTCTTAAAATCAAATGGAGATTCAATATCTGTAATGATCGTATCTACGGCATTGGCTTGTAAAGCTTCTTGAATGAGATGTTCTCCTTCTATCAAAAAGAGTCCTAATTGATCTCTATCTTTCTTCTTATGTAAAGAAGTCCATTTTTTTATCTTACTATTTTGTAATGAAGTGATTGTTTCCATGGAATAATTCTAATACAAAGAAAAGGATTCTGCACTACAGAATCCTTTTAACTTATCCTTCTTTCTTTCCGTTCTTAACGAAATCTAATAGTGCAGCTGCACCATCATTGATACCATGATCTCCCTTATTTGGAAGTCCTAAACATGTATAAACTTCACCAACAGGAATATTTTGTTCAAACAAGGCATCAAACATCTTGTCAATCAATACCTGACATTCTTCTTGTCTTTGCATAGGTCCAAATGGGTTCGCAAAGAATGTCGTAGATAGACCTGATTCTTGTGTCGTACCTAACGCAAATCTCTTACCTTCTACGAATACTGGTTCTGCTTCTTCTCTATTTTCAAAGAAGTGTAGACCTCTCTTATCCGTATAGTTGTTTGCGTATAAGAAGATATCAACTTCATGTGGTGTCGTAACAACAGAATGAGGTGCTGCTGGAATAACGACACGGGCGTTGCTCTTTTCAGGGTTGAAGAAGATAGAACGATCCATATCTTTATAAGCAGTTCCCTTATCTAGGTCATCCAAACGAACGAACGCACCAATTTCAGTACCTTGTCCACGGATCTTTCCATTCTCATCAAGATGTAATGTACCCATATCATCAAATACCGTTTCTTGATGATCGATTACATCAGAAGCCAATGTAGATAGAGCTTCTAGTGTTTCTGACTTACCAGCACCAGAGTCGCCCATAAACATGAGTCCCTTCTTTGTACCATCCTTGAGATAGACATTGACCATCGCACCATGGATTGGTAACCAACCCTTCTTCATCATTGCTAGGTTATGCAATGTTAGAACGGATTTCTTTGTATATCCAAAGTAGTCGATTTCAGGTGCAGCAGAGTTCTTACCCACCCAAATATCATTCTTATCATCATGCCAGAATGTCGTATCTGCCTTTCCATCCGGGTTACCAAACAACATGATAGCGTCTGGTTTCTGTGACAATGTTTGTTCTTTACTTGCAAGTTCAAACAAGTTGGCCATTGATACACATGAAGAAATGTAATTTCTATGGAAGTAACAATAGATCAACATCGTTCCTACCATTGCAGGATAACAGATCCATTCATCATCTCCTGGAATGAAATCTTCCATTGGATCATTTGGCGCATCAGAGAACTTGTTTGTTCTCTTATTATGCTTTGGATGAAGGATCAATGGTGTTCTTAAACTGATCTTAGCAACAAATGGAATACCATTTAGTTTCTCATATCCTTCTGGTAATTCAGGTGCATAATAACTTAATAACATAGCTGAGTTTGTGCCAGCCTGGATTTCACGATACACTCTATTTTCACCTTGAATTCTTTCTTGTAGGTTTCTATAAAGTTCACGAATGCGTTGATTGACCTTTGCGTCTGCTTGTAAGAAAGACTGATCAGAGAAACCAGCTTCATTGATCGTATAAAGTACAGAGTATCTTTGTAGACTTCTCCAATAAGAATATCCTTCTTCAATGATGCTTTCAAAGATAGCTGGGAACTTGATATATTCATCATGAATATCGGATGGTGCTTCAACCAACAACGCTGTCAAAACAAACTTGATTTCTTTTTTTACACGAGGGTGATCTTTCAAACCATCTTTCGTTAGATACTGATAGAGATCATGATGATTCTTCTCTAAATGAACCAAAAAGTGATCTAAAAACGCATCAAAAACATCTGTACCAATAATGCCATGTTTACTTGTAACATACTGCTTTGAGTAGTTTAGGATGACTGTGTCATCATGGAAATAAAATGATTCTTTCATATACCCTCCATTAACTTTCCTTGACTATCTTATCAGTTATATAAAACTAATCAAGTCATAAAATCATTTTATAATCGCTTACATTTTAATTTATAAGAAAACATAGAATGAAAACTTTTTCATTCTATGTTGTTTTTGTATGAAATACAATTGTTTCTCTGTCGTAATACTTCAAACGCAAGTACTGCGCTAGCTCCTGCGGCATTCAATGCCATATGAAAGTCATTGGCATATGGAATATAGATGTTCTGGTCGATTTGTTCTAATACTGCTTTAGATAAGCCTCTCATCTCACCACCAATTGCGATAAGGACATCACTTGTATAATCCGCTTCATAACAAGTAATTGCGTTATTACGCATTGCCGCATAACATTTGATTCCTTTTTTCTTTACTTCTTGAAGTAATGAAGGAATATCATCACTTGTGACGACATTGAGATATTCGCTAGCTCCTGCAGAAGATTTCATGATCGTACTTTCAACACGTGTCCAATCTCTATCACGAATGATAAGACCTGTACAACCTGCACTGTAGAGCGTTCTCATAACGTAGCCTAGATTGAATGGATCTTCTACACCTTCCAACAAACAAAGAAATGTATGTTCAGAATAACATTCTTCAATGGATTGATAGACCCTTCCTTCACACTCTGCGATAAGTCCACCATGTGTTTTCCCTGAAGCTAAAGAATCAATCTTCTCTCTTGTACATTTGATGATCGGAATCTGTCTTTCTTCTGCACGATGTAAGATCCATGAAGTATCTTTATCATGTTTCTTTTCATCCACATAGACACGATCCACTTTTCTCTTGTTTCCTAATATCGCAGCTTTTACGCTGACATTACCTTCTATGATCATCTTGATCTCCTAATGATATCTTGTACATTTACTTCAAATGGAATTTGGATCGTAACACGTGTCATTGGTTGATTGGCTACTTCTAAAATCTCTCCCCTACTATTTTTGATTCCATCTACGACAAAGCTTTGTACGTTCTTTCTAGGAGCTAATACTTCTAGTGTCTCATGATCAAAGAATTTATTTCTTGTCTCGATCACGACACCATCATCATTTACTTCTACGACCGTTCCTAAGAAGTCGTGATTGACATCCGCATTGCTAGTTTCATGATAGATCAAAGATTCATCCCCAGCATTTCCTGCATAGAAACCTGTACATGTTTCTCTATTTTCTCCATAAAGGATCTGTTTTTTATGATAGTCTAAACGTTCTTGAGATAATGGTGCTTTCGTTTCATAGATCTCATCGATCAAATGTCTATAACCTGAAACGATAGTAGCTACATAGTACTCTGTCTTCATTCTTCCTTCGATCTTTAAAGAAGATACGCCCGCATTCATCAAATCATAGATATAATCCGCTGTAAAAAGATCCTTTGAACCCATTGTAAATAATTGTTCTTCACTAAGATCTTTCTGGCCATCAAACAAATGATATGCCCATCTACAAGATTGTGCACAACCACCACGATTGGCATCTCTTAATGTCATACGATTACTTAAAGTACATCTACCTGAATAATTCACACACATTCCACCATGAATGAATGCCTCTGTTTCTACAGGACACTTTTCTGTGATGGAATAGATATCATCCATAGAACATTCTCTTGCGAGCACTGCTCGATCGATTCCAAATTCTTCACACATAAATTTCGCTGTTTCTACATTTGTGATAGACATCTGTGTAGAACAATGAACTTCTAACTTAGGTGCTACTTTTCTAGCGAGTTTCATGATAGCTGGAGAAGCTACGATGATCGCAGTTACACCAAACTCTTCTAGTTTCTTTAAGTATTCTTCTAACCCTTCTAGATCTTCATTATGTGGAATGATATTACATGTGACATGGATCCTAGATCCATATTCTTTCGCAAACTTACAAGCTTCTTGGATATCTTCTAAAGAGAAGTTAGAAGCACGGGAGCGCAATGAAAAGAACTGACCACCAAGGTATACGGCATCAGCACCATATTTGATCGCTGTCTTAGCTCTTTTTAAGTCCCCTGCAGGAGCTAATAGCTCTGGCTTATTAAATCGATTACTTAACTGTCTTTTGTCCATAATAACCATCCGATAAATGTAAGTCTTGATATGTTTGTTTGTATGTTTCAATCATTTGTGATGCGTCTTTTCCATCTAAGATCATACGATAGATCTCAATGGCATCTAAGATCGATCCATCATCCATAAATGTCGTATCGATTTCAAAATACTTTACCCCAGCATTCATGAATTCATCCATCTCTTCAAAAGATTCTTGTACATAATCTGTATAGATCATCATACTATATGCATTCTCATACGCTGGCATATGATCTTCTCTCTGCTTTTCTTTTAGCGCTAATGTTCTAGAAGAAACATCAAAAGATTGATTCGTAACATGTTGATAGGCACTTAATAGTTTTCTTTTTGATACGGACATCAATGTAGAACCATGAATGATGACTGTCGTATCATTTGTATCTCTAGCGATTTCAATGACTTCATTCTTTGTCAATAAACAAGGAATCACAACAGAACGCAATCCTTCTTGGATCCAAAATAACGCATCTTTACTACAAGTCATTAACGTTTCTGGACGATAAATCAAATGACTCTCTAATCCTTTTTGTTTTGCGTATCTTAATAGTCCAGGATCAGCAAACATCAATCCATCGACTCCTAACAAAAGAACTCTTTTCATTGTCTTTTGCGCTTCATAGATATCTGCTTCACTATATAAACGATTCATCAATACAGTAATCGTCATATCATTTTCATGACACTGTTCTGTTAACTCTTGAATATCCTCTTCCTTCATTTCATGTAAAGCAGAAAATGTATTGTTTTCTAAGGCTACAATGATTTCATTGACCCCTTTTTCTTTGTAAGATCCAAATAGATCTTTTCTTTCTAATGTCGTACTTAATATTTTCATCTTGAATATTCTATCATGAAATGGTACTCTTTTTGCGATAGATGGCGTTAAGTGCTGTATTAGTGGGTCTAATACAGACGAAAAGCAACTCGCTTGCGGTCATCCACTCATATACCCATGGCGAGAAATCAACATCTTTCTTTTTCTCGAAATGGAGAGAAAGGAAGGTGTTTTTATTTATGTTATCCAAACAATATTGGAAATCTTCAGCTAACAAGTTAAAAGATGTGAAGATGTTAGCTTTTATCGCTCTTATGATTGCGTTAAAGATCATTGTTGGTTTTGTTCGTATCCCAGTTGGAGAAAATCTAAGGATCTCATTAACGTACTTGATCGTCGCAATGGAAGGAATGGTCGTAGGTCCTGTAGCTGGTATGACATCTGCGTTTATCACAGATAATCTTAGCTTTATGTTATTTCCAGATGGAGCTTACTTTCCAGGATATACAATAACTGCGATGTTAGGTTCTTTGTTTTATTCATTATGTCTTTACCAAAAGAACATCACTTGGCCAAGGATCATTCTAGCGAAGATCCTGAATAACTATTTGGTCAATGTATTATTAGGATCTTTATGGAGTTCTATCTTGTATGGAAAAGCTTATCTTGTTTACGCATCTACAAGTCTCATCAAGAATACGATCTTATTACCAATTGAAGTCATTCTATTAATGGTAGTCATTCAATTCATCTATCCATTCTTAAAAAGAAAAAATCTTGTGAGTATCTCACAAGATCATAATTGAATTGCTTGAACCGCAACACATCCAGGTCCACCCTGTGTAATGAAAGATGGAGAAAGAGGATACATGTGCACAACAGCACCAGGAAACTCTGCTTCCATCTTTTCTTTCATCTTAGAAGCCAAAGATTCATTTGCGGCATGAGAAATATAGAAAGTATAAGAAGAATCAATTCCTTCTTTTTTCATCTCATCCGCAATGTCATGTCCTACCTTACGTGCAGTTCTACATACAGAAAACTTATCTAATCCTTTTCCTTGAGGACCTTTCTTCATGACTGCCATCAATTTCAACAATCCACCAAGTACTCCAGCCATACCATTTAATCTTCCTCCTCTTACCAAGAATTCAAAATCAATTGGTATCAAAAATGATACTTCTTTCTCTTTTACTTTATTGATATAACTTTCAATTTCTTCTACACTTTTCCCTTCTGCGTTCATTTCTAATGCTTTCGCAACAAGTGCACGATGTGGCCCACACAAAGTCAAGGAATCAATGACCGTGATCTTTTCAGGATGTTCACAAGCATTCTTCGCTAACAAGGCAGTTTGATATGTTCCACTTAATCCAGAAGCCATCGTAATATCAATGACATTTCCCTTCTCACTCAATTCATTATAGATATCGATCTTCTCTCCTAAGGAAGGTCGAGATGTTCTAGGAATCTTTTCTTCT
Source organism: Bulleidia sp. (assembly GCA_963613355.1). GTDB lineage: Bacteria > Bacillota_I > Bacilli_A > Erysipelotrichales > Erysipelotrichaceae > Bulleidia. Next base: position 79,264 of record CAVDZA010000001.1, on the reverse strand, counting down.
TTGATCATTTCTAATAATTGATGATCTGTGATATCTTCAAAATCTTTATAAGAATGATCATCGACAGTAATGTTTAACGGTACGACAGATAATCCGATCTGTTTTCCTTCTTCAACTGAATATAATGTTGATGTATCTGAAACAATATAATTCATACGTATTACTCTCCTAAGACAAGGGTATAGTATCTAGAAATTGATGTCAATATATCTAGTATTAATTTCTAGATTGTAAAAGAATTATGTTTATGTTAATGTAAAAACATGAATAAATTTACATTTCCTAGATGGGATGAACTACCATCTCTAGAACTATACATGGATCAAGTCATTATCTATCTAACAGAACAATTATCTTGTCTCTATTTTAATGATGAAAAGTTCATTACTAAATCCATGGTCAACAATTATGTAAAGACCTCTATAGTAAAACCACCTATAAAAAAACATTATAGAAAATCTCATATTGCTTACTTCATTGTTGTGACGATCTTAAAAAGATGTTATTCCATGGCACAAATATCAGAACTGATTGAAATACATACACATATGAAAGATAGTTCTGTAGAACAAGCTTATGACCTATTCATATCTTGGTTTGAAAGTTCTTTAAATACTGTGTTTGAATTAGAAGGATCCGATCTTTCTTTCAAAACAAAAAATCCTCAACAAGAACTCATGGAACATGTCATTCAATGTGTGACCTATAAGATCCATACAGAATATGTAATGAAGAAATACTAAAAAAGTTGTATGCGGCTACATACAACTTTGTTTTTTTATTTATATTTATCAAATACTTTTGTTTTTTCTAATACGTTCACTAAGATATATCCTAGTACTACCGCAATCACTTCTCCAATTGCTACCCAAGCTCCGTTGATAACTGTACCCAACAAGAAATTCTCAGGCATAAATAGATAGCCCAACTCAGCTCCTACAAAGAAGAAGTTGAAGATCACTGGCATAGCCATCGCAAGAAGTGGATATTTACCAACCTTCTTATCTTTGAGCTTCCATGTACAATAAGCTGCTAGGAATGTAGCTGCAGTACCTACGATAGCGTCGATATAGCCCGTAGGATTAACTCCTGTCATAGCTCCAATCAAGTTACTTAAGAAACAACCTAACGTTACACCGTAGATACTTGGTGAGTATACAAGTGGCAACATTGTTAGTGCTTCGGAAATTCTTACTTGTAGGTTTCCGTAAGAAATTGGTGCTAAAGCGAGTGTTAGAACAGTATAAACTGCCGCAATCATCGCAATCTGTACAAGTCTTTTTGTTTTCATTGATTTTTATCTCCTTATTTTAGTTAACGAGAGGTAGCCGCTACTCTCGGTCGAACAAACGACAGTATCTATTTTACAAATTCTCCTCTATTTTTCAATAAAAAAATGCTCATATGAGCATTTACTTCAATACATCTTCTGCAATCTTAGAAACGAGTTCAAATGTAGATATCACTTCTTTACACTTTTCTTCTCCTAATTCTTCACAGATAGAATCAATGATTTCCAATACGGATCGATGTTGTTTTCGATACACTTCCATCATTTCTTCATTCAGCACAAGAAATATCTTTCTTTTATCTTCTTCATCTCTCTTGCGACAAATCAATTTCTTCTTTTCTAGATTTGTTAGTGTACGATTCATTTGTGATTTATGCATTCCCATCCACTCACATAATTGAGAAGCTATCACATGTTTATGTCTATTTTGATAAAGATATCGACAAACCATTGCCTCATTAAATGGTAAAGAAGATGTGATCTTATCATTATTGATGATTGTTGTCATCTTTACCCAAGAGGATAATATTTTCTCATTGATTTCCTTTTTCATGTCTTCTCTCTTTCTTGAAAAAAGACAGATGATTCTGTCTTTACTTCAAACCTTTTTCTGTAATGTAGTGATCAAACAAGTAGTGTCCTACACCACCTTCTTCACACTTATAATCTGTGATGGCATCTGCACATTTCTTTGTTCCATCAGAACCATCTTTCAAACAAACGCCCCATCCAGAATCTTCTAACATTGTATTGTCATTTTCATTATCTCCAAAAGAAATGACATTCTTCATATCAATGTTATTCCATTGGGCATATTTCTTTAATCCAGATCCCTTATCAATACCTGAATGCATGATTTCAACAGTACCTGGGAATGTACTAATGATCTGATATCCATCAGAGAATTTTGCCAAGAACGTATCACGGATTTCTTGTTCATACTTCGCATCTCCACGGAACAAGAACTTAAATGTAGGTCTCTCACATAACTTGTCAATGTTTCCTGTACAATCAACAAAATCAAATCCATGTCTTCTTGAAGATTCAAGTAATTCACCTTGAATATTGATTGCGTTATGATTCTCATTACCTTCACAGTTAACAGAAATCGTATACTTATTGATCAATGGTTCCATATAATGTAGGATATCTGCCATTTCTTGAGTACTTAACATGTCTGTTTCCCAATACTTATCACCATTCAAATGGTCCAAGATCATTCCACCATTCATACCTACAACGAAGTCAAACTCAAAAGATAATCCCCATGATTTACCCATCTTTCTAAGATTATCATTGATTTCTCTACCCGTTCCTAGTCCAATTCTTACACCATTTCGATGTAAGAGTTCAAAGGCATCCTTTGTTACTTGTGGAAGTGAAGCCCCCTTGGCAGTCAATGTCATATCAATATCTGCCGCTACGATCTTAATTTCATCTATCATTTTATTCACCCTTTTATTTTCCTGTTACTATTTTACTAGAAAAATACCGAAATATTTTTTCATTTTACTAGATATTTTAATGCTTTTTGTAAACCATCTTCATCAATATCATCACTAATATAATCAGCGATTCTTTTTAATTCATCTGTCGCATTTCCCATAGCGACCGTATGTCCACACGCTTCAAACATCAAGATATCGTTATTTGCGTCCCCTACGCATCCTGCATCTTCCTTAGTAAGATGATAATAGTTCAAGATATCTTTGATTCCTTGGTTCTTTCCACATTGTTTATGAAAACAATCCACAGCGTATTCATTCCATCTCACACATCTTGTATCTTGCATATTCTTTTGGATATTGTTGAAGATATCTTCTTTTACCCAAGGAATAAACATATAGATATCATTATTCAATATTCTATCTAATGGTTGAAGTGGATCTTGTTTAGAGTGGATCTTTTCTAGACTCTCTTTTACATGATCATCATGTAGATTCATATACATTTCATGTGCTTCTAAAAATTGGATCGGAAATGGTTCCTTCTTAACAGAATCATATAAATACTGAATATCTTTTTTATCAATTGGATAGCCACTAATGACAGTACCATCCACAAGATAATTCAAAGTTCCATTCATTGTGATCCAACCATCTACCTGTAGATCATCTAATGGTAATTTCTGTAATTCTAATTCATGTCTACCTGTACAACCAAACACAAGGATTCCTTGTTGTCTTACATTGTTGATTTGTTTCAATGCGGAAGAAGGAATTGAATTTGTGTTATGAGATAAAACAGTACCATCAATATCTAAAAATATTATTTTCATGTTCTTATTATAACCCAAAAAATTCTATATCATTCTTCCTTTTACTTTCCATTTATTTCTTTTATTATTGTAATGAGGTAATTAAATATGGAATTCAAACAAAAAGATAATACATTGATTTATCGCAACATGGGAGAAACTCTACAGATCGAACCTTGGGCCAAAGATTCCCTTCGTATTCGTTCTACACGATACCCATCTTTCTCAAATCAAGATTGGGCATTAACAGAAGAAATAACTCCTTGTAAAACAGAAATCACGATTCAAGACAAAGAAGCTTCCATTCAAAACGGTAAGATCAAAGCTGTCGTTAACTTCATGGGTGTGATTTCATTCTATAAAGATGATCAATTGATATTAAGAGAATATTTTAGAAACTATGATGGAACGATTTCCAAAGAAAGCAGATGTTTAAAGTATATCAATCGAGACTACCATGGTCTTAAAGGTGGAGATTTTAGGATCGTACAAACATTCGAAAGTAATGACGATGAAAAGTTCTTCGGCTTTGGACAATACCAACAATCCCATACAAACCTAAAAGGATGTGTTTTGGATCTTGAACAAAGAAATTCACAAGTATCCGTACCATTTGGTATCTCTTCCTTAGGTTATGGATTCTTATGGAATAATCCCGCAATCGGTAAAGTTTCATTTGGTATGAATAAGACCGAATGGATCGCAGAAGCCACAAAGGAAATTGACTATTGGATCACAGTTGGAGATACTCCAAAACAATTGATTGAAAATTACACTTCTGTCTCTGGTCGTGCACCAGATTATCCTGATGACTTATTAGGACTATGGCAATGTAAGTTACGTTATCGTACACAAGAAGAAGTATTGAAAGTAGCACATGAATGTAAAGATAGAAATGTACCAATCGATATGATCGTAATTGATTTCTTCCATTGGACATATCAAGGTGATTGGAAATTTGATCCAAAGTATTGGCCAGATCCTAAAGGAATGATCGATGAATTACATTCAATGGGAATCAAAGTCGTTGTATCTGTATGGCCTTCTGTTGATAAGAGAAGCGAAAACTTTGTGCCTATGTGGGATAAAGGAATGTTGATCCGTACGGAAAGAGGTGTCGCACAAACTTATGAATATCAAGGAGATTGTGTAGAAATCGACGCAACAAATCCGGAAACAAGAGATTATGTATGGGAAGTATGTAAGAAGAATTACTTTGATCTAGGAATTGATGGATTCTGGTTAGACAATGGTGAACCAGACTTTACAGTATATGACTTTGATAATATGCGCTACTACATTGGTCCAGCTTTAGAGACTTCTAATATCTGGCCTCAATACTACTCTAGACTTTTCTATGAAAATCAAAAGAAGTTAGGAAAAAAAGATATCGTTTCCTTATTAAGATCCTGTTGGGCAGGTTCTCAAAAGTATGGAAATGTTGTTTGGAGTGGCGATGTTCCTAGTACATTTGAATCCCTCAGAGATCAACTACAATGTGGCATTAACATGGGAATCGCAGGTATTCCATGGTGGACAAGTGATATTGGTGGATTTATGACAGACGATTGGAAAGATCCATCCTTCCAACAATTGTTGGTACGTTGGTATGAATTCGCAACATTCACAGCAGTATTAAGGATGCATGGGGATCGTGGTCCAAATGATGATATCAAACCATTAGATGATAGAGACTGGGGTGGTGGATATCTTTATACAGGACATGACAATGAGTTATGGTCTTATGGTGAAGAAAACGAAAAGATCTTTAGAAAATATCTAAAGATCCGTCATGAATTAAAACCATATCTTCAAAAGCTATTTAAAGAAGCTAGTACGAATGGTTCTCCAATTCTTAGAAGTATGTTCTATGAATATCCTACAGATGATAAATGTTGGAATATCTATGATCAATATATGTTTGGAGATGAATACCTTGTAGCTCCAATCCTCTATGAAGATCAATTCGATAGAGATGTATATCTACCAGAAGGAACATGGATCGACACAAGAAATCAACAACGATATGAAGGAAATCAAATCATTCATGTGGAAGCTCCAATTGATTCTATTCCTGTATTCAAGAAAGCATAAGAAAACCGTATCCTTAGGATACGGTCTTTTCTTTTTAGATATTTAATAAATCAGAATATACAGCTAATGCACCATCCGTTTCATGAGCGAGTACCTTCTTAGCAAGTACTTTACCTAACTGTACACCTTCCTGGTCAAAGCTATTTACATTCCATGCGAAGCCTTGGAACATTACCTTGTTTTCAAAGTGAGCAAGTAATGAGCCTAAGCTCTTTGGTGTTAATTGATCACCAATGATGATGGAAGATGGTCTACCACCGTCAAACTTCTTATTGAGGTTTTCATCATCCTTACCACATGCGAAAGCTACGATCTGAGCAGCTACATTCGCACATAGTTTTTGTTGAGAAGTAGAACCTTCGATGACTACATCTGTACCAATCTGTGAGTTTCTATAGCCAATGAACTGTAGAGGAATGATTGTCTTTCCTTGGTGTAATAATTGATAGAAGGAATGTTGTCCATTTGTTCCAGGTTCACCGAAGATGATTGGTCCTGTAGGATAATCAACTGGTTCTCCAAAACGGTTAACTGACTTACCATTGGATTCCATATCTAATTGTTGTAAATGAGCTGGGAAACGAGCTAATGCTTGAGAATATGGAAGTACAGCTGTATCTTCATAACCAAGTACGTTTCTTTCATATACACCAATCAACGCATCTAACATAGCTGCGTTCTTCATGACATCCTTTTCAGTAGCGAGCTTATCAGCAGCTGCAGCACCATCTAAGAAGTCTGCGAATACTTCTGGACCAAATGCGAGTGATAATACTGCACAACCTACTGCAGAGGAAGAAGAATAACGTCCACCAATGTAGTTATCCATATAGAAAGCATCTAAGTAACCTTCATTCTTTGCGAGTGGTGAACTTTCAGATGTAACAGCTACCATATGGTTTGCTGGATCTAGACCAGCCTTTGTGAGAGCGTCCTTAACGAAAGCTTCATTTGTAAGTGTTTCTAGTGTTGTACCAGATTTAGAAACCAATACGAATAAGGAATGTGCTACATCGATACCATTTAATACAGCAGCAGCGTCATCAGGATCTACGTTAGAGATGAACTTAGCTTCCATCTTTAATGTGTTGTTCTTTCTTGCCCAGTTTTCTAATGCGATATAGATAGCTCTAGGACCTAGATCTGAACCACCAATACCAATCTGTACAACTGTAGTAAACTTTTCACCAGCTGCGTTTGTTACTTCACCATTGTGTACCTTCTTAGCGAATTCTGCGATTCTTGTTTGTTGTTTAACATAGAATTCTCTCTTGTTGACACCATCCGCAATAACATCATTTCCAAGTTGTCCTCTACATAGTTGGTGTAATACAAGTCTCTTTTCGCCTGTATTGACCATTTCACCATTGTAAAGAGCTTCAAACTTTTCACTTAATTGTGCTTCTTCAGCTAATTTCTTAATAGCTGCGAGTACTTTTTCATCGACTGCCTTAGCAGCGTAATTATAAGTAAGACCTTCAGCCATATCTACAGAATAGTTCTTAACTCTTTCTGCACCATTGTTACCAGCCATTACTTCTTTAAGATTTACTTTTTCGCAAGCTTCTAATTCCTTATAAGAATCAAGCTCATCGAGGTTCTTCCAATCTACCATTTTATATTTCCTCCTGAATTAACCATTACAATTTTAGTATTTTCATCTACTTTTTCCAAGTAGTATTTCACTTTTGGATAAAGAACGCACTACATCCCGGAATCGTATTACCTTCTAAGCTATTTCCGTTGTAAGAATAGATGATATCTCCTGTTAGATCGATATCTGTTTGAACTGCTTGATCTTTTGGATTGATAACGACCAACACCTTTTCATCATCACTTTCTCTTTCATAGATCAAAGGATATCCTTCATAAGATATCAACTTAAATTCAGAAGCATTTCCTAAAGCCTTATGTTCTTTACGTATCTCAATCAGATCCATCACTTCATGTAATAAAGAACTTTCATCCTTCATTTCTACTTCAGTGTTGATCTCATTCATACCTTCTTCATCTTGTTGGATATACAACATATCTTTTTTCGCTGAAGAGAATCCTGCATTCGTACTTGTATCCCACTGCATCGGACTTCTAGATCCCGTTCTAAAATATCCACCTTCTATAGAATGAGGTACATCTACATATCGCATTCCTATTTCATCTCCATAATACACAAATGGAACACCAGGCATTGATAACAAGAACGCAAACGCAACCTTCATTTCTTCTTGCGTCAATGTCCTAGCCATACGATCCATGTCATGATTGCCACTTGGAATACAGATCATGCCACCATTATCATGTGCTTTTTTATAGTTCACTTGATAAAGATCCCAGAAGGCTTTTAAGTCACCTTCTCCTTTTGAAGAGAAGTAAGGTTTATCCGTTCTAAATAGATCTGGATAGTGTGATGGTCCAAAGTGTAGTAAGAAGTCCATATCAAATCCACCTTCTAAGGCCTTATCAGGTTCTCCCCATTCACTAACCATTACAGCTTCTGGATATTCTTTCTTTAAGAATCCAGATACATCTTTCCATAAAGAAATCGTTCCTTTTCCTTCAGGATCATTCTTTACTAAGCTCCCAGCCATATCTACTCTAAATCCATCGCATCCCATTCCTAACCAGAATCGCATGATGTTCTTTAATTCGTCTCGTGTAGATAATGGTCCTTCTTCATCCATTCCTTGTTGCCAATCTTGGCCTTCATCTTTATTGTAGAATCCATAATTCAAGGCGGCTTGTGCTGTAAAGAAATTCACAGCCACTGCACCATCTCTGTCATATCCTCCACGATACCATCCCGCAATACTACCAATTCCACTTGGTGCATTCCATACCGTATCACTCCAAATATAACGATCTGTATAAGCATTCTTTTCAGGTTTGCAAGATTCAATGAACCACTTATTTTCATTTGATGTATGCCCTGCCACTAAATCAATAATGACATGCATATCTCTTTTGTGTGCTTCTTCAAATAAATGTTTGAGATCTTCATTTGTTCCATATCTTTCAGCTACTTTATAGAAATCTCTGACATCATATCCAGCATCTACAAATGGTGAATCAAAACAAGGATTCAACCATAAGGCATTAAAACCAAGATCTTGAATATATTCTAGTTTTTCAATGATTCCTGGAATATCACCAATTCCATCCGCATTCGTATCCTTAAATGATTGTGGATAGATTTCATAAAACACTGCCTCTTTTAACCATTCAGCCATAAATTATCTTCTTTCTAATATGTTAGATCTTCACCATTTGTTTGAATGACTTTCTTCATCCACTCAAAGGAATCTTTCTTATATCTCTTTAATGTACCATTTCCTTTATCATCCATATCTACATAGATAAAGCCATAACGCTTCTTCATTTCACCAGTACCTAAAGAAACAAGATCAATTGGTCCCCACATCGTATAGCCAAAACATGGAACATGATCGATATTGATAGCGTCCTTGATTGCTTGGAAGTGATCAGAAAGATACTTCACACGATAATCATCATGTACTTTACCATCTTCTAATTTATCGATTGCGCCTAATCCATTTTCAATAACGAATACAGGTTTTTGGTAACGGTCATACAATTCATTCAAACAATAACGTAGACCTAATGGGTCAATTGGCCATCCCCATGGTGTAGTTTCTAAGTAAGGATTTGTTTCGCCACCCATGACTCCCATAGGATCCATAGTTGTGAAATGATCTGAAGTGATCGTTGTAGAACGGTAGTAAGAGAAAGAAACAAAGTCTAATGGATAATTCTTGATCCAATCTAAATCGCCTTCTTCAATCTTTAAGTGAACATTCTTTTCATCAAAGATCTTTTGAGCGTAGTTAGGATATTCACCTCTAGCCATGACATCAATAAAGAAATAATTCATTCTACGATGTTCGTAGCACGCAAAGATATCCTCAGGCTTACAAGTAGCTGGATACATCTCACTCATCGCAAACATCGCACCAAATATCGCTTCAGGCATGATTTCATGACCTAGTTTGATTGCCATAGAACTAGCCACAAACATGTGATGTTGGCATTGATAGAATGATTGTGCTGTTTCTTCGTGGATACCTAATTTAGAATATCCATGAATTGCGTTCAATTCATTAAATGTCAACCAATACTTACACTTACCTTTATATCTCTCAAATAATGTCTTTGCGAATTTAACATACGCATCAATCAAGATACGGTTATTCCAACCATCATATTCTCTCGCTAATAGATCTGGCATTTCATCGTGACAGATCGTAATCAAAGGTTCAATGTTGTATTTATGACATTCATCAATGACATCATCATAGAACTTCAGTCCTTCTTCATTTGGTTCTTCTTCTAATCCTGTTGGATAGATACGTGACCAACATGTCGAAAAACGAAATACGTTAAATCCCATCTCAGCCATCAAAGCGATATCTTCTTTGTAGTGATGATAGAAATCAACAGCTTTATGTGATGGATAATAAATATCATCATACATTTCAGCTTCCGCACCTTCTGGAAAAGATTCTAATGAATTAACTGTTCCTCTAGAACCATCTTTCAATTTCAAAGAAATCTGCCTTTTTTGTGTAACAGAGCCATCTGTTACGAAGTCTTGAGAATTAATGCCTCTACCGCCTTCATTAAAACCACCTTCATATTGAAAGTCAGCTGTGGCACCACCCCACAAAAATCCTTCTGGAAATCTTGTACCCATAAAAATCCTCCTATTATCTTAAATAATTCTCTACTATAAGTTTATATCAATTCTTAAAAAAATGACTATATTTCTTAAGTCTTTACCTTTGTTTCTAAACAAAAAAAGAGAAGTCTTTTCACAAAAACTTCTCTTTCAAATTTATTACTTAGATAAGTAATCAGCTACGTACTTACCAGATGTCAAAGCCCAACCATTGTTAGCTCCGGATGGAGAGTCATCACCCATCTGACCACCAATGATTTCACCTGCTGCGTATAAGCCTTCAATTGTCTTACCGTTTACATCAACAACTTGTAAGTTTCCATCTACATCAAGACCACCCATTGTTGTAGCGTAACGTGCCTTTTGTTCAACGATGTAGATATTGCCTTCTTCAAATCCAGCAGTTAGATAATCTTTAGCTCTGCCAAAGTCTTTATCTTCACCAGCTTCAACATAGCCATTGAACTTTTCAATTGTTTCTGTCAAAGCGTCACCATCAATACCAGCTGCTTCAGCTGCTTCCTTAGCAGTAGAACCAGATGTGAAGATAGGTTCACTAGAACCATTGTTTGCGACATAAGCATCAATTGTTTCTTCTGTTAGACCAGCTGCAGTAAGCTTAGTCTTCCATTCACTGAATGTTGTTTCATCCATAACAAGATACAATGTTTCGCCTTCTTGTTCCTGTAGCTTTTCAAGGATCTCATGGTTACTAGCCTTTTCGTTAACAACTCTTTCACCCTTGTTGTTGACTAAGATAGCTGCCTTTGTGAAAGCTGGAATATTACCAGCAATCGTACTCTTAGCGTGTTTAGAACTTGTTTCAACACCATTTGGATATTCCTTGATGTATTCCATATGTGTCGTTCCTGCATTTACTTGTTCTGTTGCCATGATGAGACCTTCACCATTAGAAGAATCTAGACCATAGAATAGACCTTCTTCAGCACTTGCTGGAAGTAGATCGTTGTTATTACCATAACCACCAGTAGCGAGAATTACATTTTCAGCTGTTAATGTATATTCTTTGCCCTTAGCTGTTGTAGCCTTGATACCTGTAACAGCACCATCTTCTGTGATTAATTCTTCAGCAGTTGTATTTAATAATACAGTTGCGCCAGATTCATCAACTTTGCTAGAAAGGATCTTAGCAGCACCTGCACCGCCATCAACATAAGCTAATTCTCTATCGATAGAATATTCAGCTAACTTATGTAGACCACCTTCCATGTTGTATTCAACACCTACAGTATCTGTTAACCAGTCTGTTGTAGAACCAACATTTTCAGCATAGATGCCTAAGAGTTCTTCATCATTTAAGTTATCGCCATTTGCCAAGAAATCTTCTTCCATAGATTTGGCAGAGTCATTAGAAACGCCAGCTTCCTCTTGGACCTTAGAACCTTGAACGACTTGGTTACCACCAGAAACTCTGATCGTACCACCTAATGAAGATGTCTTTTCAACTAAGATGACTGACTTACCTTGTTCTTGTAGGCGGATCGTAGCGGACATACCAGCAGCACCACCACCAACGACAATAACATCAGCACTTAATTCTTCTGTTTCGCCTTCTTCTTCATTTGGAACCTTTGCGTTGAACGCATCAGGATTACCACCTGCTTGTTCAATACAATCCTTAACAGCTGTACGAATCGCTACAGTTGTATAAGTAGCACCAGAAATGATATCTGTTGATAATGTCTGGTATTCTACGATTTGTGAAGGTACAGTTTCAATTGCTGGATCAGCTAATCCACTTGTTTCGTTGTTTTCACCGACTTCAACGCTTTCAATCTTATCTTCACTAACAGTAACTGTTACTTCAACAGAACCATTATGACCATCAGCCTTAGCAGTGTAAGTGCCTGGAGTCATTTTAGTACTTGTTGTACTAGATCCTGTGGAAGAAGTAGTTGCTTGAGAACAGCCTACTAGAGCTGCACTCGTTACAAGAATAATAGATTTTTTTAAATTCATTTTTATCTTTTCCTCCGGTAAATAAAATTATAGCATGAAAGCGTTTTAAATAGGAACGTCTAAAAGAATACAAAAAATTGTTGCAAATATATTTTTGACATGTTATATTATTTGGGCGCTGACAAAGCAATGAAGCGAAAGGATGCGCTTGGCAGATATATTTGAGGAAATACTCAAGAGGCCGAAGAGGTGCCCCTGCTAAGGGCATAGGTCGGGTAACCGGCGCGAGGGTTCAAATCCCTCTTTCCTCGCCATATATGGTTCTGTGGAGTAGTGGTTTATCTCGTCTCCCTGTCACGGAGAAGATCGCGAGTTCGAATCTCGTCAGAACCGCCATTTATGCGAGTGTAGTTCAATGGTAGAACGCCACCTTGCCAAGGTGGACACGGCAGTTCGATTCTGCTCACTCGCTCTTATCGAAAACCAAGATAGTAAGGAAGGCTTTAACTCCAGTGTGGTTCTGTGGAGTAGTGGTTTATCTCGTCTCCCTGTCACGGAGAAGATCGCGAGTTCGAATCTCGTCAGAACCGCCATTTATGCGAGTGTAGTTCAATGGTAGAACGCCACCTTGCCAAGGTGGACACGGCAGTTCGATTCTGCTCACTCGCTCTTTTTTATACTCAAAAAGACACCTCAATGGTGTCTTTTTACATGTGCGTTAAAATAATCCAATACATCTTTATAATACTTATCACGAATATCTTTTGTTGCGTTGAAGATCTCATGTTTAGAACCTTTATATTCAACCAAAGTAACATTGATATTCTTTTGATCAATTAAATTTTGACCTTCTGCCTTTACCATTGAATCATTTTCTGCTTGTAGTAAAAGAATTGGTGTCTTGATCTTTTTACTATTTTTAATGATCTTAGAAGTTGCTTCTTTACCAGCACGGATCCATCCCCAAGTTCCTCCCCACGTTTGGTATTCCTTGTGATTTAATCTTTGAGAGAATTGATACTCATATCGATCTTTATCCAACATAGACGAATTATTAAAATCTACGATTCCTGAAAATGGTTTTTGAGAAGGACCAAACTCTTCTTCAACAGGCGCTACTTTAGAATAAGCACTTAATACATCTACCGCTACATCTGGTACCTTCCCATAGTTCATCGCTAACATTGGAGATGATAATACAGCACACTTAAATACATCTGTATATTCTTCTAAAAACAATGTCGATACAGCTCCACCCATGGAATGTGAAAATAGAAAGTATTCTTTTGTCTTTGAATGTTCTTTCACGACTTGTTCTATAAAACAATGTAGATCTTGAACATATTCTTCAAAGTCATGCACATGAACTCTAGAATCATTGTATTGATCAGTATGTTCACTTTTTCCATGTCCTCTTAGTTCAAGAAAGAAAACACTAAAACCATCTTGATAGAATCTACACGCATTCTCATGATGCTTTCCAAAAAACTCTGAGAATCCATGGATCATAACGATGGATGCCTTTTCATTTGGATTGATTGCGAAATAATAATGAAGTCTTACTCCATCTTCACTATCAATATCCCCTTCTTCTATCTTTTCTAGAAAAGGTTTGATTTCTTTTTCAATATATTCTTTATACTCTGGACTCATATTCTTCTACTAGCTTTCTCATTCTATCAGGATAATTTGTAATCAATGTCGTTACACCATGATCTAAACATATCTTCGCAATATATTCTTCATTTACCGTCCATACATTCACATCTAATCCATATTCTTTACACTTCTTCATATACTCTGGATATTTCAAATTATAAAAAGCAGGATGTAGAGCGTTAACTTGATGATCTCTACCATATTCTGGCATATCAAATGTTCCATCACTATATAAGAACGCAGTCTTGGCATTAGGATCTAATCTTTGTATTCGTTGAATAGAATAATGATTGAAGGAAGAATAGATGACTCGTTCTTCAAAACCTTCTTCTTTTGTAAGTTGAATGATTTTTTCTTCAATTCCTTCATAATCAAAGACACCTGTTTTCAATTCAATATTGATAATGAGATTTGTTGGTTTTAATAATTCGAAGACTTCTTTCATCGTAGGAATCTCAACTTTACCAAGTTCTGGATATTTATAAGAAAAATCAAGCTCCTTTAATTCTTTTAAAGTATAGTCTTTCACAAATCCCTTCCCATTTGAAGTTCTATCGATTTGTTCATCATGACATACGACAAGTTGTCCATCCTTAGTCAATTGAATATCCAATTCAACACCATCAGCACCTAAGTCAATTGCGTATTGAAATGATGGTAATGTATTTTCTGGTTTATACCCACTCGCACCTCTATGTGCCCAAATTTTAGTAGCCATAACTTTCACCTCTTTTAAATATCATACATTCTTTTTTTAAAATCCGTTAATTTTTACGTATATTTCACAAAAAAATACTATCAATTCATAAAAGAAACTAAGATAATAATTATAGGATAGGTATTTTTATGTTTAAGAATTTTACGAAATTAGAAAAAAGCTGGATCTATTATGATATTGGTAATTCAGCGTTTACGATGATGATCTCTACGATCATTCCTATTTGGTTCAACGCATTAGCACTGAATAATGGAATGAACAGTTCTGATTACCTCGCGTATTGGTCATACGCAACAAGTATCGCTACGATCCTTGTCGCAATACAAGGACCAATATTGGGTGCGATTGCCGATCACAAAGATATGAAAAAACGAATGTTCGTTGGTTCATTAATGGTAGGTATCTTTGGATGTGCCCTATTAGGAGTCGTTCCAAACTGGTTAATTTATTTGATTATCTATGTGATTGCGAAAGTATGTTATCAATTATCTCTTGTGTTCTATGATTCCATGTTAACGGATATCACAGATCCTGGAAGAATGGATCTCGTATCTTCTCAAGGATATGCTTGGGGATATATCGGAAGTTGTATTCCATTCGTTGTAGCGCTAGGTTTCTACGCTGCTGGTAATCCTGACTTCTTAGGAATCATAAATGAAAGATTATCAATCTTCTTAGCGTTCTTGGTCGTTGCGATATGGTGGTTTGGTGTCACTGTTCCACTAATGAAAAACTACAAACAAAAGTATTATGTAGAACCTACAGAAGAGAATAAATTCAAGGAAAGTTTCAAGAGAATCAAGAATACACTAGTCACAATGTTTAAAGAAGAAAAGAAAGTATTCTACTTCTTGATTGCGTTCTTCTTCTATATCGATGGTGTATATACGATCATTGATGAAGCTGTTGCGATTGGTACAGCTTTAGGTCTAAATCAAATGGGATTGCTTGTCATCTTATTATTAACACAAGTCGTAGCCTTCGCATTTGCGACATTGTTTGGTAAATTAAGTGAAAAGTATAGTTCGTCTTCATTGATCACAGTTTGTATTTGTGGATACTTCTGTGTTGCGGTATATGCGTTATTCATGAAAGAACTATGGCAATTTGGAATCATGGCATTTGTGGTAGGTATGTTCCAAGGAGCCATTCAAGCATTATCTAGATCTTACTACGCACAGATCATTCCAGCAGAAGCTTCAGGTGAATACTTTGGTATCTATGACATTTGTGGTAAAGGTGCAGCATTCATGGGAACGACATTAGTTGGTATCGCAGTATCTCTAACACAATCTGTAAATATCGCAGTCGCTAGCTTAACGATCTTATTTATATTTGGACTTTTATTCTTCAGAATAGCCGCAAAACAAAAATAAGCATTGAAAAGGATCACTTCATTGAAGTGATCCTTTCTTTTACCTTTAGAATTCCTTTGCGTCTCCATGAACTCTTTCACGTTCATCAACAATATCATCATCATTGACATTGATCTTCTTTTCAAATTGAGACTTTTCTTGAGATGTAGGAACTGGAGCTGGATATTTCTCTGTAAAACATCCAACGCAGAAATCACATCCAGGATTCTTTGCCATTTCCTTCGCACCTTCAACGGATAAGTAACCTAACGTATCCGCGCCGATCTTCTTCGCAGTATCTTCAATAGAATACTTACAAGCGATCAAGTTCTTTTTAGAATCGATGTCTGTACCATAGTAACATGGAGAAACAAATGGTGGAGCGGAAATACGAACATGTACTTCTTTAGCACCTGCGTCCTTTAATAACGCAACGATACGAGCACTTGTCGTACCACGTACGATAGAGTCATCTACCATGATTACTCTCTTATCTTTGACAACAGACGCAATGACATTCAATTTTAATCGAACAGAATTTTCTCTTTGAGATTGTGCAGGTTGAATAAATGTTCTTGCGATATATTTGTTCTTAGAAAAGCCAGTTTCGTAAGGAATACCACTTTCTTCTGCGTATCCTAATGCCGCATCTAGTCCAGAATCCGGAACGCCAATAACGACATCGGCTTCTACTGGATGTTCTTTCGCTAAGATCCTACCAGCACGTTTTCTAGCCTCATGAACGCTAACACCTTCCATGACACTATCTGGTCTAGCGAAGTAGATATATTCAAATACACACATGTGCTTAACTGGTTGAACATGTGATGTGATAGAACGAATGCCCGTCTTATCTACGACAACGATTTCTCCTGCCGCTAGATCTTTTACATATGTTGCGCCTAAAGAATCTAACGCACAAGTTTCAGAAGCGAATACTGTTTCTCCATTAGGAAGTTTTCCCATGACAAGTGGTCTAAAACCAGTCTTATCTCTAGCAGCTACCAACTTTTCAGGAGACATCACAACTAAAGAATACGCTCCCTCTAACACATCCATTACTTTTTCAACTGCTTCTTCAATAGAAGCTGTATTTAATCTTTCTTGAATGATCTCATACGCAATGATTTCCGAATCATTTGTCGTATGGAAGATCGCACCTTGTAACTCTAACTTCTCTCTCAATTCAGGAGCGTTTGTTAGGTTACCATTATGTGCTAAGGCCATTTGACCTTTCACATGTCTTACAACAAGTGGCTGCGCATTTGTTTGGTTGACTGTACCAAATGTTGAATAACGTGTATGGCCAATCGCAATTTGACCTTTACCTAGCGCATCTAATTGTTGTTTAGAAAATACATCACGTACAAGACCTACGTTCTTATAGTAGTTAATGACTCCTCTATCATTGACCGCAATACCACAAGATTCTTGACCTCTATGTTGTAAGGCAAATAAACCATAGTAAGTGCTTGAAGCGACATCATTTGTGCCACTTGGATCATAGATTCCGAAAATACCGCATTCCTCGTGAATTAAATTTTCCATATTTTTCCCTTTCCACTTCTCGTAAGATTTTTCTAGTATACTATTTTTCTTTAATGGTTGAAAGCATCTGGTAAATCATTTTCTAATAAGATCGTATCTTGTGGCGTAGCGTGTGTATAAACATACGCAAAAGCTTCATTCACTTTATCTACCACTAATACATTGTTCATATCAAAGCCAGATTTCTGTAGCCCTTCATAGATAGGTCTTGTCTGATTCTTACCTACCAAGATCACAACATCTGCCTTATCCTTCATTAACGTTCCAAAACGTTCATTGATTTCAGATTGTTTTTCTCCTAGATCAATCATACCTGGTGTAACGATGATTCTCTTATTTGGCATCATTCCTAGCACTTCAAGAGCCATCGCAGAACCTGTTGGATTCGCATTAAACGCATCATCAATGAATCGATATCCATTGATTCTCTTAAGCTCTAAACGATGTTCCACTTGTTTCATCTGTTTTACAGCTCTTTGAATAACGCTCCAAGATACACCTAAGTGTCTAGCTACCGCAACAGCGGATAAAATATTTAAAATATTTAATTCACCTAGTAGCTTTGTTTCTAATGGAATTCTTTCCTCTTTATAACACACAACAAAGGAAGAACCTGATTGTGTATAATGAATATCTTCTACTGTATAATCCGTATCTTTACTTGTAACACCATATGTCACTGTCTCTACATTGTTTTGTACCTTGTAGTTACGGATAAATTCATTATCATAGTTCAATACGCCAAATCCATCTTGAGGTAACATCTCGATCATCTTCATCTTTTCTTTTGTGATATTTTCTTGTGATCCAAATGTATTTAAGTGTTGAGGGCCAATGGAAGTAACGACACCGATCGTAGGATGTACAAAATCCATCAATTCTTCAATATCTCCTACGTGGTCAGCACCCATTTCACATACAAATACCTGATGAATTGGTTTCAACATTTCACGAATCGTACGTGTAATGCCCATAGGTGTGTTATAAGAAGCAGGTGTCATTAATGAATTGAATTGTTCAGACACCATTGCCTGCATGATATTCTTTGTCGTTGTCTTTCCAAATGAGCCTGTAATACCGATCTTGATCAAACCTTTATGTTCTTCTAGGATCCTTTTCGCATCATTCAAAAAGGATTGACGTACCATCGCTTCAATTGGTGAAGTGATCCAACTCATTGGATATAATAAGATCCAAGGCAAGAAATAAGCTAATAGTGTTAAATATGGATCTAGATCATTCAATAACACAAATAAGACAATGATTATTCCTAGTATCGCCATCACAACGATTTGACGGATTACGCGCGCAGTCAAAACCAATGGCTTGATATACTTCTTTTTCTTTTCTGTAGAATACATCACAACAAATAACACAACCAACATACAAGCTTGTGCTACTGTTCCTCCAGAATTGTAGAATACCATTGATAAAACACATCCAATGATTCCAATCAATACTGGTACTATCGCATGAACAAGGTTCAACTTGAAGTTTTCCTTGATCCATGGTGTCAATCGTTCCGTTTCATAACGATTCTGTTGGAAAATATGTAACGCATGTTTTCCAGGAACATATACCGCTAATACAAAACAAATCAATAATATAATCTTTAGTACGCTCATTTTTCGTCACCTTTCAAGAACACATCCAAAACTGCGTTAAATCTAGCAGCTTGGTGCCAATATGCCCAATGGTCATCTCCTTCAAAGATTGCCAATCCAGCATCAGGCATTTCTTTTTCCATTTGTTGGCCCATCCAAAGTGGTGCAGCAGTATCATATTCGCCCCACACCAATAGGACGGAACACTTCACATCTTTTAAGATTGGCGCAACATCATCATTCACGACTTTCACAAATGTTGGCTTCATGATTCCTTGTGCGTTTCTATAGTCTTCACTACCAGCATTCTTCTGCATTTCTTCAAGCTTTTCATTTTGGCCAGTTACTTTTAATAGCCACTTTCCAGCTTTATATGCCTTTGTACGGATCTGCCAATCCAGTCCATGTTTTGGTCGAATTCCTGCCGCACCAGTCAAGCACATCTTACGTACATTATCTTGGTTTTTCGCAGCGTAACGGATCGCAACACGACATCCAAAAGAATGTCCAATCAAGATTGGATCCACGATTTCATTCACACGTATGAAATCCTCTAGGAAAAGTTCGTAATCTTCTACGCCCCACGCAACAGGAGGTTCTTCGCTTTCTCCAAAGCCTGGAAAATCCAGTGCCCAAACACGGAATCTATCTTTAAAATGTTCAAAGATATTTCCCATCATTTCTTTATTTTGTCCCCAACCATGTAAGAGAACAACATCATTTCCACTTCCTTCTACGATGTAGGAAGTATTTACTCCATAAATATTCTTATTCATAACGTATATATTTTACATAAAAAAAGGAGTTCCGTTAAGATAGGAACCCCTATTTATCCAAAATTATTAAGAATTGTTCTTCTTTTGTCTTTCTTTTTTTGAATGTTCTTTCCAAATTCTGAAACTCGTTCCATTTGGAAGATTCTCTGCCTGAACATGATATCCATATGTCGTACATACCCTATGTACGATTGATAATCCTAAGCCAAACTGTCCATCTGTACCCTTTTCATATGGATGAAACAATGTCGGAATACGATCTTCTTCAATTTGTTTGCCATCATTGATGACACGCAACTCATCTTTCTTTAACTCAACTGTTACCGTTGTCTTAGCGTAACGCAATGCGTTTTCCATTAAGTTTTCTACAGTAATTCTCCAAGGTTCTTCTTCCCCATGGAATTTAATATTTTTATCCGTGTTGGAAATGATTTGGATTTCTGGACGAACGACCTTCAAAGATAATACGACCTTATTGATGACTTCATTCATATCTAAGTTATCCCCTTCAGGACACTTATCTAACAGATATCCCATCTTATTCAAAATGATCAAGCTCTTTACTTTCTTCTCTAATCTTTCGGCATGTTCGATAATGACATCGATAGACTTCTCTAACGTATCATATGGATAAATACCATCTTTGATAGCTTCAGAATAAGATTTGATCGTCGCAATTGGTGTCTTTAGATCATGAGAAATGTTTTGGATCATTTCTTCTTTCTCTCTATTTTGTTTATCTAAAGCACTCTGCATTTCAGTTAACGCTTCCGCAACTTCACCAATTTCATCATTTCTTTTCACAGTCAATGTCGCAGGTTCATCATTCTTGATCTTTTGAATATATAGTTTGATTTGTTGAAGAGGATAAATAAATGTACCTACCCACATCAACAATAAAGCTAACAATACACTTACAACCAAGATATTCATCATTACGACACCAGAAATCAATGATTTTCTAAATGTAATACGATACGTATCTTCCATGACAGAAATCAATTCTCTTCCATCTTTTAATAGAGTTATCGAATATAAATACTTTACATTTGATTGATTATCTTCATCTACTTCTAAAGAATAATCTTGTGTACCAGCTTTTGTCTCCTCTGCTTGAAGTTGTAGTTGATCAACGACATCTTCATCTAATGTATTATCATTCAAATATCTGATTTGATCCGTATCTGGATCATACATCAATTGTATGATATTTGTATCCGTACCATACGCAACCGCTTCTTCATCTGGATTTTCATTGATATAATCAATGATCGTATTTTGAGAACTATGTAATTGTTCATACATTTCCGTTTCAGAAAAACGATCGATGGCAGGTGTTATAAAGAAAAACAAAAATCCCGCAAAAATCGCAATAAACAAGAAGATAATACATAAGATCTGTTGTAGAAGTGAGAGTTCACGAACCCATAAACGAAACCGTTTCATCCAAGTCTATACCCAAATCCATAGATTGTCTGGATCGATAGATCCGGCATCTTCTTTCTTAAACGTCTTAACGTATCATCAACGACTCTATCACTTCCATAGTAGTTCTCTTCCCATACTTTGGATAGGATTGCTTCACGAGGGAAGGCAGTACCTCTATTGTTCACAAACAACATCAATAGATCAAATTCTTTTGTCGTTAGATCGATCTTACCAGTTTGGTTCGTTACCATTCTCTGTACTTCATCAATTTCATATCCATCTACAGAAATCTTACTCTCTTCTTCACGATAAACTCTACGAATCAAATTATTGACACGTAACACCAATTCCTTTGGAGAGAAAGGTTTTGTGATATAGTCATCACTTCCCTTTTCTAATCCAATGATACGATCAAATTCTTTATCACGAGCAGACATGAAAATAACAGGTACTTGATCATCATTCATACGGATCTCTTCAATCAGATCAAATCCACTCTTATCTCCTAACATAATATCTAAGATCCATAAATGAACATCATCATCTTTTGTATGTTGGCTCGCCTCATCATATGTCAAATAAGAACGAACCTCATATCCTTCTCTTTCAAGATATCTTTTGACAAGTTCATTTAAATCTTTTTCATCTTCAACAATTGTAATTACTTTTTTCATAATGATCACCTATTGTTATTATTTTAACATAAAAAGCAGAGAATCACTCCCTGCTTTCCATTATTGTTCTTCTTCAACACCGTATTTCTTTTGGATCAATCTTGCGATCTTACCAACGACACGATCACAGATTTCATCTGTTTCTGCCTCAGCCATGACTCTTAATAATGGTTCCGTTCCACTTGGTCTAACAAGAACTCTACCATTTCCTTCAAGTTCAGATTCTACATCCTGTATTGCCTGATTGATTTCTTCATCATTTAATACTTGTGTCTTATCTGTAACCTTAACATTTACTAATAACTGAGGATAGATCGTTAATCCTTCACATAGCTCATCAATTGTCTTACCAGTCTTCTTCATGACTTTCAAGATTGATAAAGCTGTCATAAGACCATCACCTGTTGTGGAATGATGTTTTAGGATGATATGACCAGATTGTTCACCACCAACGATATAACCATGTTTACACATCTGTTCATAAACATACTTATCACCAACTTGTGTCTTTTCAACGAGGATTCCTTCTCTTTCCATAGCTTTCCACAAGCCTAAGTTTGCCATAACGGTCGTAACGATCGTATTACCTGTCAATGTACCTTGATCTCTATAATATTTACCTAAGATATAAAGAACATAATCACCATCCACAAGTTCTCCATTTGGACGAACTAAGATCTGTCTATCCGCATCTCCATCAAATGTCAATCCAAGATCATATTCGCCTTTATGTGCTTTCATATATTCTTGGAACTTTTCAGGATGTGTAGAACCAGCTTGTGTATTGATATTCACACCATTTGGTTCATTGTTCATCGCATAAACGTTTGCGCCCAACATCTTTAATGCACGTTCCGCTGTAATACTAGCTGAACCATTCGCACAATCCATTGCGATATTCATACCTGATAGATCAATATCAAATTCCTCAACAATGAAGTTCAAATAGTTCTCGATTCCTCTTTCATAAGGAACGATCTTACCGATCTTATCACCTGTCACATATTCAAGTGTTGTCTTTCCATCAATGTAATCTTCAATCAAGTCTTCAATATCACTTGGTAACTTGATGCCTTCTTTTGAGAAGATCTTGATTCCATTATCATAGAAAGGATTATGAGAAGCAGAGATCATCGCACCACATTCAAAATCTTCATTGTGTGTTAAATAACATACCGCAGGTGTAGGACCATATCCAATCAAATACGCATCACATCCTTGTGCAGCGATACCAGCAGCTAATGCGTTTTCTAACATATCACTTGATAATCTAGTATCTTTTCCAATTACGATCTTTTTCTTACCTTCTTTTGAAAAGTAATAACCAAGATATCTACCTACTTGAAACGCTCTTTCAGCAGTTAATCCTTCATTCGCTTTTCCACGAATACCATCTGTACCAAAATATTTAGTCATTGTTAATAGTAGCTCCTTCACTTGTATCTGTATCGCTTGTTTCACCTAAGACATTCAATTCATATTCAGCTTCTTTTAATGTATATGTTACATAACCATTATTTGGTTGTTCGATCTGTAACGCAAATGTTTGAAGACCTGGTTGAACATCTGTCATATCAATATAAACATTGATATCATCCGCTGTGATCTTATCAATATTGTCTTTTGTTCCCTTCACTACAACAGAAGTCGTTGTAATGTTATTTGGTTGAGAAGCTTTGTAGTGCTTCGTGTTATTAATGACATTGATCGGAACATCATCAATCGTCTTTTCTTCAACATCAGCCAGTTTGATATTCATCGTGATCTGTGTTGTGTTAGCTGTAGATACGCCCGCAGGTAATACGATAGGTCTCAACACTGTAGAATCCTTCGTTAAGCTAGATGCATCTAATGTAACGACGACTTGATCAATATCCGCTAACGTCGTTTCTGAACCGTAGATCGTTACCGTTTCTTGGTCCATTGTGATAGAGTCGATTGCCTTATCATCAGGAACTTCTCCACTCACTTGAACTTGTACCTTCACTGACTTACTTGGAGAAGACACTGGAACCTTGACATGTACCGTATTTGGGACGATATCTGCGTTAACAGGATTGCCCTTTGAATCATACGCAACAAGGATCGCATCTTGTTCGAAGTCTGCTGTTTGTCCACTCACATCGATCAACGCCTTAACAAACGCAATCGTTTCTAATGTATCCTTGGAAGCACGTACATTGATCTTTGTATATTCAAATTCAGGTGTTCCTGCAGAATATACAGAATCCATGAGATCTTGGTTAATGAAATCATAAGAAATATCAAATTGTTGTGTCGTCTTCTTCTTTAAAGTTACATTGACATTTGTTGGATTCACAACGATATTTACATTATTTCCATAACCTTCTGTAGAAAGCTTCACTTCATGTTCCCCTTCTGTCAATCCATCTAGGTCACAAATAACTGTTCCACTTTCAGAGTTAGCAGCACTTGTAACATTTGCCGCATCACCCGTCAAAATAACATCAACTGTTTCTGGTAATCCACTCACTTCAAATGTATCGGAGTTATATTTAGCAGTTACAGTAACATCTGAAATCGTCTTGGAATAACGTAAAGAGGATTGATAAGAAGATGATAATGTATTGAAGTTTACTGTTAGATACAACAATATCGCTAATACAAGAGAAACGATCTTACTGTATTTCTTATTGAATATAAATTTATCTAACGCAGTGGAGAATAAACGTAAGATCTTAAACAACGCATCTTCTACTTTCTCATACGTTCTCTTTACATTCTTGTTCTTTTCCGCAATCTTATTTGCGCGTTCTGTCTTTGTTTCTTCTTGTAAAGACTTCTTACTCATGATCATCACCTCCTTCATTTGAGGATGTGTTATCAAGTTTTTCAACCATTTCTAGTTTTCTATCTAACTCATCATTAAATCCTACGATCTGAGAGATATTCAACTTACTCGTATCAAACTTACGATCTTCCTCATTTAAGATCGGTGTTTCTTTCTTTGGTTCCTCTTTATGAGATTTATAAGAGTTGATTACAGCTTCACGTGCAGCCTTGACTTCTTCTGGAGTCATCTTAGGTGCAGGTATTACTTCTGGTTGTTTTTCAATGACCGGTTCCTCTTTCACTTCCGGTTTTATCTCAACTGGTTCGATCTTCTTTTCTTCAACGACTTTTCTTTCTTGCGTTGGATAAGAAGCCTTTGGTCTCTTCTTCTTATGTGGAAGCTTCATCGCAGCCTTTTTCGCTACAGCGTCAGCTTGTTTATGAACGGTTTCTTCATCTTGTGCTATATCACTAATAGAAGATAATTCATTTGTGGAAGGCTTTTGTTGTTTTTTGATCTTCAAGATAGAAAGAATGCCACCCGTTTCATTTGATTCAGGATTCTTCTTTGTATGATTATCATTTACATCTCCAACGATTGCCTTAGTGAGATACTTTCTCAATGTATCTTCACTATCGATTTGGAAGATCTTTCCACCTTCTGTAATTGATACACCACCTGTCTCTTCAGAAACAACGATCGTGATCGCATCTGTTACTTCAGAAAAACCGATTGCGGCTCTATGACGGGCACCAAATCTTGAAGGTACATCAGCGTTAGTTGGAGGAAGATACGCACTCGCACACGCAATCTTATCTCCACGGATGATTACAGCACCATCATGTAAAGGCGTACTTGTTACGAATAAAGATGTCAATAGTTCTGCCGTAACATCAGAATTCAACTTTACACCTGTATCGATATACGCATCTAACAATTGAGATTGTTCAATAGAAATCAAAGCACCTGTTTGATCTTTGCTTAATAACATGACTGCTGTCGTAATCTGTTCAACTAGATTCTCTTTTTCATTTCCTGTTAGATTACTAATACGAGAAAAGATGTTAGATTGACCAATTCTCTCTAACAAAGATCGTATCTCTGGTTGGAAGATGATAATAATTGCCAAGAATCCATAGTTGATAAACATATCCGCTAAAAACTCTAAAGTCTTAAGGCCTAAGAATTTAGCTAGCGCATCAATGACAATAACTAAAATAATTCCTTTAAATATCTGTATCGTTCTTTGATTTGCACGGACGATCTTCAGTGCATAATACAAAAGAAACCACATTACAATGATATCTAACAACATTACAATAAATGAACGAATGTTCGTTAACGTTAAACCTAATGAATAAATAGACAAGGCGTAACCACTCCTTTCCAAAATTTTGTTTTATTATACCACAGATACCCTATTCCTTACAGTGTCCTTCTAATTAGACCTTTATCCATATTTAAGGATGTTTATCCATTTTTACTACAATAAAAGACAAAGAATTTGATTTTTATTTAGGTTTTTTATAACATATTTATAAAGTTTTAAGGTTTTAAGTATGAGTGAACAGATTCAAAGATTTTTAAAAAAGAACAAAATTGAAATAGAAGATATTTCTTATATCACACGAGAAGATAAAAGAACATGTGTACATTTAGCTGATGGAAGAGTCATCAAGACACTTATCAATGTCAAAGATTTTTATGATGTATTAGAAACATATTCCTTTCTTTCTATCAATAAAGGAACGATCGTTTCTAAAAATCATATCGAATTCATCCAAGATGGTGAATATCACATGATGGATGGTTCTATCTTACAAGGTAGAAAAAGAACACAAGCTACACATAAAAAGATCAACAATAACTTACACACTGGTTTTTTAGAAACTCTGAATGCCCATAACATTTCAGAAAGATTCTCGATCCTTGATCAATTACCTGTTGCCTTCTGTATTATCGAATTAATGATTTCTGAAGAAGGAAGAGGAATTGATTTCAAGTTCCGTTATTGTAATAAAGAAATGGAACGTTTAGAAAACAAATCAATCAATGAAATGTTAAACCAATCATTCTATAAAGTCTTTCAAAATGCGGATAAAAAATGGTTGGGCATTTATACAGATGTAGCGTTAAATGGAACAAAAAGATCCATTCAATCCTATTCCCCTGAAATTGGGAAAATGATCTATATAACTTGTTACCAACCATTAGAAGGTTTCTGTGCTTGTTTATTAAATACTGATGAAAACAAGCCAATAAAACATCCTATTCTTTAGATTTTCTTTTCAAACGATGGAATTGAGGGCGTACAGTGATTTCACTGACGACGATTCCATCTTTTTGTTTGAGGATATCTTCTACGATACATGCGATATCTTCCGCTTCAATACTACAACCATATTCTGTATCTGCCTCAAAATCCGCATTGCGATAAAGATTTGTATTTGTCATATCTGGAACGATACATGTTACTTTCATTCCATGTTTTCGATTCTCATCAAATAACGATTTACTAAATGAAATCAAAGCAGCTTTTGTTGCGGCATAGGCAGCACCATGTGGGGCAGAATGCGTACCCGATATACTAGAAATGTTAATGATCGTTCCTTGGTTTTTCCGTAATGTACGAATATATCTTTGGGATAAGATCATAGGCACTTCTAAATTTAAACGTACCATTTCTTGGATCTGTTCTTTCTTGATCGTTTCATGTAAGCCATAATACGCACATCCAGCGTTATTCACTAAAAGCTTCAGATCATCACTAGGAATACATCCAATGCTTTCTTCAAATGCCTTGTCATCCAACAAATCACATACGACTTCATGAAAGAAAGGATGGTCGATCTTATCTGTAAAATTTCTACCGATTCCATATACTTCATATCCAAGTATTAATAGTTTCTTTGAAATTTCTCTGCCAATCCCAGAACTAGCTCCTGTCACAATTGCCTTATTCATCTACATCCTCCCATTGATATATCTTATCTTCTGATATGACTTTTAATAATTCATCCAACACGATATGTTCTACTTTATCCAACAATTCATTTGGTAAGTGATAAAACCCTTTTTCACATACATATGGATATTGTAGGACACTACTGTTTGGATATTGTTTTCTCATGTCTGACATGTAATTCTTTGAGATACGGAATGATCCAACACTAATATCCTTTACTTTTGTAAGATCGATTTCTTTTGTTACTAAATGGATCATATCTTTATATGCTTGTTCATATTGCGGAAATACAATAATTGGATCAAAACAGATACGTACAGGAAATCCTAGTTTCATGGCTTGTTGGATCATTTCTATTCTTTGTTTCAATGATGGTGTACCATGTTCATACTCTTCAGCTACATAGGTAGGTGATAGCGTAAAAGCTAAGATGACTCTTTCAGATACTTGTATCTTTTTCCAATCACTTGAACCTGTTCCCTTTGTGCGTATCTCTATCGTTAGATCTTCATGTGTATGACAGAATTCACTCCATAACTTTCCATAATGAAAGATAGGTTCTAATGCTAACATATCCGTGTCATACGATACACATAAATACACAGGATGTTCCTTTAATATTTCTTCTACTTCTTTAAAGAAGTCTTCTATATTCACAAACACAACTAAGTTTCCTGAAGGATACATCCCCTTCAAAAAACAATACTCACAATCATAGATACAATTCATCATACTAGAACTGTAATAGAAATGTTCTTGATCAAAAGATTGACATACAGGTGAACCCTTGTATAAGAAATCTTTTTTCTTCTTCGCTAAAATGAGGTTCTGACTTTCTTTTTGTAGTGAATGAGATTGTTTCTTACGATTAAAAACATCTCTATAATCATTGACAACGATCACTGTACTCTTTGAAAAGTACTGTAATATCTCTTCTGTTCTTTTATGATGAAGGATATCTTTCTCTACATAGATATGAGAAAACTTAGGCTTCACAACATCTCTTTTGAAATTCATGGAATACCTTCTTTCCTTCTTCTTTATCTTTCACTTCTTCATTCATCAATTCATGAATGATGGACACATAATCTTTATCTATCGTTCTACAATAACGAATGATCTGATCGATTTGGTCATTCATAGTCTTACTAGAATGAATATGTTGTTTAAAAGATCCTACACAATGATCTTCTTC
Organism: Bulleidia sp.; assembly: GCA_963613355.1. Lineage (GTDB taxonomy): Bacteria > Bacillota_I > Bacilli_A > Erysipelotrichales > Erysipelotrichaceae > Bulleidia. The sequence continues at coordinate 50,293 of CAVDZA010000001.1, read as the reverse complement.
TACTTCTTGTTGTTGATTGAATGATAAAAGTTTTTGAATTACTTCTTGGAGTCTTGGATAAAGACTCTCTACTTTCCGTGTAATATCACATCCTGTAATTGTTTCTGCATCTTGATCTGAAGGAAAACGCAAAAATACCATTTTGTGTGGACCCACAAATAGATTCGCAGTCTCATAGATTGCGGATGATTCCGTATCATACAATTCATAGATTGGATATTGATCAACGATATTAGATAAATATGATCTTAAATCAACATAAGGTTGGATGCTCATACGAGGATTTACTTTATTAGATAGTAATTGACTACCTGTTAATAAACCACATTCTTTTAAACCTAGTTCATATACAACGTCTGGATAATACGCAATGGCAGAATCAATATCACAAATACAACTACCTTGGTAAAGATCAAATGGTAGTTCTTTCAAATAGGCAGAAGAACCAAACGAAATCACAAAAGGATCCATAGAATCCATTAATGTCATCGCAACCGCACTACTTGCGTTTACTTTACCTGTACCTGTTAAAGTCAAACGAATCGTTTGTTGTTCATTGATAAAGCGATCCCATTTCTGACTACTAGGATCTTTCTTTAAATGAAGATGTTGGATCAATGGTTTCGCTTCTGGATATATCGCACAAAATATTTCTAACATGTTTCCATTATACAAAAAAACTGCTCACTAGGAGCAGTTCGTTTAACCTTCTTCAATTTGGTTACCAGTATAAAGCTGGTAATATCTACCTTTCTTCGCAATCAATTCATCGTGGTTTCCACGTTCAATGATTCTTCCATTCTCTAATACCATAATACAATCAGAGTTTTGAACCGTAGATAAACGATGGGCAATAACGAATGTCGTTCTACCTTTCATCAAGGCATCCATGCCCTTCTGTACAAGAGATTCTGTTCTTGTATCGATAGAAGAAGTAGCTTCATCTAAGATCATTGCTGGAGCGTCCGCAACTGCAGCACGTGCGATAGATAGTAACTGTCTTTCACCTTGAGATAATGTACCACCATCACCTTTGATTACAGTATCATATCCATTTGGTAATCTACGAATAAAACCATCCGCATTCGCTAGTTTCGCTGCCGCAATGCACTCTTCATCTGTCGCATCTAATCTACCATAACGAATATTATCCATGATCGTTCCTGTAAATAGATTCGTATCTTGTAGAACGATACCTAATGATCTTCTTAAAGATGATTTCTTGATCTTATTGATGTTGATATCATCATATCTGATCTTACCATCAGCGATATCATAGAAACGATTGATCAAGTTTGTGATCGTAGTCTTACCTGCACCAGTAGAGCCAACAAACGCAATCTTTTCTCCAGGCATACCAAACAATGTAACGTTGTGTAATACCGTCTTTTTACCATCATAAGAGAAGTCCACATCATCCATTGTGATCTTTCCTTCAAGCTTTCGATATGTGATCGTACCTTCTGCCTGATGAGGATGTTTCCAAGCCCATACACCAGTTCTCTTATCTGTTTCTTCTAACGTACCATCTTCATGTTCGATTACATTGACAAGCTCAACATATCCATCATCCACTTCACTTTCTTCATCCAATAGTTCAAAGATTCTCTCTGCACCAGCCATTGCTGCCGCAACAGAGTTTACTTGTTGAGAAATCTGTGTGACTGGTTGTGTGAAGTTCTTGTTTAATGTTAAGAAAGAAACTAGCGTACCTAATGTTAATCCAGTAATACCAGTGAGGGATAGACCTGCACCAACTACCGCAATCAACACATAAGAAATATTTCCTAAGTTAGCCATGATAGGCATCATGATATTCGCATATTTATTTGCGTTATTTGCACTATCTCTCAATTCTTCATTACGCACTTCGAAATCCGCAACAGATTCCTTTTCATGACAGAATACTTTAACGACCTTGACTCCTTGGATCATTTCTTCTACATATCCATTAAGCGTACCTAATGACTTTTGTTGTGCCATAAAGTAATCTTTACTCTTACCACCAACTGTCATTGTCATAAACATCATGACTCCTATCATACATAGAGATACGATAGTTAATGGAATGGATAACATGATCATAGATACAAAACATGAAACGATCGTAATAGAAGATGAGATCACATTCGGAATCGTTTGTGAAATGACTTGTCTCATTGTATCTACATCATTTGTATAAATAGACATGATATCCCCGTGAGCATGTGTATCAAAATAACGAATTGGTAAAGTCTGCATATGATTAAAGATCTCATCACGCATCTTTTCCATAGAACCTTGAGATATCGTAACCATCATTCTGTTATATGTATAACAAGCGATGATTCCTACTGCTAATATCGCAATCAACTTTAATATCGCATTTAACAATGGTGCGAAATCTGTAGAACCACTTTGTAACATTGGAGTGATATAAGAATCAATCAATGTCTTTTGGAATAAAGTAGCTTGAAGTGTACAGAATACAGAGATAAAGATACATGCGATAACAAATAACATTTGAACAAAGTAATCTTTGATCATGTATTTAATGACTCTAGAGAATGTTCCCTTTTTCACCTTCTTAACAGGTACCATTTGTTTTCTTGGCATGATTCACCTCCTAGTCTGCTTGTGGTTTATCAAAGTCACCACCAGCTTTATTTTGCGCTTCTTCGATTTCACGATAGATCTCATTATTCTGAATGAGATTTTCATGTGTATCAAATCCAGAAATCTTACCATCATCAATTACGATGATACGATCAGCATTCTTTACAGATGAAATTCTTTGTGAAATCAAGATCTTTGTTGTGTTAGGAATTTGTTGTTGGAACGCTGATTGGATCTTAGCGTCTGTAGCCGTATCAACTGCACTTGTAGAGTCATCTAAGATCAATACCTTAGGCTCTTTCAATAACGCTCTAGCGATACAAAGTCTTTGTTTCTGTCCACCAGAGAAGTTATTACCACCTTGTTCAACATGTGACATCAAACCATCTGGCATCTTCTTTAAGAATTCATCAGCACACGCAAGTTCACATGCCTTCCAACACTCTTCTTCCGTTGCGTTTTCATTGCCCCATCTCAAGTTATCTAAAACCGTACCAGAGAATAAGACATTCTTTTGAAGAACGACAGATACTTCATTACGAAGTGAAGTCACATCATAGTCTTTTACATTGACTCCACCTACTGATACGCTTCCATCTTTCACATCATACAATCTACTGATCAAAGATACTAATGTACTCTTTCCAGATCCAGTTCCACCAATGATACCAATAGATTCACCAGACTTGATATGAAGATCGATATCTTTTAATACATCTTCCCCTGTACCTGATGTATACGCAAAATTTACATGATCAAAATCAACAGAACCATCTTTCACTTCCATGATTGGATCACTTGGATTTTGAATATCTGGAACTTCATTCAATACCGCAGAAATTCTTCGAACGGACGCAAATGACATTGAAATCATAACGATCGTCATACTCAACATCATCAAAGACATCAAGATACTCATGATATATGAGAACATTGAAGTCAACTGACCTGTTGTTAAAGTACCTGATACGATATGATGTGCACCAAACCAGCTCAATGCGATAATACAACCAAATACTGCGATATTCATGACAGGATTGATACAAGCCAAGATACCTTCTGCCTTTTCAAACATCTTTCTTAGATTATGAGCAGCTTTACCAAACTTCTCTTTTTCATAATCTTCACGAACATACGCTTTTACGACTCTGACACCAGATACATTTTCCTGTACTTCTGCGTTAAGATCATCATACTTATCAAACGTCTCATTAAAGATCGTATTGACTCTTGGCATCAATGTAATAAATACGATAGCTAAGAATACGATTGCGATCGCAAAGATCGTTGAAAGTGATGGTGAGATGATTACGCACATCACAATGGACAACGTTAACATCAGTGGTGGTCGAATTGCGACACGAATGATCATCATAAACGCATTCTGTAAGTTCGTTACATCTGTTGTTAATCTTGTAACTAATCCTGCTGTAGAGAATTTATCAATGTTAGCGAAAGAATACGTTTGTATTTTCTTATACATTCCATCTCTTACATTGGCCGCAAATCCTGTTGAACATTCAGCGGCATACTTACCACTCATGATTCCACAGAACAATGACGCAAAAGCCAAAGCCAACATGATCAATCCATACTTGATGACTTGTCCCATATCACCATTATTGACACCTTTATCAATCAAAGAAGAAGTTACAAATGGAATCATGATTTCCAAAACAACTTCTAAAGATGTATAGATTGGTGTTAATATTGCGGCTTTTTTATATTGGGCAACATAACCTTTTAATGTTTTAAACATGTTTATCCTCCTTATCTAACAAATTTAACAATCTATCTAAATACTCTTCAAATCTCATCATTTCCTCATCGCTATACAAAGAACGCATTCTATTTTCGCCTTCCTGCATAAGTTTCCTAGATACTTTACAGATATCTTCACCTTTACTTGTTAAACGAACGAGCTTGATCCTCTTATCCGTTTCACTCCCAAAAGATTCCACAAATTCTTTTTCTTCCATTCGTTTTACGATTCCAGCCATCGTAGCTTGTGAAACCTTAAATGAATGTTCCATCTCCTTTAAAGTAGATGTGTGATCTTTTTGATGAACAAGATAGATCAATACATGGTGTTGTGTAAAAGTCACACCCATCTCTTGCATAGAACGATCTGCTTGTTTACTTAACAAGTCATCGACCTTTTTAATACGAAATCCAATATCAACGATTTTCTTCATAATTACCCCACGCATGTTTTATATCATTTCAATAGCGCACTGTCAATAGCACGCTATTGATTTATTTTAAACAAAAACTACCGATTGTCTAAATCAGTAGTTCATTGATTTAAGATATTCTTTTTTGCCTCTAAGATCCATTGTTCCATATTGGATGATATAGATTGAAATCCTAGTTTCATTGGTGGTAAAGATGGTTTTTGATAGACATGTTGTCTACGTGCCTTTCTAACTCTTGGTTTACTTAAAGCTTTTAGAGAAAGACGAGCTTGGTGATGTTTCTTATCAAAATCAATGATCTTGACTTTGATGTGATCACCTACTTGAACATACTTACTAATATCTTTTACGAATCCATCACTGATTTCTGAGATATGGATCAATCCTGCATTTTGATTATCTAATGATACAAAAGCACCATAAGGTTGAATACCAGTAACTTTTCCTTCTACGATCATTCCTGTTTTATATTTCATAGTAATACTCCGTTAGAAAGTATAACACAACAAATCAAATCAGTTGCAGGGATTCTAGAATTTGTTAAACTTATCTATGGAAAAGAGGCATCTATATGATAGAAGAAGAAAAGATCAATCAAGAAGATGAAAAAGATATCGATAAAGAAAACAACCAGGCTATGTTAAATTCTGAAACGCCTGCTAGAGAAGATCTCATTCGTAGGATCAACCACACATTAAATAAGATACGCCCATATCTTCAAGCCGATGGTGGTGATGTAGAATTCGTAGACTTTCAAGATGGTGTTGTGACTGTCACAATGGTTGGTGCGTGTGCAGGATGTTTTATGGCAAGCGCAGATATCTCAGAAGGTGTTCAAGCTATCTTGATTGATGAAGTTGAAGAAGTTACAGCTGTAAAATTGGTAGAATCTACACCATTTGGTTATCATTCCATGTAAATTTAAGAACAGAATTTAAAAAAATTCTGTTTTTTTATATTTTTTATTCATTTTTTCAAAAAAAATTACAAAAATTATGATTTTTTTATATTTTTTTCTATAAATATTGACGTTTTTTATGATTTTTTTTAGAATTTTCGTGAAAAAAGGAGATTTTCATGGAAAAAGCATACGAAGATTTTGGTTCATTGGTATTCACGAAGGTCGAAATGGAAGAAAGACTTCCTAGACCAGTCTATGATTCTTGGAAAGCTACTGTCGCTAACGAAGAACAATTAGACAGACAAACTGCAGATGCGATCGCTCACGCAATGAAGCGTTGGGCCATGCAACATGGGGCAACACACTTCACACACTGGTTCCAACCTTTGACTGGTGGAACGGCTGAAAAACACGATTCATTTGTTGAACCTGGTGATGATGGAGAACCTATTTCTAGATTCTCTGGCAAGATGTTGATCAAGGGCGAACCTGATGCGTCTTCATTCCCATCTGGTGGTCTAAGAGCTACTTTTGAAGCTAGAGGTTATACATATTGGGATGTTACTTCCCCTGTCTTTATTAAAGACAATGTATTATGTATTCCAACAGTATTCGTTTCTTATAATGGTGAAGCATTAGACAGAAAAGAACCATTATTAAAATCTTTAGAAGTTTTAAACAAGGCCGCAACACGCGTCGTAAACCTATTAGGTGAAAAAGATGTCAAGAGTTGCGATATCTCAGTAGGTCTTGAACAAGAATACTTCTTGATCGATCTAAAGTATTTCCAAAAACGTCTCGATTTAAGATTAACAGGAAGAACATTATTCGGTACTTCCGCAACAAAACGCCAAGAGTTGGATGACCATTACTTTGGTGCGATTCCACCAAGAGTACAAGCGTTCATGAAAGAAGTGAACGAACAATTATGGAAACTTGGCATCTACGCTAAAACAGAGCACAACGAAGTCGCTCCTGGTCAGTTTGAATTAGCACCTATTTTCTCTAAGGGAAATATCGCTGTTGACCAAAACCAATTAACAATGGATGTATTAAGAAAGACAGCTAAGAAACATGGTTTCGCTTGTCTCTTACACGAAAAGCCATTTGAAGGTATCAATGGTTCAGGTAAACACAACAACTACTCTATTGTTACAGACAACGGTCAAAACCTATTTGATCCAGGTAAAAAACCTGCTGAAAATATTCGTTTCTTAACATTCATCAGTGCATTTATCCGTGCTGTTGACGAATATCCAGTATTACTTAGATTATCCGCATCTTCATGTGGTAATGATCATAGACTAGGTGCCAATGAAGCTCCACCAGCTATCATCTCTATCTATCTAGGTTCATATATTGAAGATATCTTATATTCTATCTACCAAAATAAGAAGTTTAAGGGAGATTCTGAAACAGATGATAACTTCAATCCTGTTAATGGTCTAGCTTATATCCCTCATGATAACGCAGATCGAAACAGAACTTCCCCTGTCGCATTTACTGGTAACAAGTTCGAATTTAGAATGTTAGGTTCTAGTATGTCCGCATCATTCGCAAATACTGTTCTAAATACGATCATGGCAGAAAGCTTGAATGATATCGCTGATCAATTAGAAGGTATCAAATATCTAACAGATGTTCGTGATAAGGCATTAGAGATCTGCCGTCAATTGATCCATGATCATAAGAGGATCTTATTCTCTGGGGATGGTTATTCTGATGAATGGGTAAAAGAAGCTGAACGTAGAGGACTACCTAACGTATCCAGTTACATTGAATCTACAGAGATCTTAAAAGATCCTAAAGTCATCAACCTATTCACATCAAATGGTGTATATTCCGAAAAGGAACTTCAAGCGAATCGACTCATCATGTGCGAACAATATGATCGTATGATGGATATTGAAGTACGTACATTGATCGAAATGGGTAGAAAAGATATCCTTCCAGCTATGACAGCTGAATATGACTTCTACGCAGAAGCTGCTTCTAAGTCTAAGAAATATCCTAAATTCTTTGATAAGCGTATGGAACAATTATCAGACTTGATTGATAATACATATTCCGCAACAGAAAAGATGACGACTTTATGGAAAGAAGCAAACGCATCGAATGATGACTATGAATGTGGTAAGAAGATCCATGATACTGTCGTTCCAGCAATGGAAGAATTAAGAAGATATATTGATCGTTATGAAGAAATCGCATCAAGAAACTTCTATAAGCTCCCACTGTATGAAGAAATGTTATTTGATTTTGACTAATAAGAAAGCGTAGTGATAATTCACTACGCTTTTACTTTTTAAACTTCATCGTGCTTGATTCCATCAAAATCAAGATTCTTATCTTTCAATCGTTTATTGATACCTTGTTTGACTAATGTATAAATGACCGCAAATGTAGGTACTCCAATAAACATACCAACGACTCCAAACAATGCACCACCAACAATGATAGCGAACATGACCCACAATGTAGGTAATCCTACCGCATCACCTAAGATATATGGTCCAATGATATTTCCATCACATTGTTGAAGAATAATGATAAACACTAAGAATTCTAAAGCTTTCACCCAGTCGATCATGACCAAGATCACCAAACACGGAATTGCGCCAATGAATGGTCCAAATACAGGTATCATGTTCGTTACACCAACGACCAACGCAATCAATACCGCATATGGAATATTCAATAACTTACAACCTACATAACAAATGATGCCAATGATCAATGAATCAACTGCCTTACCTGAAATAAACTTATAGAACATATCTGCAGTCAACTTACAAATAGAAATCAAGTTCAACGCAATATCTTCAGGTAATAAACAGAATGTTATTTTCTTCATTTGTAGTTGGAACTTCTCTGTATCCAACAATAGATATAACGAAATGATGATACCAATCAAGAAATTGATGATAAGCTTTACAGTATCTCCGACATACACAACGATCTTTGTGATACCACCAGAAGCACTTGTGATAGACTTCGCTAATTGAGAAGCTCCATCTAATAAGATATCAGCCAAAGTATCTAATAGACCAGTATCCCCAGTGTAGTATTGTTCTAATAAGGATTGAGATTTTGTGATGTAATGAGATAAATTACCTACAAACGTAGAAACTGAAGATATGATCTGAGGTACCAGTAATACAAAGAAAATCACAATGATCAATATCATTACTATGATTGATACAGCTACACCAATTCTTCTCTTCGCTTTATCCGATAGATCACATTTCGCTAGAAATTTCTTCTCTGTTAGATTTCTCAATGGCATCAAAATAAACGCAAAGAAGATACCAAAGATAAATGGAACCAAAGCTTTAAATATCGCAACGATAGCTCCACCAAGTAGATTCAAATGAGATATCAATAAATAGAAAGAAACGATTACGATACCAGAAATGGATATTGCGATAATAGCTTCTTTTGTTTCAGGTTTCAATTTAAAATTCATAAACACTACATCCTTTTGTATAGATTATATCATCCATCTACCAAATAATTCTTAATTCCATTGACAGATTTTAAATTATGTCGTTTGACCAAATGTTATTTGAATGTTTAAATATACTTGTCTTTAATCAAGAATGAGGTTAGAGGACCAGCTCGATCACCCTCATACCAACCTATCTATAAAAAGAATAGATAAGGTGGTAAAGCTGGTAGCGATTAAGAAAGAGTAAAAGTAGCTCTTTCATTCTTCGTTGAAAAAGACAGACGAAAGGAAGGGTTTTTTTAATGCCAAAATTTTATTTCACATCAGAATCCGTAACAAGCGGACATCCTGACAAAGTCTGCGATCTTATCGCAGATTCAATCCTTGATGAAGCGATTTCTCAAGATCCTGACTGTCATATGGCAGTCGAAACTACTATCAAAGATAATTTGATCTTAGTGTATGGTGAAGCTGGAACAACAGCGAATATCGATTATGAAAAGATCGCACTACAAACAATGAAGGATATTGGTTACACAGAAGATTACAAAGTATTCGTAAAGGTAAACAAACAATCCTCAGAAATCAATGGTGCTGTCGCTCATGATGATATCTCTGCAGGTGACCAAGGTATCATGTTTGGTTACGCAGATGACGAAACAGAAGAATTGATGCCATATGCCATCATGACTGCTCACAAGCTAGCTAAAAAGCTTGAAGAAGTTCGTAGAGAAACACCATTCTTAAGACCTGATGGAAAGACACAGGTAACAGCTGAATATGAAGATGGAAAACTAAAGAGAGTTGATACGATCGTAGTTTCTACACAACACACTGCTGATGTCACACAAGATGAAATCAAAGAATGTATCATGGAAAAGGTCATCAAACCTGTTGTTGATCCAAGCTTAGTTGATGAAAACACAAAGTATCTCATCAATCCATCTGGCTCATTCGTATTAGGTGGTTCTTGGGGAGATTCTGGAACAACTGGTAGAAAGATCGTAGTCGATACATATGGTGGTTACGCTCCTATTGGTGGAGGTTGTTTCTCATCTAAGGATCCTACTAAGGTCGATCGTTCTGCTGCTTACTACGCAAGATACGTATGTAAGAACATTGTCGCAAATGGACTCGCACATAAGTGCCAATTAGAATTGTCTTACGCTATTGGTGTACAACAACCTATTTCCGTTTATGTACGTTCATTTGGAACAAGTAAATATTCAGATGATGAACTACAAGAAATCGTATTAAAGAATTTTGATTTCTCTGTTGCCAATATCATCAAAGAACTAGACCTAAGAAGACCAATCTACAAATCCACAGTTAACTATGGACACTTTGGTAAGAAAGATCTACCTTGGGAACAATTCAAAAAGATCAATCTATAAGATAAACGAAGCTTACGCTTCGTTTTCTTTTTTTGTTTACGGTAAAGAATTAGATATGTTCTTCCACCACTTAAGTGCATTAGCTCATGGAGATGATCCATTATCCTAACAACAACAAAAGCTCATGTATTCAATACATGAGCCTTTATTTTACTTAGATAATACGGAATGACATCTTGGACATAGTCCGTTTTCATCAGCTTCTTCAGAATAGTTCCAACATCTTGGACACTTTGTGCCAGTAGCCTTAACGACCTTGACACTTCTTTCACTAGCTTCCGTAACAACAGCCTTAGAAACGATCAACCATTGTGCTAGAGTTCCATTTAGTCCCTTTTCTAATTGTGCAGCTTCTTCAGAATTTACACTTAATTGAACTTCAGCTTCTTGTGCAGTACCAATCGTCTTTTCGCTTCTGCTTTCTTCCAATGCCTTCATGACATCTGTTCTGATATCCAATAATACATCAAATTGTTCTTTTAATTCAGCTTCATTTGCGTATTCTTGAACTGTTGGGAAGTGACAATAATGTACGGATTCAGCTTCATCATTATTGAAATGTGTCCATACTTCTTCTGTTGTATAACAGAGGAATGGTGCCCATAGTTTTACTAGCGCATCAAGACACTGCCAATAAACTGACTGTACTTGTCTTCTTCTTTCATCATCTTCAGCATTACAATAAAGGATGTCCTTTGTGAAATCACAATAGTAAGAAGATAATTCATTGACCATAAAGTTTGTTAATACCTTAGAAGCATCAACATAGTCATATTCTTCGCAATCCTTACGAACTGCCTTTACTACATCATTCAACTTCACAAGAATATATTGATCAACAGCTGTTAGATTTTCATAAGAAACCATATCCTTCTTAGGATCAAAATCAGATGCGTTGATGTTACCTAACAAGAAACGGAATGTGTTTCTGATCTTTCTATATTGATCAGATACTTGTTTAACATTGCTAGGGCCAAGCTTTAGATCTTCTTTGAAGTCACTCGTCATTGCCCAAAGTCTAAATACATCTGCACCATTGACATTGATGATATCCATAGGATTAACAACGTTACCTACAGACTTACTCATCTTTTCACCCTTAGAGTCAACAACATAACCATGAGAGAGAACTTCTTTGTATGGTGCTGTGCCATTGACTGCAGTAGAAACGATCAAGGAAGAGTTGAACCAACCTCTATACTGGTCACTGCCTTCAAAGTATAAGTCACATGGATAATCATATCCTCTAGCCTTTAATTCATTCCAAGAAGAACCAGAGTCAAACCATACGTCCATGATATCCTTTTCTTTTGTGAAGTTTCCGTTAGGAGACTTTTCATTTGTATAACCTTCTGGTAATAGGTCTTTAGCTTCATGTTCAAACCAATAGTTAGAACCATATTTTCCAAAGAGTTCAGCGATATGGTTGAATACTTCCATTTCCATGATTGGTGAACCATCTTCATTGTAGATGATAGGAATTGGTACGCCCCAAAGACGCTGTCTAGAGATACACCAGTCACCTCTATCCGCAATCATATTATGCATTCTCTTTTGTCCAAAAGAGTTATGCCATTTGATCTTGTTATCGATTTCATCTAAAAGCTGTGGCTTTAGTTTATCAATAGAACAGAACCATTGTTTAACAGCTCTGAAGATGACCTTCTTCTTTAATCTATCATCATGTGGATAGCTATGTGTAATACTTTCTACAGCTAATAAACATCCCTTTTCATTCATATCATGAATGATAGCCTTAGAACAATCTTCAAAGAACATTCCTTGATACTTACCAGCTTCTTCATTCATATTACCTTGATAATCAACTGTATTGATTGGAGCTAGACCATACTTCGCACATACCATGTAGTCATCTAGACCATGACCACCAGCTGTATGTACGACACCAGTACCGTCTTCATCTGTAACGTGGTTACCTAATAATGCAGGACATTCCTTATCAAGAACGACATGATGATATGTAATACCTTCAAGTTCCTTACCCTTGAAAGTTCTTAAGATACCTTGGTTTTCTAATCCAAACTTTTCTAATAACTGATCAACAAACTTTGCTAAGAATACAAGTTTACCCTTTTCTGTTTGTACTTCAGCGTAATCATAAGCTTCATTCAAACATACAGCTTCATTAGATGGAATCGTCCAAGGAGTCGTTGTCCAGATAACAAAGTAGTCATCAGAATCCAAAACACCCTTACCATCCGCAATCTGGAAGGCAAGATAGATCGTAGCATCCTTTACATCACGATATACGATTTCAGAATCCGCAATCGCTGTTTCATTAAATGGAGACCAATATACAGGTTTCAATCCTTGGAAGATCATTCCTTCACTTGCCATCTTACCAAATGTCTTGACCTGTCTTTCTTCAAATTCAGGTAATAAAGTGATATATGGATGTTCATAATCTGCGATCTGGCCTAAACGCTTTTCTGTATCCATTTGTTGTTTGATCTGTGTATGAACGAATTCATCACACTTCTTACGGAATTCAGCTGCAGTGATCTTCTTACGATCAACGCCTAGCTTTTGAATTGCGTTTTCTGTTGGTAGACCATGTGTATCCCAACCAGGGAAAAATGGTGTGTAGAAACCTAACATCGCATGAGATCTAACGATAAAGTCCTTGATAGAACGGTTCATCGCTGTACCAGCATGTAGATTACCATTTGCGTATGGAGGACCATCGTGAAGAATAAATGCTTTTTCTCCTTCATGATGCTTCAAAATGTTCTGATAGTAGTTGTTTTCCTCCCACTGTTTTAAAATGCCAGGTTCCTTCTTAGCTAGGTTACCTCTCATTTCAAAGTCAGTTTGAGGCATGTGTAATGTTTGTTTGTAGTCCATAACTTCTCTCCTTCTAGGGACACTATATAAAAAGCGTCCTCATCTCTAAGGACGCTGTAAGCGCGGTACCACCTTAGTTTATGTATGAATTCTCATACATACTCTTGTTGGATCCTTTATCGCAGGATATACGACTGTTCATGAGGTGATGTCACTTAAGAATGAGTCTTGTTGCTTTGCACCGACCGCAACTCTCTAATAAAGCTCGTATTTTTAAGGCGCGTCCTCAATCAACGCAGTTTTGATTCAGCTTCCTCTAACCATCTCATATCAGGCATTTGAGGAATCCTGAAATCATCAAGTTGTGTAAGCATATCTTCTAATTGCTTACGCATATCGCTCTTTACATCTCCAGCTTGCGAATATAATTTACTGAGGTCTACTAAGATCAACCTCGCAGTAGAGATAGCTTCTTTTACGATCTCATCCGCATTCTTTTGTGCTGTCGATATAATTTCATTGGCTTCTCTTAGTGAGAGCCTTGCGATATTTTCTGCAGCTTCTTTACGAGACTGCTCTGTTGTGAGTATTTGTTGATATCGTTGCTTCATTTCATCTAGAGTTCTCGTTGTCTCAACAAGTTGTTGTTGATAGAGCTCTAGTTTCTTTTGAAGCTGTTCAACTTGTAAAGCGTATTGATCAATTGCATCATCAACCGCAAAACGATCATATCCGTTTTTCATGACTCTGAATGTTGGTTTCTGAGTGCTCATGATCCCTCCCTCTTTCTATATACTCACTTCGAATTCTGCTAGGATCCTGTCGCTTTTTGTATTTTTTACGACACCAAGGTATTTAAATCTACCTTTCCCCCTAATAGAAATCGTAGAATTATTATCGCACATCTTATCAGGTGCTTCAAGCGTGATATGATTCACTTGTACAAGACCTTGTTGAATCATCTCCTTTGCCTTAGAGCGTGAAATATGTGCGATACCTGCCACGATTGCGTCTAATCTAACACTGGCAACAATGGCAGTCATTCTTTTTGTATGGAATGTTTGAACTGGTCTTAGTTCTGTTTCTTTAAAATGAACAGATAATTGATTGATCTTTGTTAAGTTATCACAAAGAAACTTCGCCATGGATGTACTTGTATAAAGATAGATCTTATCTTCATCGATCCAAAAGTCTCCAAATGAATGACGATCTATCTGTAGATGCATCAAAGCACCTAAGATATCTCGATGTCCGATCTTACGAAATCTTTGATCAATACGAGCACAGATACAAGTAATATCCATCTCATCATCTTCATCATATAAGAATACGATCTTCTTTTTTCGTGCTTCAGGATAACCACCTACATACTGAATACTCTTGGATTCAGGAAAGTAACGAGATACATTCGCTAATTCCTCTTCATTCAAAAAAGAAGATGACATGGTCTTATGCCATGTCATACTTTTCTCTTCTAGATCTTGTAAGTGAGCTATCAATGACGCATAGTCGTCTTGATTAGTCATCATCACTTTCCAAAGAAATGTCACCAGTGACATTTACATTCTTAGGTGCACAAAGAATTACGTTATGTCCGATCTTTTGGATAGAACCATCTAACGCAAATACGACACCTGTCAAGAAATCAATCGTTCTTTGCGCATAATCTCTTTGTAGTTTATGTAAGTTAACGACACAAGCTCTTCTATTCTTTAAGTGCTTTGCGATTTCTTCTGCTTCTTCAAATGATCTTGGTTCAAATAAAACCATAGATGCGTTTGATGGAATCGTATTTACAGAAGTCTTTGTAGCTTCATAAGAAGAAACTGGTTTTGTTTCACTCTCTTTATATTGAAGAACTTGTTCCTGTTCTTCATCTTCATATTCTTCTTCATCGTCCTCATCAAGTGGTGCGATAAAATTTTTCAACTTTTCAAATGCCATATTGTTTTCCTCCAATAACATCGATATTATAACACGCATTCTTCATAAAGAATATCTTAAAATCGCATATTTAAGCGAAAATTACTAACCATCATAGACTTCATTCTTGAATCTATTTTTATCTGTTGCGATCCAAATGATGACTAACGCAATCACATTAACAAATACACCGATCAATAAGATCGTCTTTAACGAAATAAGTTCCATCAAGAAACCTCCCAACAAGCTCGCTAACATAGGACAAATACCTGTTGTTGCGATACCTAATAAAGACTGTCCCTTTACGATATCTCCTTTACCTACGATAGAATAAACATAATATACTGCAGATACTTGATAGAAGCCTGACAACAATAAATGTGTTACATTCAACCAGATCCAAAATTGGATGTTTGGTGCGATAAAGAATAAGAATGATTTTAATACACCACCAATTGCGGATATCTTCAACATATTTGGAGCACCGATCCTAGACATGATATTAGAACCAAACATAACAGCTGGAATTTCAGATAACGCCATCACAAACAATGTCGTACCCATTTCCGCAGATGTTCCACCTAGTTCCTTTACAAAGTAGATCATATACGTACCAATGACGTTATTCATAAACCATAAGAAGATAAATCCTACCATTAACACTAAGAATCTATGATACTTAGAAAAGAATTCCTTCATTGTGGATGGTTCATCCTTGATTAATTCATTGCCCGCAACGATAGGCGCAGATGTATCTTTCACAGGTACAGGAAAGATCACCAACAACAAGATCAATAATACATAGACTCCAATATAGATTGGAAGAATGATCTCACTTCCAAATGTATTTGTGATCATACCCATAAAGTACGCAGCTAAGGAATAGCCTAAAGATCCCATAGATCTAGCCAACCCAAAGTTGATATCATACCCATTGTTTGTGAATTGTAGGCATAAACTATTTAATAGTGGTGATACTGCAGCTTGGATACTATAAGCAGTTAGATAGAACACCATTGTAGGTAAGTAATCATGTGGTAAAAACATCAATCCCAAGAAAGCACAACAACATACCACAAACAATAACATCATGTAGTATTTGAGTGGTACTTTCTCACTCTTATCCGCTACCGTTCCTAATACTTGTGCGAGTACGCAACTAATCAAACAAGAACCAGATACGACGATACCGATCTGTCCTGTCGTAAAACCTCTTCCTTCTAAAAATACAGCCGCAAAGTTAGAAATGATCAAATAATCGATCCAAAACCCGGCTTGTAAAAAACCATATTTTAATGTTGGTCCCTTTTTCATCATTTATCTCCATCCCCTTAATAACGCCATCTATGATACCACATCCATTCATTTTTATGATGAAATATATTTCAGGAAAGAGTACAATATTACCCATGAAGAAATTACTAAATCAAATCAAAGAAAAACTATTCAACAAATTCGCATTGATCTTATATGGAATTGCGATCGTATTAAGCATTATCTATGGACTTGTTTATGGTCCATTCTATGTTCATTTCATTGATGGCATTACGATCATGGGAATGTTGTATTTTATGATCGCTGCTGTTATTTGGGGACAGAAAGGTAAGATCATTGATAAAAGATCGATCCAATTAAAGAGATTCAAACATAATGAAATGTTAGAAACAGATAACGATTCTGATAACTATACATATTTTAAAGAGAAGAATAAATTCATTTACCCTTCTCTTCTACTTCTATTAATTGCGTTTCTATTAGCGGCATTCTATTAATGAATGCCTTTTAATGACTGCATTTGTTTCCCACAATGAGGACAGACATCTTTTTCTCTAGTCGAATGAAATCCACATTCTGAGCATGTACAACTTGGTAGATATACGATGCCACTTGTATAATGCTCATCTTTTTTTGTATCGTGGATCCAATGTGGAACTCTTTTCTTCATCGCTTCAAATGCTGATTCACCTTTTGCCACATGGATTCCTTTTCCAAAAATCTTTCTCTCCATCGCTACACTTCCTTTCAGGACCTATATCCTATCACAAATGGAGAAAGATATCTTCGTTATATTGTGTGAAATGTTGGTTTCATATGATCGAATGTACAAATTTCATTGATACCAATTTCATTCTTTAAGATATCATATGCATCTTTGATATGGTCTGCAAGATATTCAGTCTTATGAGCATCTGAACCAACTGTAATGATCTTACCACCTAGATCTTTATATAACTTTAAGATAGCACGTGATGGTTGTGTATCTTTTAATCCATACTTCCAACTAGATGTATTGATTTCAATTCCCTTGCCATCTTTGATAGCCAATTTAAGAATTTCAGCTATGATATCCTTTTCATATTCAAATGGATAAACACCATTCTCATCATAACGAGCTAATAGATCTAAATGTGCTAAACAGGAATAATCCTTATACATCTGCATCGTCTTATAGATTTCTTGATAATATTCATCATTGTATTCTTTTTGTGTCTTTCCTCTTTGGAAGTCTTGTGTCCAAAATTCCAAGTTATTGACTTGGTGCATAGAAAATAACACAAAATCTAATTCTTCTTGATACTTGTTATATAACTTTTTATATTCAGGAACAGTAATCGATTGAATACCAAATTCTAATCCTTGTTTGATCGTAATCTGATCAGAATACTTCTCCTTCATTTCTTTCAAGCTTTTAAAATATTCTGGATAATTGACATTCGCTAAAACAAGATCAACTTCTACACCATGTTCCACTGCGTGTCTTACTTCAATTCCCGCAGGATCATCCCAATCCCTCTTGATGCCGTAATCAACATGATCTGTAAAACACATTTCATCCAAGCCTAATTCAATACCTCTTTTCACTTGGTTTTCCATTGGTTCATTCGAATCATCAGAAAATTCACAATGTAAATGATAATCAGCGTACATATTTATTTCCTCCCTTTTCAACAATATGTCTTATCCCAATTTCATACAACCCTTTATCAATCAATTCATCCATTGATTTCATATGTTTGATTTGTATCTTAGAATCTGATTCAAATTCTTCTTCAAAGAAATCTGAACACCATCCAATCATTTCTGGTGAAAGCACTGCTTCTATGATCTTGATACGATTCCATAAGAATTCTTTTGGGTCTTTCTTTTGGATCTTTGTTTGTTCAGTTTCAGAATGATCTGGTAAATATCTTAATTCACCTGCCTTATGTTGAAACCCATTATAGAGTTGATTCTTGATAATGATTCCACAACCTAAGTATTCTTTTAATGGTTGATAGACCAATGCCATATTCTCAATACTAGGATACATTCCATGCATTCCAATCACTGCAGTATTTACATCATTTTCAATAATGACATCAATATTCCATATCTTATGGATTTCTTGAATCAAATGTATCCCTTCCATTCCTTTACAATCACAAACAGAAATAGATCCATTTTCACAAATACCAGGAACACTGATAAGAATACAATCAATTGATTTCTTCTGGTACTTCTCTAAGAACATAAGAATATCTTCTAAATGGATTGTTTCTTTATGGACTTCTTCTGTATTGATTTCTTGATTCTTTAGATCACAAAGTGATGAAATGATACTTTCATCATCCTTGTTCTTTCTTAATTGGATCTTCAAGAAAGAAGCGTAACTTGGATTCAATTGGTATTGTTTGGATTTCCTGCCACCTGTAGAATTCGCATCATCTACTTGTTTGATTTCTTTATGAGAGACAAGTTCTTTTAGTACATTCGTACACGCAGCCAAAGAAATTCCTGTTCCTTCATGTAGTTGATTCTTCGTTAGAAGTTCTTCTTGATAGAAATATTTACGAATACTGTTGATATTCTCTATTTTTAATTCATTTACTTTCGTCATATCTTGTCGAAAGTATTATAATTCACTCAAAATAAAAATGGAAGACTATTGTCTTCCATTTATTATTCAATATCATTTTCTATTGATTTAATGATCTTTGCGGGAACGCCACCAACGATACAATTATCTGGAACATTTTTTGTGACAACTGCACCAGCAGCGATGACCACATTATTTCCAATCGTAACGCCTGGTAAGATAACTGCGTTGCCACCAATCCATACATCGTTACCAATCGTAACTGGTTTACCGATTCCTAGATGTTGGCGTCTACCCTTTGGAGTAAGAGGATGATTGACTGTTGTAATCAATGTGTTTGGTCCAATCATGACATAGTCTCCAATATAAACAGGCATGATATCTAATATTGTGACATTGTAGTTTGTTAGAAATTGATCACCAACATGAATATTTTTCCCATTGTCACACATAAAGCCTTGCCCAATGCTCACATCACTTCCAACACTTCCAAAATATTGTTTGATCAATACTTCTTGTTCCGCTTCTGTTTTATCCGCATCCTGCATTTTTCTTAATTCTCTACAAAACTTGATAGCACCTAATTTTCTATCATTGACTTCCTTATCCCAAAAGTCATAATACAAACCTGCATCTAGCTTCTCCGTTTCCTTCATAATAAAATCTCCTTTCTTTTAGAGTATTAAAATCTATAAAAAAAGAAAAGGCATTTGCCCTTTCTTCTTACTCGTATAATGGATATTTATCAGTTAATGCCTTAACTTTAGCTTTCACTTCTTCCTTGTTCTTTTCAAAGTCACTTGCGACTAGATACAAGCATTCCGCAATCGCATCCATATCTTCTTTCACAAAACCTCTTGTTGTGATAGCTGCAGTACCAATACGTACACCACTTGTTACAAATGGTGACAATGGTTCATTTGGAATACTGTTCTTATTTAATGTGATATTTACTTCATCACATGCTGCCTGCATGAATTTACCAGTGATATTGAAGTTTGTTAGATCGACCAATACCAAGTGATTATCACTACCACCAGAAATAAGTTTGAATCCATACTTATTTAAGCTTTCAGCTAAAGCAGCACAATTTTCTTTGATTCCCTTTTGATACTCTTTGAATTCTGGTTTCAATGCTTCACCAAAACATACTGCCTTTGCGGCAATGATATGTTCAAGTGGTCCACCTTGCGTACCAGGGAACACTGCCTTATTGAAGTTATACTTTTTATTCGCTTCTTCAGTTGCTAAGATAAATCCACCACGTGGTCCTCTTAGTGTCTTATGCGTCGTAGAAGTTACGACATCCGCATAAGGGACTGGTGAAGGATGAAGTCCTGCAGCGACTAGACCTGCGATATGCGCCATATCTACCCAAAGAACTGCACCACATTTATCCGCAATTTCCCTAAACTTCTTAAAATCGATTTCTCTAGGATATGCACTCGCACCTGCACAGATCATCTTAGGCTTACATTCCATCGCTAGCTTTTCTACTTCATCATAGTCAATATAACCATCTGCGTTTACGCCATAACTAACGATATTAAAATAGTTACCAGAAATATTGGCAGGAGATCCATGTGTCAAATGTCCACCAGCATCTAAGCTCATTCCCATCAACGTATCTCCAGGTTTAAGCACTGCGTATTCAACAGCCAAGTTTGCGGAAGCACCAGAATGAGGTTGTACGTTGGCATATTCTGCACCAAACAATTTCTTTACACGTTCAATGGCAATCGTTTCGATTTCATCGATTACTTGGCATCCACCATAGTATCTCTTTCCACTATAACCTTCTGCGTACTTATTTGTCGCAACGCTTCCCATTGCCATCATGACAGCTTCAGAAACAATGTTTTCACTCGCAATCAATTCAATGTTATCCCTTTGTCTTTGGTACTCAGCATTCAACGCTCCACCAATTTCAGGATCACACTTTGTTACATAATCCATAGTCTCTTTTACGATACTCATACTAGTTCCTCCTCATATATGTTCCTAATTATACTAGTTTCTTTACAATAATAGTTTTCAAATAATGATATAATTTTCATAAGAGGAAGAAATTATGAAAGAAATTTTCAAAAACAATCAAAAGAAATGTATTATTACAGGTATCTTATTAATCGCAATTGCGCTATTACTAACATTATTCCGTTCTCTCTTAAGCAAGCCAGAAACGTATACTTGGGTCATCAACATCCTAGATGAAAAGAAAGCGAATGTCACAAAACTACTTGTCGCATCTACTTCTGCATCCACTCTGATCACTTTGATTCCAGGAGATGCAGGTTCACCTATCGCAACAAAGTTAGCGGATCTATCTAGTATCTTTTTATTAATACTTTCTGTTTTATATCTAGAAAAGTATCTCTTAACGATCATTGGAACAGCAGCTTGTGTTGTTGGGGCATTTGGAATCTTGTTTATCGTTATCTCTTTATGGCAAGATATCCAAGAAAAGAAAAAGGATATCTTTAACAACGGCCTCAAGATCATTGCAGTCGCAATCGTATCTCTATCAATCATACCGCTCAGTGTAACGATAACCAGTGTGATCGACGCTACATACGAAGCTTCCATCCAACAATCCATTACGCAAGCAGTTGATTCTTCTAGTGAAGAAACAGCGACACAAGAAGAAACGGAAGAACAAAATATCTGGGATCAGATCGTGAATGGTTTTTCAAATGTCGTCACAACAGTAACAAGCACCACAACAAGTGCTTATGAGTGGGCACAGAATGCCTTAAATAACTTTGTAGAAGCGACAGCTATCATGTTGGTAACTTCTTGTTTGATTCCTTTCTTGACGCTAGTCGTTGTAGCTTGGATAGCTAAGATGGTTATTGAAGGTCTCACAAAACAAAAGATTGAATTAAATACACCTATTCTAGAATCTCCAAAAATTTCACACTCTATTGGAAATGAATAAAAGCTTATCAATCGATAAGCTTTTATAATATCTTTTCTACATCCATTAAATCATCCACAACATATTCTATATCATCAGGAATCTCTTTCTTCTTTTTGAGGTTAAAGAAACATGTATGCATTCCATAGTTGATTCCACCTTGCATATCAGATGTCAATGAATCTCCAATGATCATTGTTTCTTCTGGTAAGATCTTTTCTTCTCTATCTTTGTTTAATTCTTCAAATGAACGTTCAAAGAATTCAATAGATGGTTTTGATATACCTAGCTTTTCTGATATAAATGCGTATTGGAAGAAAGCATCTAATTTCGCAATCTTGATACGATTACATTGTTGTTCATAAGGTCCATTGCTGGCAAGACATAAGATATATTTCTTACTTAGATACTCTACCATTTCATAGGCATGATCTACTAGGATGGCGGAATCATGAAGATAGGAACGGAAGTACTTCTCAAATGTGATTCCATCAAACTCGATTCCTAGTTTTTCAAATATCTTTGCCCAACGTATTTCTTCTAAATGTTCAAATGTTAATGTACCTTGTTCTAGCTGAAGCCATAACTTGTTATTTTCTTGTGTGAAGATATCAAACATATAAGGTTCATATTCTTTTAAACCAAAATGTTGAAAACCATCTTTCATACATTGTTTAACATATCCATCAAAACTCAACAATGTATTATCTATATCTACAAATACTGCTTTTATCATATTTCCCCTCTCAAAAATCCCGGATCATTCCGGGATTTGATTATTTCCAAAGTACGTCTGGATATTCACCATTTGCCTTCTTTTCAGCAATCTTCTTAACTACATCTGGTTTGTCTTCTTTGTATGTTACACCAAACCATTTATCTTTACTGGATAACATCTTAACAGTGATCTTACCTTGGCTAACAAGATCTCCTACAGCAGTAGGAATAACATGTTCGCACTTCATTGGATTGCTGTCTAGATTCTTTTCTAAGAAATCTTTAAAGATTGGTTCTAGATCATCGAAGATCTTTGGTGTGAAGCCCCAGAAGTTCATAGATACTAGCGCATTATCATCGATTGGTTTCCATTCACCATCTTCTTCATATACCGCATGACCATCTTGAAGCGCAATCTTCTGTACTTCTACGATGTGAGAAAGATTTCCATCCTTTTCTTCACATAGACCTCTTGTGACTGTTCCATTTTCTGTCAATGTGTTCAAGCACTTGAAGCCTACCATTGCGTATTTACCATCTTCGATTTCGTTTGTTAGATAATCATATACGACCTGATATGCGTTTCTTCCATAGAAGTCATCTGCGTTAATGATTGCGAATGGTTCATTGACAACGCCCTTACAAGCTAGTAAAGCGTGTGTTGTTCCCCATGGCTTTTCTCTTCCTTCAGGAACTGTGAATCCTTCAGGAATATTATTCATGTCCTGATATGCGAATTCTACTTCCATTCCATTTCTAGCGACCTTATCCGTTAAAGCGTTTCTAAAGAGTTCTTCATGTTCCTTACGGATGATAAGAACTACCTTTCTGAATCCTGCCTGATATGCATCGTAGATAGAGAAATCAATGATAGGTTCACCATGTGATCCAACACCATCGATCTGCTTCATTCCTCCATATCTGCTTCCCATGCCTGCAGCTAAAATAACTAAAGTTGGTTTAACATTCATTTTAAATATACCTTGCCTTTTCTACACAACATTATATCAAACATGTACTATAATGAAACTATGAATAATTTGGATAAAACTATGAAAAATATTATATTGGCTTCTCAAAGCCCAAGAAGAAAAGAACTATTAGAAAAGTGTGGAATCCCATTCACATGTATTCCAGCTGACATTGATGAAACACTACAAAAAGACTTATCTCTCACAAAAGCAGTCAGAGAAATTTCTTATCTAAAAGCCAAAGCCATACTAGAAGCTCATCCCGATAGTATCGTAATTGGTTCTGATACGATCGTAGCTTTACAAGGTGTCGTATTAGGAAAGCCTAAGACAAAAGAGAAAGCTTTTGAGATGTTAAAAAGACTACAAGGAAATACGCATGAAGTGATTACTGGTATCGCAATCATTAGTCAACAAAGAACATTTAAAGATGTCTCTGTATCTAAAGTAACATTTGCGTCTATGAGTGACGAAGAAATCAATGAATATATTGAAACTGGTGAGTGTTTTGATAAAGCTGGAGGATACGGAATCCAAGGAATTGGAGGAAGATTCATTTCACACATTGAAGGAGATTATTATTCCATTATGGGATTACCTTTAAACATCGTGTATGAAGAGCTTAAGAATATTGGATTATATTGATTATTCTGATATGATAATTAAGCTTTTGCCGATTTAGTATAGTGGTAATACAGATCCATGGTAAGGATCAGCGGACAGTTCAATTCTGTCAATCGGCACATGCATTCAAAAAACCGCATATTTATGCGGCTTTTTTATTTTCTATGGCACACTAAGCGATATTAGTTGGTAGGAAATTTTCTTGATTATCATCCACACGGTTAAAACCGTGGG
Organism: Bulleidia sp.; assembly: GCA_963613355.1. Classification (GTDB taxonomy): domain Bacteria; phylum Bacillota_I; class Bacilli_A; order Erysipelotrichales; family Erysipelotrichaceae; genus Bulleidia. Next base: position 25,713 of record CAVDZA010000001.1, on the reverse strand, counting down.
TTTTCTCACTCACTTAGGTTATAAGAAAAGACACCTTTGTGTCTTATCTTAAGAATTTATTTGTTATCTTTGATCATTTGAAGATATGGTAATTCTTCATATCCTACACTACCATAGAGCTTTTTGGCACGATCGTTGTCTGGTTCTACTTCCAAACGAATACGTGCTTTATCTTTTCCAACAACATCATTCAAATATTCTAACAATTCATGTCCGATTCCTAGATTACGATATCCTTCTTTCAGATATAGTTCTTCTAGCCAAACGATTTTTCCTCCTGCTTCTGGAGAAAAAGAATGACTTAATAACATATATCCTACTGGAACATCGTCTTTTACATACAAATAACAATCTAGATATGGAGAATCCTTCATCAATTCATCGAATGTATCTTCCATGTATTTCACAGGGATCGGGTGTAATACAGCTTCACTAGAATAGAATTCTTGAACTAGTTTTAGATATTCATCTTTATATTCTTTTGTTAGTTTTTGAATCATGTATCAAGCCTTCTTATTTAGATCATACAAGATACGCATTCCTTTATATGCGATATCAGGATCATAGATATCGATCATCTTTGTTTCCTTTGTGATGACTTTACCTAATCCACCAGTTGCGATGACTAAACAATCATTGATCTTCAATTCTTTCTTCATCTGTTGGATGATATATTCAACTGTTCCAATATATCCATAAACAACACCTGCCTGCATACCTGTGATCGTATTTCCATTCAAGATGCTTTTAGGTTTTTGGATCTCAATTTCTGGAAGTTTTGCGGTCTGACTCGTTAGGGCATTGGCACCAATTCCTAAGCCTGGTGCGATAACTGTATATTTAAATACACCATCTTCACTTACATAATCAAAAGTCGTAGCCGTACCAAAATCAACGATGATACAAGACTTATGATATGTATGATATGCCATCGCAATATCCACGATTCGATCAGCTCCTACTTCTCTAGGATTATCTGTACGAATAGAAATGCCCGTCTTGATTCCAGGTCCTACAATGATTGGTTCTTTATGTAAGTACTTTACGATTGCGGAATTCAAAGAATACATGATCTTAGGTACGACAGAAGAAATGATGACAGCTTCAATATCCGTATCATCGATCTTTGTCATATCTAACAATTCTTTAATACACAATCCAAATTCATCTGATGTTCTTGGAGTCTTCGTTGTTAAACGGAAGGAACCAATCACATCATTTCCCTGCATAAGACCTAAAGAAATATTTGTATTTCCAACATCGATTGTCATTAAAATATTCATCTTATTTCCCCTTTAAACAATTTTCATAGATTCTCATAGAAGTATCATATTTCGATAATCTTCCAAAAGATATTTCTTCATCTTTACTAATCAAAGTGACGATATTTGTATCTGTACCAAATCCAGCACCTTCTTGTTTCAAATTATTTGCGACGATATAATCACAATTCTTCTTCACAAGTTTTTCTTTTGTTCTCTCAATGACATTCTCTGTTTCCATAGAGAACCCGATCAAGATTTGTCCTTCTTTCTTATGTTCTCCTAATGTCTTCAAGATATCTTGTGTTCTCTTTAATTCAATGGACATATCTCCATCTTTTTTATGGATCTTATTATCTGCCACTTCAATTGGTGTATAGTCAGCGACTGCTGCGGCAAGAATCAAACAATCATTCTCTTCTTGTCTAGATAAGACAGCTTCTGCCATTTCTGCAGCACTTGTGACATGGACCATCTCTACATCACGAATATCATTCAATTCTTTTGTGCCAGTTACCAAAGTAACAGAAGCACCTAGGTTCCTAGCAGCTTTAGCTAAAGAATAGCCCATCTTGCCAGTTGAGTGATTTGTGATCATACGAACTGGATCAATTGCCTCAGATGTAGGGCCAGCTGTAATCAATATCTTCTTCCCAGTTAGGTATTTATCAGTCACTAACATTTGTTTGATATAGTCTTCGATTTCCTTAGGTTCAGGCAATCTACCACTACCTACATCCCCACAAGCTAAGTATCCAGAATCACTTTCAAATACTTCCATTCCATATTTTCTACACTTTTCTAGATTGTCTTGTGTAATCGGATTCATCAACATCTGCGTATTCATCGCAGGTACGATCAATTTCTTACAATTCGCTGCTAAGAAAGTCGTTGTCAACATATCATCTGCGATACCATTTGCCACCTTAGCGATAACGTTCGCTGTAGCAGGCGCAATCACAAATAGATCTGCTTTCTTGGCTAAAGATACATGATGTACATCTGGTGTATAATCCACAGTAAACATATCTGTAACGACCTTATTCGCACTCAATGTTTGAAACGTCAAAGGTGTCACGAACTCTTCTGCTTCTTTACTCATTAATACATTCACATCATATCCTTGTTTCTTTAAACTAGATACCAAATAACAGATCTTATAGGCAGCGATACCACCTGTCACTCCTACTAATACACACTTTTTTTCATCCATTCTTTAATCCCATCCTCTCTACTGTTGAAGATAATGCTGTTGTTAATACAGGTATTATAATACCCGCAAGAATCGTTTCTAAGATACCATTTGTCGTAATCGTTGCGAAAAACGCAGTCGCTAGTGCTGTTGTTGTAATACTTAAGGCATCCGCATAAGGTTGTGCGAAGAATACCCAGATTCCTCCTAAAACTAATAATGTGTGGATCAAAGTATTGATCGTAGCGGATAGTATTGCGGACATTGCTTGTTTCTTTGTTTTTCTTACAATCATACGATACATCATTCCTGATGACCATCCAAGTAAAATTCTAGGTCCAAAGGCAATCAGTAACGAAAAGAAATTACCATGCATATTACCTATTTGAACAAATGGTGTAAACACAAAGGAAGTAATGCCTGGTTGGAAAGTCGCTCTCAAAAAAGATGTCATTCCAAACACAAACCCAATTCCTGCACCAAATCCTGGTCCAATCAATACACCAGCTAGAATAACTGGAAGATGCATCGTTGTGATACTTAAAGCTCCAACTGGAATATATCCAATTGGTGTGATTGCCATGATTACTTCAATGGCAACAAAAAAAGCCGCCAATGTAAGCTGCTGAATACGTTTTTTCTGACTGTTCATAGTTTTCTCCTCCTGCCGTTCATTAAGATACAGCGAATCTAATAACAGATCTTTGTACTAAAATATTTGAAATCTATGTCTTACGATCACAGTTTCTTTTAGCACATATATTATACAACCTTGTGAAATTAAAAACAAATAGCATAGAAAGCTATTTGTTAGATGACTGTATGATCAATTTCTTCATCACTCATGAAGAGATAAGATATATCTTTTGTATCACATGTTACTTCAGATTCTTTCACAAGCTTAAATCCTTGGTACTGAAATTGAGGTGTTGTCGCACAAGATACAAATGTATATCCTTCTTTATCTAAATTTTCAGCAGCGAAAATAACACCTTTTGGAATGACTACCATCGCACTTTCCTTCTTCTCTAGATTCATACCTAGATCTGCGTAAGAAATTGTTCCATCTGGATCGATCATTGTGATACGCATTCCACATCCTTCATGGTAATACCATATTTCATCACAATCGATGACATGGAAATGTGATATATCTTTCTGATCTAACAAGAAATAAATACTACCACCTGTTTCTCTTGTATCTGAATACATATAAGGTGCAGTATACACTTCACTAAAGTAACCACCTTCTGGATGTGCTTGTAACTGATACTTTTCAATTAATTCTTTACTTCTCATATTATTCTCCTACCAAATTATTTACCCAAATTCTCTTATTCACTAAGAATAATCCTAATATTACTTTATAGATATCAACTATCACAACTGTTAAATACATAAATTGAATTGGAAGTTGTGTAAAGTGTGCTAACAAATACGCAACGGTAAAGCTTACACAGATCGTACCAACAGAATCAAACAAGAATGTAAGAATCGTTTTACCACCACATCTTAATGTGAAGTAACTTGCGTTATAGATAGCTGAGATCCACATTGTTAGTCCACCAAATCTTAACATCATCGTCGCTACTTCCTTAACAGATTCGCTTGTCTGATAAAGATTCGGAAACAAAGGAGCTAGTACTACTAAAGATAAACCAAAACATATCGCTATCATGACTGTAAATACGATCATCTTACGATCCATATCCACTGCTTCTTCAATTTCACCAGCACCTAGGTGATGACCTACTAAGATAGAAATACTATCTCCCATTGCGATGTTAGAAACAAAGAATAGATTTGTGATCGTAGAAGAAATATTATAGGCAGCTAAGGCATCGATTCCTCTTGTAGAATAACACTGCGTGATCATCGCTGTACCGATTGACCAAAGTAATTCATTTACTACTAATGGCAATCCTTTGATACTGATTTCTTTCACTAATGATAAAGGAATTGAGAAACCTTTCAATAAACCAGTATAGAAAGGAAATCTTTCTCGATTTAATAAAACAAAGATACAAATTACAACAAGTTCTGCAAATCTAGAAATAACGGTCGCAATCGCAGCACCTGTTGGTCCCAACGCAGGAAAACCTAATAGTCCAAAGATCAAGATACAGTTGCCTACAAAGTTTACAAATACCGCTGTCACGCTAGCAATCATAGGAAGTCTAGTTTCACCAGATTCACGCATAGAAGAAGAAATACTTTGCGATAACGCAAATGGAATAAAACCCAATGTCATCCAATGCATATAGGACAATGCGTATTCCATCGTCTGTGCGATATCAGAGGCATCATCCTGTTCAGGATGCATGAATAAGCCAATCAATTTATCCCCAAAGAATGTAAATACACTCATAAACAATAACGCAATCACAACTTCAACGATCAACTTAAATCTCAAACAATATCTAACACCATCTGTATCTTTCTTACCAGCAAATTGAGCTCCAAAAATACTCGCAGCAGACACGCTTCCAAATATCGCAAGATTAAATACAGTAATGATTTGATTAGATACTGATACACCACTCATAGCTAATGTACCAGTTTGTCCAACCATGATATTATCCAACATATTCACAAAACTAGTGATCAATTGTTGAATGATCAAAGGTATTGCCACAACAAGTACTGTTTTATAGAATGTTTTATCTCCAAAATATTTATTTGTCATAATAAATATTTCAACAAAAAAAAGATTGTATGTCAATCATACAATCTTTCACATTTACTTTTGATAATGCTTCTTGAATTCTTCAAACTCAGCATCATTTGCCATAACGAAGTGTCCTTCAGAAATTTCACGGAACGTAGGAGCGTTTTCTTCATAGTTCCACTTTGTCTTTTCTTCTTCTTCGTCATAAGTAACCAATGTCTTAGCTTTTTCAATTTCCGGATCAGGTAATGGAATAGCTGACATCAATGACTTTGTGTATGGATGCATAGGATTTTTGAATAATTCATTTGTTTCAGCCAATTCAACGATTTGACCTTTATGAATTACCGCAATTCTATCAGAGATATAACGTACAACAGATAAGTCATGCGCTACGAAGATCTGAGTTAGACCCTTTTCTCTCTTGAATTCATTTAATAAGTTTAAGACCTGTGCACGAATGGATACGTCAAGAGCTGAGATAGGTTCATCAGCAATCAACAATGTTGGTTCCATGACCATTGCACGAGCGATACCAATACGCTGTCTTTGTCCACCTGAGAATTCATGAGGATATCTAGTTGCGTGTTCTGCAAGTAATCCTACAGACTCTAACGCATTTAATACCTTTTGTTTACGATCTTCTTCATCTTTATAAAGATGGAAGTTATGAAGACCTTCAGAAACGATATAGTCGATCGTAGCTCTTTCGTTTAGAGAAGCCGCTGGATCTTGGAATACCATCTGCATGTTTCTGATGACCCAACGCTGATCTTCTTTAGAAATCTTACCATTGATCTTCTTGCCCATGAATTCGATCTCACCATTAGACGTTGGATTGATACGAATAATGGCACGACCAATCGTTGTCTTACCAGAACCAGATTCACCTACTAACGCAAATGTTTCACCCTTATAAACATTGAAGTTTACATCATGAACAGCTCTGAATTCTTTCTTACCATTGTAGAAAGTAACATCAAGGTCTTTGACCTTTAATAAGATTTCTTTTCCATTTGCATCCTTTTCAAGGACAGGATTCTGTAATGTATCTGTCATTTATTTTTCCTCCTGTTCTGAAATTACTTCTTTCATTCTTTCATGTAATGTCTTGACCTGTACAGGAGGTTCAACCTTTGGTGCTCTTTCATCTAACAACCATGTTTTCGCATAGTGTGTATCAGTTACTTTGAACATTGGAGGTTCTTCCTCAAAGTCAATTTCCATTGCGTAATCAGATCTAGGTGCGAATGCATCACCCTTGATTTCATCATAAAGACTTGGTGGAGTACCATGGATTGCATATAATGGTTCTCCCTTGATACCAAGCTGAGGTAATGAGCTTAATAATCCCCATGTATATGGATGTTTAGGATCATAGAAGATCTCATTAACTGTACCATATTCAATGATCTGACCAGAATACATGATAGCTACTCTATCTGCGACATTCGCAACGACACCTAAGTCATGCGTAATGAAGATGATCGTATAGCCATATTGTTTCTGTAACTTCTTGATCAAACGAATGATCTGAGCTTGGATCGTAACGTCTAAGGCTGTTGTAGGTTCATCACAAATCAAGATATCTGGATGACAAGCTAACGCAATCGCAATAACGATTCTTTGTCTCATACCACCAGAATACATGAATGGATATTCATCAAAACGACCTTCAGCGTTATAGATACCAACTTCTTCCATCAACTTGATAGCTTCTTCTTTCGCTTCAGCAAAAGACTTACCTTGGTGCTTTTCAATAACTTCAGTAATTTGCTTACCAATAGGAATGATTGGGTTTAAAGATGTCATTGGGTCCTGGAAGATCGTCGCAATTTTCTTACCACGGATCTGTTCCCAATCAGCATCTGTTTTATTTTGATATAGGTCTTTACCTTCGTACATCGCTGTACCACCAGTAATAGAACCATTGTTTTCTAACATACCTGTAAATGTCTTAGTAAATACTGATTTACCAGAACCTGACTCACCTACGATAGCGAGTGTTTCATCCTTGTATAAATCAATAGAGATATTACGGATAGCTTTTAGTTGTTTACCTCTGACTGCGAACTGTACTTCTACATTGGAAGCAGACAGAATGATTTGGTTGTTTGTTGTCATTTTGTTTACCTCCTTATCTGTGTGTTCTTGGGTCAGCAGCATCAGCTAATGTCTGACCAGCTACATAAAGTGATACTGTGATAATAGCTGATACACATACTGGTAACCAGAACAAGTATGGTGTACTTGTCATATAGATTCTATTCGTAGAAATCGTCTTACCTAATGAAGATGTACCTTCACCTACACCAATTCCCATCCAAGACAAGAATACTTCTAATGAAATATAACTTGGTAGATCTCTAGAAATAGATGTAACGATAATGGAAACAAGGTATGGAAGAATATTGTTCTTAACGATCGTCCAAGTACTTGTACCTAAACATCTTGAAGCTAAGTTATATTCTCTATCACGAATGATCATAACTTGAGTACGAATAAAATATGCAGTACCTAACCAAGAAGTAACGGACATTGAGAAGATCAATTGCCAGAAACCACTTCCTAAGATATACATCAATACGAATACGATCAATGTAAATGGTACGTTAGCGATAATGTTGTAGATTTCAATCATCCACTTATCCATGGATTTTGAATATCCCCAAACAGCACCAACAATGACACCTAATGTAACAGTGATCAATGTTGATAGACCAGCGATACCTAATGAACTACGTGCACCAGCCCAAACAACATTCCATAAGTTATCACCATAGTTATCCGTACCAAATAAGTATTGGAAACATGGACTAACGAACTTCATAGATTGACTATTGATATTTGGATGTGCAGTAGGATTATATCCACTGATGATAGGATCGATAATAGATAGTAAGATGACCGCAAAAGCAATGATCAAGATCACGATTGTACTTTTCTTACTTAAGAATTGTTTGAACACAGATGCCCAATAAGAATATTTAGGAGCTGCGATATGTTCAGATTCTCTTTCGTCATTCTTGACGAAAACAAACTTGTTATTCATTTCTGACATTAGTTCGTACCTCCATCATCTGTTAACTTGATTCTAGGATCAACGACAGTCATCAATAAGTCACCAATCAATACTGAGAAGATTGATAATGATGTATATAGAATCGTTAATGCGATGATCATAGAGTTGTTATGTGCGTTGATAGCATCTGGTAATAATTTACCAGTACCAGGAATCGCAAATACTGTTTCTGTTAATACGGCACCAGTAATCGTTAGAATGATACTAGATGGTAGATCATGAACGATAGGAATAACAGCATTTCTTAAGATATGCTTTCTAAAGATTTCCTTCTGTGAAAGACCCTTCGCTCTAGCAAACTTAACATAGTCTGAACTAGATTGGTCTAACATATATCTTCTTGTCCATAACATTAATGAACCAGTATTCATCAAACCTAAGATAACGATTGCTGGAACATAGCTTCGAATATCATGAGCTCCATACTGAGGGAATGTTTGTGGGAAGCCCAATAGATAGAAGATCTGTCTTCCAAAGAAGATAAATGCTAAGGAAGGAACCGCAATCATAAAGTTGATCCAAATTGTACCAATATGATCTGGTAACTTGCCCTTCTTACTAGCCATCAACATACCAGCAGGAATTGCGATTGCATAAGCTAAGATCAATGCTAAGACACCAAATAGCATTGAAGTACCAATCATAGATGGATCTTTCTTCTTCGTTTCACATGTAGCGTAGTTATCATTGAACTTATTCTTATCTAACTTATCTAAGTTACTTGTCTTCTTATAAGTACAGCTATGTTGGATAACAGCACTCTTTGTTTCAGAACCTGTTTCAAACTTCTGCATTGTAGAATCTTCAGTACCCTGTCCACTAGAAATAACACTTGTGATTTCTGTGTAAGCATAAGTAGGATAAGATTGTCCTAAATTAATAGAAATAATGTTCTGATGGATAAATGGGAAACTTGTATCAAAATAAATCAAATATTTATGTTTTGTACCTGAACCCATTAATGCAGGAACACCATTTGTGTCTGTTCCAAAGTAGATCTTTCTTTCTAGATCTGGATTTGAAGAGTCATTGACTCTCCATGGATGATCAATTTCAATTAGATTACTAAAGAAATTAATGACTTTATTTACAATTGGGACATCCTTATAAGCATAGTATCCCCCTGCTTTATACTGTTTAACAGTCCAACCATCTGCTTCATATTGAGCAGCGATGTCCTTAATGTAAGTAGAATTGTTTTGATTACAAGCTTCAAAGTTATCAGCTGCATAAGCCTTACACATATCTGCCTGTTCATCAAAAGTAATATATCCCAAACGTTCATATGCAGTATTTTTATAACGTTCTCTATCATCTGCCTTACCACCTAACTTCTGATACGTAGCATCAGTCTTAAAAATAAGATGGCGAGGAATCAATGTATAGATCATTACCATCGCTAATACAGTAACGATGAATGCAGAAATAATTGCACGAACGATACGTCCCCATACGTATTTTTTCATATAATACCTCCTTTCAACCGGTTTTTATCATGAATTCTAAAACGCATGATAAGGAGGCCATGCCTCCTTATCACATTATTGAGTTTTTTTAGTTAGAAGATTATTCACCTGTTGAATGATCAACCTTGTTATCTTCTACCTTTTCTTCCTGCCATGCAGCATATGCAGCTTCATAAGTTTCCTTAGTGATAGGATCCTTGTTGATAACTACATTCTTGAACTTAGAAGACTGATAAGCACCAGAGAATGGTGTAACTCTAGAAATTGTGAAGTTAACACTACCAGCCTGTGTCTGTACTGGAATTGCTAGAGCTTGGTCTAATAAGTATGCTTCAGCCTTAGCTTCTGCTTCATAACGAGCATCTAGATCGTCAACGATAGCGTAAGCAGCTTCAAGCATTTCTTGGTATTCTAATAAACCAGAAGCTTCGATAGCAGCATCGTTAGCCTTGTTATCAGCAGCAGAATCATATTCATCTGAACCATAGAAGTTCAATGCCATAGAGTTATTTAATACGTCACCATCAACTGGAGAGAAGATATTAACGTATGTCTTAGGATCTACATAGTCAGCACCCCAACCTGTTGAAGTTGAGATATCCCAACAACAATCCTGTGGACCTGTTGCTGTGTAAGAAGAAGCTGTGTATTCATCATCAGATACAGGGTGTACAACGATATCGATGTATTCTGTACCGATAGATTCTTCAATAGACTGTTCTAGAGAAGCAGCCATAGCTATTGAAGAAGTATCTTCTTGCTGAGCTAGTAAGTCAAGAACAACTGGGAACTTAACGCCTTCAGCTTCTAATTCCTTAACTGCTAATTCAATTTCTTCCTTAGCCTTTTCTGGCTTGTATAGAGATGTCTGACCTTCACTTAGATCTTCTGTTGGATCTTCACTTGCAGCCTGTACAAGTTCACCATAAGAACTACCATCAGATGTAGATACGAAGTTCCATGGACATTCAATAGAACGTAATGCCTTTTCAGCGATACTTGAATCCATGATTGTAGCTAGATAAGAAACTCTATCTAAACCATACTTCATAGCTCTTCTGAAGTGAGCATTTAGGATAGCCTTCTTAGAATCAGACTGTTGAGCATCTGTCTTATCAGAATGTTCATAGTTTGTTCTATTTAGGTTGAAGTTGATACCGAATGTATAACCATTCTGTAATGGGTTATAAGCATTTTCTTTGTATTGTTCTAGGTATGTTTCGAAATCTGCAGCTGTTGTTAACAATGTTGCTTGATAGTAAGAATTTTCTGAAGATTCGAAGCCCTTAACTGTAGAAGCTGGATCAGAACCATCATCGAATACACGAGTTACGTTCTGTACATATACATGTTCAGCATCCCAGTATTGTTCATTCTTGTGTAACTTCTGAGATGACTTAGATACTAATTCATCTAAGATGTAAGCACCGTTATAAAGAATGGAAGATGGATCTGAGATATTACCATATCCACAACTTGTGTTGTCAGGAGAACCTAACTTACAGCCATCACCTTGGGATTCTAAGAATTCCTTGTTTACTGGCCAGAATGAGTTGTTAGCTACTACTGTATAGAAGTAAGGAGTAGCATCCTTAAGTGTATATTCAACTGTCTTTTCATCAACTGCCTTTACACCAACCTTTTCCCATTCAGCATCGGAACGATCAGATTTGCCATAGTCAGCAAGACCTGCTACATAACCTTCAGCAATTGCGAGTGTTGGTCCTTGGAAGTCGGATAAGTGACGTAGTGCTGTAACGAAGTCTTCAGCAGTTACATCAGCGTATTCTTCTTCAGTGTTTGTTACCCACTTAGCATCTCTTAAATGGAATGTCCAAACAGTCTTGTCTTCGTTAGCTTCCCAGCTTTCAGCCAAAGCGCCAACGTAGTTGTTGTACTTGTTTGTTTCTGTTAAACCATCTACGAGATTTGTTGTGATTTGGGCATCAGTTGCGTTTTGAGACATGTGCCAATCAAGTGTCTGTACATCAGATGTGAAAATATAATAAGCATCTTCTGATGTTGTTGTGCCGTTATTAGCTGTTGAACTACTGCCACCTGCACAACCTGCAGCTAACAATACAGCTAAAGACGCACATAGTGTCTTTTTCTTCATGTTATTTCCCTCCAAAAAGTAATTACTATTTTACGTGTACCTAAACTATCAAGTCAATTCAATTGTGTATTTTTCATGAAATTTTTCAAATTAAAACGTGAAATTTATGAAAATTTTCATAAAATATCACGTTTCTATATAAAATACACATGTATTTCTATGAGTTACAGTTGTTTTATCAGGAACTCTTGTTCTAAAACAAAGTCATTCTTTTTGAATATAGATGAATCATTTCTATCAATATATACTTTCTGAAATTCAGCTTTCTTTACTTCATTCATTAATAGATGTAATCCTTCTGTTCCATATCCCTGGTTTCTTTTATTTGATTCAATGATGATACAAAGTAAACAACTCCCTACTTCATCCATCTTGACATAGGATACTTCACCTACATATTCATTTTCTTCATTCACTAGATATCTGTACCAATAGTTTGGATCCTGTATCCATTTCTGATACCACATATCCCACTTTGATTCATTAAACGGAAAGATACCACCATTGTTGTCATTGAAAGACATCGTATCTTCATTTTCTACAAGACTTTGTCGATACCATAGATCTTTTAATTCAGGTTTGTATAAACTTAATTTCATATTCTCTCCTATCAAAAAAGTGAAAGTCTAAACTCTCACTTTCTAAATTAGTCAGCTAATGTTCCAAATGGATCCCATGGAGCTACTGTTGTTGGTTCTTCCTTCAAAGCAGCTAATGCCTTTTCACTTAAGAACTTCTTATTAACAGCTACTACATACATGTATTTATCAAACCACGTATCACTACCAATGTAGTATCCCTTATTTGCGACCTTATCGCCCCAAGAGTTCTCGATCTTCCATCTATTTGGTTTTCCATCTTCTCCGATGTTAACACCTGTAAACATCATTGCGTGGTTCATTGCGGATTGATGAGAATCCAACATTTCAGCCTTTGTCATAGACAAGTCAATATCTAATGTATTTTCATAATCATATTGCGCATCATCCCAAAGACCTGTTTCTCTATCACCATCTGGTCCACAATCACATCCAAACCATACTGGCTCTCCACTCTTCAACTGTTCTAAAGTAGCTTGTTTGAATTCATCTAAAGGTAGATTCAACATGCAGATAGGATTTCCATTCACAACGTTTCCTAGGTATTCAACTGTATATGTCTTGTAGTATTCCTTGTTGGATGTAGGAGCGTTGATACAGTTAATATAATCATCAATATCACTTCCTAAATAATCTTCATAGAATTGTTTAGGAGTTACATGATATTCCGCATGATGTTTTTCATCCGCATCTACATATTCAAATGTAAATTCTTGTGGAGGTAATCCAAAACAAGAAGCACATAGAGAATAGATTTCTTTTAAGGCCTGTGCCTTTAAAGCTGGAATTTCACTTCTATCAGCTTTTCTACAATCAACAACAAACTTTCTAAGTCTCTTATTCAAAAGACCATTCATTGTTCTTGTATGAGATGATTGGAATGTTTCTGGCATAGCACTCTTTGGACATAGACCATACTTCTTAACAAGTGATTGGACCATGTTCCATTGTCCACCATCACCTACTGCCCAACTCAATAGATATCTCATCTTTTCAGAATCAATTGGATTATCGATTTCATTGAGCGTACATTCCATGAACCAGTTTGCTTTTTCTAGTTTGTCATAGAACGCAATATAGTTTTGAGATAATTCAAATTCTTTGATGTTATACTTCTTTCCAATCTTTTCTCTTAAAAAGTTCATGGAAGAGAAGATCCAACATCTACCTGATGCTTGTTGGTTTGTAGCAGTCATTGTCTTCAAATCAACAGAGAAGATATTTGGATTACTAGCTTCCGCATCAAATACTCTAGAGATCGTATTGAGATCGTTCTTTGTAAGAGCGTTTCTTACGATCCTAGCTTTAGAATCAGCTTCATAATTTGTTCTTAATTCATTTAATAATGTATTAGAAATTTCATTCATAATAATATATCCCCTTTTTCCCTCTGCGTTCTATGGTATCACAGAATCAACAATACCTTTTCTTTTAGGTTTGTTTTAACTAACTGTTTTTATTCATCTAATGAAAAGATTTTCATTAAGAAATCGTTAGATTCTTAAAGATAAAGTATTTAGGTCCTTTATAGTACGTTGTAACGGTTTCTTCTTTTGAGAAGGCAATATCCTTCATCGCTTCATAGACATCTCCAGAAATAGAGAAACCTGTTAGTGGGATATACTTTTCTCCATCAAAGTATCTCGCTAAACGCACTTCTCCTCCAAAGTAACCAGAAGCTTGTTCTAATTGTGGTGCAGAGAAATGATCAATGATCAAATGTGGTCCTTCCATCGCAACACTTGTTTGTGGGATGATCTCAGCAATAGGATAATCACCTGTAGGTCGTTCTACTTTTAAGTATTGTCCAAATTGGATATCTCCATGAAGTTGTTTTACAGCACCATCTTCAATGAGCTTGACTTCATTTAAAACTACGCCATGATCATCAAATGAACGAGATGCCGCAACACCATCAATGTTACCTTTCATGATCACATCAAACTTTGTATTTGAAATAGGTTCATTTACATTGTAGTGATTTGATTTCATGACATTTGCTTGGTAAGAAGTATTGTCTTTGATGTTCTTTAAGATCAACGCATTCATATCACCATACATGTAGATAGGAACATTCTTATCAATATTCATTTCACTCATCTTCTTAGCTTGTCCTCTTAAGGCAACAAGTTTTAAGATATCTTGAATATCATCTTCAATGGATTTCGCATCGAATTGATTATTACGATAATACTTATATAATTCGTATTCTTCTTTTCCATCACTACTTGTAGGAATCGTTTCAAATTCTACAGATAGTTTTGTTTCTGAATCTTTCACATCATTCGAATTCAAGAATTCATGTTCTGTGATATAGACAAAGATTTCAGTAGCGTTTAACCAACCATTGTCATTATTCACTTTCATGATCGTATCACCAACAGATAACGCAATATCATTTAATGAAATGTTCTTGTCTAATTCTACATTTACTTTTTGATCCTTCGCCAAAGCGAACCATGGATTTAAAGCTGTCTTAGCCTTTAGTAATGCGGAATTGATTTTCTTCTCTAAAGATTCTTTATCATCTGCACTTGTTACGACGATAGAACTACTACCTCTTTTATCTTCTACATCTTTATAGATCGTAATAGAGATATTTTCTGTATGAACGATACGGTTCAATTCCATCTTTTTCTTCACAAAGAAGAGTTCACTAGAATGTTTAGTTTCATGATTGATTTCATAATCTGAAATCTCATGATTGTTTTTTAGAATTGTAATAATATCTTCGATCTTCATCATGATAGTTTCGCTCTTCCTTTCAAATGTGGTCCTCCATCAGATACGAAGACCCACTCTTTATGTCCTTTACCGCACATTCCCATTCCAAAGACATGTAATTCATCAGATACCATCGTAATAGATGATAATAGATCAATGACACTACCAGAAATGACAACTGGTGCTACGATTTCTCCTGTCAATTTACCATCTTTGATTTCTAATCCATAAGAAGCAGTACATTGGATCTGCCAGTTCTTAGGATCTTCCATACCATTGTTGGATTGACATACGTAGTAACCATGTTTGATAGATTTCAACATATCCTCAAACTTATCATTTCCTTTATCAAAGAATGTATTTGTCATTCTTGTATAGACTTTTCTCTTATAAGATTCTCTTCTACCATTTCCTGTAGGAGTCGTACCTAATTCCATCGCACTCAAACAATCAGAAATACCTGTTTGTAAGATACCATTCTTGATAATATTTGTGGAAGATGCTTCCACACCATCATCATCAAAGAAGTAAGAAGCGGCAGACAAACAAGAAGCAGCACCATCATACATATTAACGACTTCGCTTGCGACTGGCTTACCAACGTAATGAACTGCCTTCGCTCTTTCTTTTACGAACATATCCATTTCTACGCCATGTCCAAAAGCTTCATGTGCGATCAGACCAGCAGCGGAAGGATCAACGATAATATCGTATGTTCCTGGAACGATAGGTTTAGCGTGAAGAAGCTTCAAACAAATATCAATGACGTTATCTTTGTTGGCATCTAGTTTTTCTAATGCCACAGAAGAATCAACTTCACCTTCCCCTGAGAAGTTGCTCTTGATCGTTTCGCCTTCTCTTGAGATGACCATCATGACACCGTTACACCAATCATATTTTTGATCTAAGCACTTATGATTAGAAACAAAGATCTTTGACGTTTCTCTTTTCTTATAAACACATCCTACTTGAATGATCCTTTCATCTTTTTGATGTGCATAATCTTTGATACCAACAAGTTTTTGGAAGATTTCTTCATCTGTTAAAGAAGATGGATCTTCTCTTAGATAAGACTCTGTATGGTCTTGTTCTTGAAGACAAGGAATCGTTGCGGCATATGGTGTTGTGATATTCATTTCTTCCGCAATCTCATTCGCATCTACACCTCGAATATCATCACAAGAATATTCACTATAGTGCCCTTCTTTGTAAGCTTTGATGACAAAACCACATTCATTATCTAATTCATTGATAGAACTAGAAGCTGTTGTTACTTTGATTTCCTTTGTTTTGACATAGTTTCCTAATACGCTGACATACTCATAAGAATGATTTAATTCCTCTACAAGTTTCTTCGCATCAGGAATACGTGATTTTAAAAATTCATTGATCATAGTTACCTCTTATTTAAATTCAACATCAAGATCACCAGTTGTTGATTCTAACTGAATCAATTTTACACCAGTTCCATATTCTTTTGAATGAAAAAGCTTATCCATTTTAACTGTATAGCTATCTTTTGATTCTATTGCCTCAACTTCAATATCTCCAAATGAAGCTATGATACTATCTTCGCTTTCTCCCATTTCTTTCTTATCTTCTGCGAATTCTCTCATATATCTGATTGCGTCATCTACATCATCATAGTGATTATTCACTCGGATCTGTTTTAATTGTTTCAAATATTCTTCAATTATCTTTTGTCTCCTTTTGAATATATCGATAGATCTTCATTAATTCTTGTAAGTCTTCTAAATATTCTTGAATCCTTTCTAAACCTTTTTCTGTAATGCTGTACATCTTTCTCAGTCTGAAATTATATTCTTCCGTATAAATCGTTAAGTAACCGTTCTTCTCTAATCTACGTAAGATTGGATATAAAGTAGATTCAGAGATTTCAATAACATCTTTTAAATCTTTAATGATCTGATATCCATATGAATCTTGTTTCATCAAAGCAGTTAAAACACATATATCAAGAACACCTCTCTTCATCTGTAAATCCATACTAGCAGCACCTGTAGTGACACTATATTTTACATAGTAAGATATGTAAAATTATATTTAAAACGAATTGTTTGTGATAAAATATTTAAGCTTTGGAGAAGTACCCAAGAGGCTGAAGGGATCGGTTTCGAAAACCGACAGGCGTGAAAGCGTGCGGGGGTTCAAATCCCTTCTTCTCCGCCATAAAAAAACCAGACCTAAGTCTGGTTTTTTGTTTTACTTCATTAATCCTTTTTCTAAAGCTAATGTTCTTGTTGTAAGATCACAAACTTCGCTTGGTCCATAGTACTGAATAGCACCTGGATATGTGAATGCTGTTTCTACAGCCCATTGATCTCTATGAGCTTCGAAATACTTGAATGGAGCACCATCTAGTTCAACAAGAGCCTTTCTAATAACTGGCTTGTCTTCACCATGTCTTCTTTCCATGTTCATCATCTTAGTGATTGGCATACCACCAGCAACCCATTCTTCAGCTGGCTTAGAAAGATTAGAAATCTTTGATAGGTATCCATTGTATCCATATTGGATCAACATGAATGCGTTGTAACCTAATGAGTAGCAGTAGTCTGCATCAAAGTTAGATGGGAATGCGCATCTTCCTTCATAACCGAAGAAATGATGTAATGCATTGAACTTACCATTGTATGTTCCGTTCTTCTTTCTTTCATCAAGATTAGCCTTAACTAAAGCAGAGAATAACTTTTCAGATTCAATCAATGAAACCTGTACGTTTCCATGTGGATCTCTTTCTAAGAATAACTGCTGTTGGATCGTTTCAGGAAGAATAGCGAATACTGCCATAGATTCCTTTGTTAGACCATTTTCAATGAAAGCGTACTTATCTTTCCATGTTGGTAATGCGTTAAATTCATCAGCTTTGCTACCAGCTAATAATTCATTGATTTCTCCAATCAATACAGAGAATTCAGGAACGAATTCAACAACACCTTCAGGGATGATAGCTACACCGAAGTTCATACCATTTTCACTTCTCTTAGCTACTGAATCTGCAATATAGTCAGCGATAGAAGCTAAAGACATCTTCTTAGCTGCTACTTCTTCAGAAATCAAGCATACGTTTGGCTGTGTTTCTAAAGCACATTCCAAAGCTACGTGAGAAGCAGAACGGCCCATTACCTTGATGAAATGCCAATACTTCTTAGCAGAGTTAGCATCTCTTTCAATGTTACCGATAACTTCACTATATGTCTTTGTAGCTGTATCGAAACCGAATGAACATTCGATATCTTCATTCTTAAGGTCACCATCGATTGTCTTAGGGCAACCAATTACTTGTACGCCTGTATTATGAGCAGCGAAATACTCAGCTAATACTGCAGCGTTTGTGTTAGAGTCATCACCACCGATGATAACGATAGCTGTAATACCATGCTTCTTACATACTTCAGCAGCTACTGCGAATTGTTCTTCTGTTTCTAACTTTGTTCTACCAGAACCGATGATATCAAATCCACCAGTATTTCTATACTGATTGATGTATTCATCATCAAATACTAGATAGTCATCATCTAATAATCCACTTGGACCATTCTTGAATCCATAAAGAACATTTTCAGAACTTGTTGCCTTTAGAGCATCGTAAAGACCACAAACAACGTTATGTCCACCAGGTGCTTGTCCACCGGATAAGATAACACCAACTACTTGTTTCTTAGCAGCACTTGTGTTTTCTCCCTTTTCGAATGTGATTTCCTTCTTACCATAAGTGTTAGGGAATAAAGCCTTGATCTTTTCTTGATCAGCTACGCTCTGTGTTTCTTCGCCTTCCTTAACACAGATTGCAGAAATACCGTTTCTTAGCATTCCTGGTAATTTTGGTTCATACTTTAATCTTTCAGTCTGTAATGGTGAAATATTCATTTTCATTTACTCCTTTTCAACCAATTAAAATTTTAATTCATTTTCGCTTTATCGTAAATATAGAATTTATTCTTCTTCTAACAATTCTTCCCATCTTTGTTCTAAATGAGCGATTTCGTTATGAATATCATCGATATCTTGATCTAGTTCATTCATCTTTGTGTAATCTTGATAATACTCTGGTTCAAAACGTAAAGCTCGCATATCTTCCAGTTCTTCTTCTTTTTCTGTGATTTGTTTTTCAATCTTAGCGATTTCTCTTCTTCTCGCTTCTGGAGATATTTGTCTACGTGTTGCTTCTGAAGATACTGTTTTTTCTTCATGGCTTGAAGCTAATACAGGTTTCGCATCTTCACTTTCCATGTATTCGTCATACGTCTTTTCAATAAACTCTGCTTTTCCATCTTCAAAACGTACAAGTCCTGTCGCTAATTGTTTTATGAAATAACGGTCATGAGAAACAAATAAGATCGTACCTGTGAATCCTTTTAAAGATTCTTCTAAAGCTTCTTTTCCAGGAATATCAAGATGATTTGTAGGTTCATCTAAGATCAACAAGTTACTATGTTCTAGTAATAGTTTCGCAAAAGAAAGCCTAACCTTTTCTCCTCCAGATAAAACATCAACAAGCTTAAACACATCATCCGCACTAAATAAGAACTGACCTAACACACTTCTTACTTCTGTTCGATCTAGTTCAGGGTGTTCATCCCATAATTCTTCCAAGACTGTTTTACCTGTAGAGAATTGTGCTAATTGTTGGTCAAAGTATCCCTTTTCAATTTGATGTCCAAATAAGTAAGATCCTCCTAAAGAAGGAATGATCTGCATCAAGGTCTTCACAAATGTAGACTTTCCTGTTCCATTAGGTCCAATGATTGCGATACGATCTCCTCTTCTCATCTTCATGGATACTTCTGTTAAGACATGATCATATCCAATCTTTAAATGATCTGTTTCTAAGACCTTTTCTCCTCCTTTGATAGCTGGAGTAAAGTGCGCATGGAATGTCTTCGTATCTGTTGGATCAACAGTTAATTTTTCCATTCGGTCTAAATATTTGATCTTAGATTGTGCGAAAGCGGCTTTATTTTTTTTATAACGGAACTTCTCGATCAAAGCTTGAAGTCTTTCAATATCTTTTTGTTGACGGATATATGCGTTTTGTTGTCTTTCTAGATCATTATCACGTTGTACTGTAAAAGATGAAT
Organism: Bulleidia sp.; assembly: GCA_963613355.1. Taxonomy (GTDB): domain Bacteria; phylum Bacillota_I; class Bacilli_A; order Erysipelotrichales; family Erysipelotrichaceae; genus Bulleidia. Next base: position 5,502 of record CAVDZA010000001.1, on the reverse strand, counting down.
AGTTACCTGCATAACGCTTCATTTTTCCATATTCCATGTTGTAGACGACTTCTACTGTATGATCTAAGAACATACGGTCATGTGATACGATAACGACTGCTTTAGGATAATTCTTTACATATCCTTCTAGCCATTCTATCGCATCAATATCTAAATGGTTTGTAGGTTCATCTAATAGAAGAATATCTGGTTTTGATAATAATAATCTTACAAATGCGATCCTTGTTTTTTGTCCTCCAGAAAAAGTACCAATCGTTTTCTTAAGATCTTCGATTTCAAATCCAAAACGTGTAAAGACGGTCTTCATTTCTGATTCCCAATTATATCCATTCATCGCTTCAAAACGTTCTTGAAGCACAGCATATTGGTTCATTATCTTTTCAGAATAATCTATAGCCATCTTATCTTCTAGATCATTCATTTGTCTTTGTATCGCAAAAAGTGGTTCATAGATCGTCATGAGTTCTTGTTCAACGGTCCAATCATCATGTTCTAAGACCTTCTGTGCAAGATAACCAATCACTGTTCCATTCTGCATACTAATAGAACCTTTATCAAAGTTTTCTTCCCCACACATGCATCTTAAAAATGTTGTCTTTCCACAACCATTTCTACCTACTAAGGCTATTTTCTCGGTACCTTTGATTTCAAAATTGATATCTTCAAATACTGTTTCGGCACCATAGTATTTTGAAGCTTTTGATATTGCGTATAACATGTTCTTTTCCTAAAAAAGGAATGGAAGATTTCCATTCCTGAAATATCTGTACTGATTAGAAGTTTAAGTTTCTTGGTGTTCTTGCGAATGGAATGACATCACGGATATTTTCCATACCAGTAATATACATAACTAGTCTTTCAAAACCTAGACCAAATCCAGCATGTTGGCAACCACCATATCTTCTTAGATCTAGATACCATTGGTAATGTTCCTTGTTCATTCCTAATTCATCCATACGTGCTTCTAAGACATCTAATCTTTCTTCACGTTGAGAACCACCAACAAGTTCACCTACACCAGGTACTAAACAGTCAACAGCCGCAACTGTCTTACCATCATCGTTTTGTCTCATGTAGAAAGCCTTAATGTCCTTTGGATAATCTGTTAAGAATACAGGACCTTGAACGACCTTCTCTGTGAGGTATCTTTCATGTTCTGTCATAAGATCCATGCCCCATTCGATCTTGGAGTTTTCAAACTTCACACCATCTTCTACAGCCTTCTTTAGAATTTCAATACCTTCTGTATATGGCATTCTTCTAAATTCACTGTTACGAACATGATTTAATCTTTCTTCCAATGTCGTATCAATTCTTTCGTTAAAGAACTTCATTTCTTCTGGACATGTTTCATAAACATAATCGATACAGAACTTGATCATATCTTCAATGACATCCATATCAAAGTCTAGATCTGCGAATGCCATTTCAGGTTCGATCATCCAGAATTCTGCGAGATGGTTTGTTGTATTTGAGTTTTCAGCTCTGAATGTAGGGCCAAATGTATATACATCTCTAAAAGCTAACGCAAATGCTTCTGCTTGTAATTGACCAGAAACAGTTAGTGAAGCGTGCTTACCAAAGAAATCTTCTTCGTACTTACCATCTTCTCTTGTTGTGACTGTAAATGTTTCACCTGCACCTTCCGCATCAGCTCCAGTGATTTCTGGTGTGTGCACATATACGAATCCTTGTTCTTGGAAGAATGTGTGGATAGCCATAGCTAAAGCACTTCTTACTCTAAATACTGCTGAGAATGTATTTGCACGTGGTCTTAAATGACCAATTTCTCTTAGATATTCAAAAGAGTGTCTCTTCTTCTGTAAAGGATATGTAGAATCACAAGCACCTTCTAGATTGATCTCTGTAGCCTGGATTTCAAATGGTTGTTTAGCTTCAGGTGTCAATACGAACTTACCAATGACAGATACTGCAGTACCTGTTAAATACTTTCCAACTTCATCATAATTAGAAAGCGTATCAGCTGTATAAACGATCTGTGCATTTTGATAATATGTACCATCATTTAACGCAATAAAAGATACATTCTTACCAGATCTATTTGAACGTACCCAACCTTGTAGTTGAACATATTCGATTTGATCTTTTTCATATTCTGTTGTTGATGTTGCTGTAAGTCTATATAACTCACGAATACTCATTTCTGTTGGCATATTAATTCCCCTTATTTCTTTTTATTTCTTCATAGAGTTTGTTTCAAACACAAGCTCTTGGATGCTGCTAACGACATCCACTTGTTTTACATATACGCCTTGTGGAACAGAGAAATGATCCACTGCGAAGCTAACAAAACCTTTGATTCCTTGTTCAACAAGAAGATCAACAGTTTCTTGTACATTTTTTGAGATACAAAGAATTGCGATCCTACAACCCTGTGGCATCTTTTCTGAAATTTGATTTAAATGATATACAGGTACAGAAGCTCCATGTACATTTTCTGGAACAAGATCGAAAGCACAAACGATTTCACCTACGACATGGTTCCATTTATTGTAGTTCAATAAAGCTTTTCCTAAGTTACCTGCACCAATCAATACGATCTTCTCATCAAAATTAACACCTAATTCATCAGAGAACTTCTTGATCAGATCTTCTACATTATAACCATAACCTTGTTTTCCTAAGCTTCCAAGAAATGAAAAGTCTCTACGGATCGTTGTGGATTCAATTGAGACATATTCAGCTAGTTGACGAGACATGATCTTTGTAACGCCTTCTGCTTTTAATTTTCTTAGTGCTTTGAGATATACAGGATATCTTTGTAATGTTGCTTTTGGTACTTTTCTTTCAGTTATCATTCTAATCACCTAATGACTATTTTAGCACTGAATAATGACTTTGTGAAAAAAAGTGTAAATTTATTAAACTTATTCTTCACCTGGCATTGGTAATGATGGATCTGCGGATACATCAAAACCGCAACGAATACCTTGTTTATATGCAATATATCCTGTAGCTCCAATCATTGCTGCGTTATCTGTACAATACTTGATTGGAGGTTGTGATAGTTCAATATTTGGATATTTCTTCATTTCTTCTTCCAGTAAAACTCTTAATCTTGAATTAGCAGCTACACCACCAGCAGTAACGACCATCTTTGGGTTTAGATTCTTTACCGCATTCATCGTTTTAGAGACCATGAGTCCTAAAGCTGTTTCTTGGAATGCATACGCTACATCTTCTTTAATGATTGGATTTCCAGCCTTTTCTTCTCTTTGGATCAATTGAAGGACTGCTGTCTTTAGACCTGAAAAAGAGAAATCATAAGGCGTATCAACTTTTGGCGTTGGTAAATGATAATGTTCTTTACCTTGTTTTGCCATTTTATCAATAACCGGTCCACCAGGATATCCAGTTCCTAATACTCTAGAAACTTTATCATATGCTTCTCCAATCGCATCATCTCTCGTTTCACCAATGACTTTAAAATCATATTCTGATTCCATCCATACCAATTGTGAATGACCACCACTAATAACAAGAGCTAATAATGGAAATTGTAGATCATGATCTAATGCGTAACGATTTGCGTAGATGTGACCTGTCATATGATTAACTGGAACAAGTGGTTTATGAAACTCCCACGCAAGGGTCTTAGCAGCTTGTACGCCTACATGTAAGGAACCAATCAAACCAGGACCTTGTGTAAATGTAATTGCGTCAATATCATCCATCGTTACATTTGCTTGTTTGATAGCTTCTGTAACAACAGTTGAGATATTTTCTACATGAATTCTACTAGCTACTTCTGGTACAACACCACCATATTGTGTATGTACATTGATCTGAGATGAAACGATATTGGATAATATTTCTTTTCCATCTCTTACAATTGCACAAGCAGTTTCATCACAACTACTTTCTAAAGCTAATAACATTGTCATAAAATAGCCTCCATTACTTCTTTATCATTAGATACGCATTCTCTCCATCTGCGTAATAATTCTTTCGGATCCCAACATTTTGAAATCCAAACTTTTCATATAAATGAATTGCGTTAACATTAGAAACACGTACTTCTAAACTATAATTTTCGCATTTCTTTTCTTGAACGACCTTGTCACAAAATGTCATCAATTCACTACCAATACCTTTTCCTTGGTATTGTTTTGAAACTCCAATATTGGCAAGATCTGCATTCTCATACGCAATCCATAGATCAACAAACCCTACAACATGATCATCTTTTTCATAAACATAGATCGTTGCGTAAGGATTATCATTGATTTGTTCTAAAAATGTATCTTTGTTCCAACGATCCTCTCCAAATAGTTCTTCTTCTATTTGAACGATTTCTTCTAGATCTTTATCTTCAAATTCTCTAATCATACTTATTTATTAGGAAGATAAGAATCAGATGATTTTAAATATTCAGGAACAACAAGATGTACGTTCTCATAAGATTCCCATTCCTCTTTTAGATCATTGAAATTATCAATGATATCTGGCCAGTTATCTTCCTTACCTACTAAACTTCCATCCCCAACGATTTCAATATCCTCATTTGGAAGTTCATCAATAGAAATAGCTTGTTCTTGTTCCAAAGCTTTTCCATCCTTAAATAGACATGTATAGACTCTCTTACCTCTCGCATCTGTAACGACTCTACAATTTTTCTTTCCAGCATAAAGTAATAAAGTAGATACTGTATAAATTGGAAGATCTCTCATCGCACAGAAGACTTTTGCCACTGTCATCGCAATTCTTACACCCGTATAAGAACCAGGTCCCTTTGAAATCACGATTTGATCAATATCCTCTGGTTGTAGATTTAAAGAATCCATTAATTCAATCATTTTAGGAAATAATTCTTCACTTTGTTTCTTCCAACACTGTTCTTGAACTTTTCCAATGACTTCATCATCTTTAATCAAACCAATCGCAAGCCAAGTATGACTTGTATCCATACATAAAGTAATCATTTTAAATCCTCCAATAAAGCTTCGTATTCTTTTCCAATTGCCTTAAATTGAAATTCTCTACTACCATCTTCTAATAGATGGATCGATATCATCAAATATTCATCAGGAATCAAATATTTCATAAACTGAGACCATTCAATAACAGTAAGACCATCATCATAAAAATATTCATCAAAACCTAGATCTTGTTCAACACCTTCCATACGATAAGCATCGATATGGTATAGATTCATCTTTTCACCACGATAGATCTTTTGAATCGTAAATGTAGGTGAAGTAATATTTCTTTTCACACCAAGACCTTTTCCAATACCTTGTGTCAATGTTGTCTTTCCAGCACCAAGATCTCCATCAAGAAGAATAACCATATTTTTCTTTACATTTTTACCAATTAGATTACCTAATTCATGTGTTTCATCTGTAGAATGTGTATAAAGATTTAATTCATTCATAATATTGCCTCGCTGTGGTATTATACCCCTAAAAATGTCTCTTATAAAGCACAAAAAAAGAGAAGAATGAACTTCTCTTTGATAATGACCTGGCAACGTGCTCGATT